>PLAI01000286.1 GCA_003134075.1 Methylocystaceae bacterium | reverse complement strand
GCCCGTCGAGAGGTCCATCACCGTGTCGGCGCCCCAGCGCGCAGCCCACACCATTTTCTCGACCTCTTCCGCGACCGAGGAGGTGACGGCGGAATTGCCGATATTGGCGTTGACCTTGACCAGAAAATTGCGGCCGATAATCACCGGTTCGAGTTCGGGATGATTGATGTTGGCGGGGATGATCGCCCGGCCGCGGGCGATCTCGCCGCGCACGAACTCCGGCGTCACGAATTCGGGAATCGCCGCGCCAAAGCTCTCGCCGTCGGCGATGCGCGCCGCGGCCTCGTTAAAGGCGCGTTCGCGGCAGAGATTCTCGCGGTGCGCGACATATCGCATCTCCTCCGTGACGATCCCGGCGCGGGCGAATTCAAGCTGCGTGACCGGACGGGAGCCGGCGGCGCGCAGCAGCGGGCGCGAGGAGGCCGGGCACGGCGGCGCGAGATGCTCCAGCCCGACAAAGCCGTTGTCCTCGGGCTTCACCTCGCGGCCCGCATAGGTCTCGAGTCCCTCGCGCGACTTGAGCCAGGGCCGCGCGCTCGGAAGACCGGCGGAGAGGTCCGGCGCGAATTCCGCGCAGCCATAGGGGCCGGAGGAATCATAGATGCGCAGCGGCGCTTCGCCAGAGGCCGGGTCGAACTCGATTTCGCGATAAGGCACGGCGAGGCCGGGCGCGCCGGGGGGCGAGGAATAACGCTTGCGCGAACCGCCGATCGGGCCGGTCGTCACGCTCACGGGGGTCGGGGGATTTTTGTCTTGCGCGTTCATGGTCACGCTCCTTCGCGGCCGGGCCGCTGCAAGGGCGGCGGGCCGTAAGGATCATGACGGAGGCGGGGAGGCTTTGAACGGACCACATGGCCGGAGCCTTACGGCGCCCGCCACATCCGCGCTGGCATTCCCTCCGCCGGCACGACCCGGATCAGGTTCGACGGGTGCTTCTCAGCCGCGTGAAGCGGCGCCCCTCGCCATTCGAAATAAGGTAACGCCTATTTGGCCCCGGGACAAGCAACGTTGGCCCTCGATGCGGGAGCGTGGCAAAAATGTGACACCGCTGGGAAAATGGGCGCCGGACGGTTTCGCGTAATGTGCGGAGCCTAAAAAATGGGTAAGTTATGCATGCGCCGAGACTATTATTGCGTGCGTCGGCGCCGCTACATCACCCTCCGGGACGCGGATCATACGTCATGCAAAAAGCAATTTCGCGCGTTCTCCTCGCCTCCGCGTCACTCGCCGCGATTCTTTCAGCCACCCCCGGGCGCGCCGCCGACGGCATCGAACTGATCGGCTTTGGCGCGCGCCAAAAAGCCGTCGCGGGCGCGGATGTGGCCGATTCGGTCGACGCCATGTCGATGTCGATCAATCCGGCGGGCATCGTCGGCATGGACCGCCAATATCAATTCGGGATTTCCGCCCTGCTGCCGGACCGCGGCTATGAAGCCAGCGGCCCGCTGGTCGTCTTGGCGCCCGGCGACGTGCAGAGCGGACGACCGATCTTTCCCGTGCCCAACAGCGCCAATGCCTCGCCCATCGACGCGGAATCGGCCTGGGGCATGGTCTCCTACGGCAATGGCGGGATCAACACCTCATACAGCATGGGCAATTTCAAGCCGCCGATCTATGCCCCCGCCTTTCCCCTGCCCGGCGTGGCCTCCCCCTTGATCGGCCCGTCGGCGGGCGGCCCGTTCGGCGGCGGCTTCGCCGGCATCGACTATCAGCAGGAATTCTTCAGCGTGGTCTACGCCCATAAAATCGGCGCGGTCACCCTGGCTCTCGCTCCGACGCTCGCCGCGCAATCGCTCAACATACAGGGGCTCAAGACTCTCGCGCCCTGGTCGCGCGACCCCTATCATCTCTCGGACAATGGTTACGACTATTCCTTTGGCGGCGGCATTCGCCTCGGCCTGCAGTATGAAATCACCAAGGGGCTGCGCTTCGGCTTGGCCGGCGCCACGCCGATGTTCATGTCGAATTTCGAGAAATACGCCGGCGCCGTCGGCGACCACGGCAAGCTCGATATTCCCGCCGATGTCACGGCCGGCTTCGCCTACGACCTGCGCCCCGACATAACGATCATGGTCGATTGGAAGCACATTTTCTATTCGGCCGTTCCGGCGCTGGGCAATCCCAGTGGTCCGATTTATCCCGGCTCGCTCGGCTCGTTTGGCGGACCGGGCTTTGGCTGGCGCGACACGGACGCGGAAGCCTTCGGCGTCGAATGGCGCGCCACCAAGCAGTTGACGCTGCGCGCCGGCTACCGGCATACGAGCCCGATGATCGGCTCGCAGGACGTGACGCTCAACGTGCTGGCGCCGGCGCTCACCGTGCACCACGCCGCGGGCGGCTTCAAATATGAGCTGACCAAGAACTCCTCGATCGACTTCGGGGCGGTCTATGCCTTCAAGAACACGCTGAGCGGACAGGAGAACGTGCCGTACGTGGCCTTCTCCTACGCGCTGCCGTCGCCGCCCTATCCGGTTTCGTCCTTCCCGGTGGTCGTGCAGCCCCATTACGGCGCGGGCACCAATGTCACGGCGTCACTGAGCGGGCTGGAGCTTTCGCTCAGCTATACCTATAAGTTCGACCCTGGCGACGACTCCTGGATCCCGAACCATTTCTGATCGGCCACGCCGGGGTGTTTGGCGGCGCCGCGCGATGGCGGCGTCTCCATCCACTCCATGCGCGGGGGATAAAGAGCGAGGGGCGGGAATTCCCGTCCTACCGCGTGGCCGCCTCTGGCTTCCTCCCCGCCGCTTCCTCCAGGCTGGAGAAGCGGACCAGCACGTCCGCGCCGCTTTCCGGCGGAGAGGCGAGGCGGGCGCGGAAGGCGATTGTTTCGCCCGGTTCGAGCCGCGATTTCGCCGCGCGCGTGGTCCAGGCGTATTTGGCTTGCCCATCCTCGCCGCGCACGGTCAGCGCCACGGGCGGCACCGAGCGGCTTTCGCGGCGCGTGTTGGCGATCTCGCCCTCGACGGCCAGCACCTTGCGCGCGCCGTCCATTTCGATATGCGAACGCACCTCGCGCAACTCCAGCCCGGCGAGATTGACCGGCAGGCCGATGGCGGCGAAGGCCTTGGCCGCCGGCGGCGCGACATCGACGATTTTGTCGCGCAGGGCGATCAAGGCCGAGACGCCCATCAAAATCGCGACGACGGCGGCCCAACCGGGCAAGCGGTCCCTGGGGGCGGGCGGGGCGGAAATGGACGCGGCGAGGCGGCGCGGTTCGCGCCAAAGCTCTTCATAGGTCGGCGCGCGCGGCGATTCGCTTGAGGCCTCGGCCGAAATCTCCGCCGGGTCGATCGCGGCCAAGTTTACCTCGGGCAAGTCGATCGCCAAGTCGAGCTTGGCGAAGTCGCGCGGCCGCGGCCGCTCGTTTGCGGCGTCCGGAGATATGAGGACGGGTTCGCGCCTCCACGCGCGCTGCTCCGCGCTCGGGGGCATGAAGCCCAGGAGGCGAGCCTTGAAGGCGTCGCGAATCTTGACCTTGGCTTTCTCGGCTTTGGACATCTCGTCCCCTGCCGCCGCGGGGACGATCGTATCTAGAGTGAAGCTGTCGTCCGGATCGGCGCTCATGGACGGTCTGGTCTCGCTTGGGTGTGATGACGACTGGCGAATACATTCAATGATCGTAGTTAACGAAGCGTGAGCGTCTTTCGCGCGGACGGTTTTGACGGAGCGAAATATCGCCGCGGCAGTCCCGCGGCGCGCGACAATGCTTTAAGCTGCCTCGCCTTGGCGGGCGGTGATTCCCTTCCCGCCGCGCCGCCGCGTTTGAGGGAGTTCCATTGTGTTGAGCTTCGAGAACGTCGGCCTGAGTTACGGAATGGGGCCGGAGACGCTTCGCGACCTGACCTTTTCGATCGAGCCCGACTCGTTTCAATTCCTGACCGGCCCCTCGGGCGCGGGGAAGACGAGCCTGCTCAAGCTCATCCTGTTGTCGCTGAAGCCGACGCGTGGGGAAATCACGCTGTTCGGCGAGGACGCCGCGACGCTCGGCAAGAGCGCCATCACGCAAATCCGCCGCCGCATTGGCGTGGTGTTTCAGGATTTCCGCTTGCTCGATCATCTGACGCTGTATGAAAACGTCGCGCTGCCGCTGCGCGTCCTGGGGCGCGACGAAACCGGCTACCGCGCGGAAGTGTTCGAGCTGCTCCGCTGGGTCGGGCTGTTCGACCGCAAATTCGTCCGGCCGACCGTGCTCTCGGGTGGCGAGAAGCAGCGCGCCGCCATCGCGCGGGCGCTGATCGCGCGGCCCGAGCTGCTGATCGCCGACGAGCCGACCGGCAACGTCGATCCGACGCTGGCGCGGCGGCTGCTGCGGCTGTTCATCGAATTGCACAAATCCGGCACCGCCGTGGTGATCGCCACCCACGACCTCGCTCTGATGGAGCAATATGACAGCGCCCGCCGGCTCGTCCTCGCGGACGGGCGACTGCATGTGTTCGAATGAGCCGCCTAAAGGAGCGCCCGTGAGAGTTGGAGCCCCATGACGCAAAGTCCGCTGCGCAAAGCTTTCGGCTGGACGAACCCGGCGCCGGGAGAGCCCGGGGAGGAGAACACCCCGCCGCGCGAGCAGCCGCTGGCGCCGACCGATTCGATCGCCGGGCGGTCGCTGGTCATTGTGATCTCGATCATGACTTTTCTCGCGGCCCTGGCGGCGGGGGCGGCGTTGATGGTCGCCGACGCCAGCGCCGACTGGCGCAAGGAGGTGGCGCGCGAGGTCAGCGTGCAGGTGCGCTCCATGCCCGGCCGCGACATGGAAGCGGACGTGGCCGACGCCGCCAAAATGGCGCGGTCGACGCCGGGCGTGCGCGACGTCCGCGTTTACACAAGGGCCGAATCCGAGGCGCTGCTGGCGCCCTGGCTTGGCGAGGGACTAGATCTCTCCGAGCTGCCGACGCCGCGCATGATCGTCGTCACGCTCGACGCCGACAAGCGCCCCAATCTCGCCGAGCTGAAGGACGAACTCGCCGCCAAGGCGCCGGCCGCGACGCTCGACGACCACCGCCTCTGGCTGGAGCGGCTCGGCGCCATGGCGAGCACGGTCGTCGCGATCGCCGCGCTGATTTTCGTGCTGATCGTCGCGGTCATGGCGGTGGCGGTCGCCTCGGCCACCCGCGCGGCTGTCGCCACCAACCGCGAGATCGTCGAGGTTCTGCACCTCGTCGGCGCGAGCGACGATTTCATCGCGCGCGAGTTCGAGCGCCGCTTTCTGGCGCTCGGTCTGCGCGGCGCGCTGATCGGCGGCGGCGCGGCGGCGGCGTTTTTCGCGCTAGCCGGTTTCGTCGCGCGGCGCGTCGACACGACGCCTGGCGGCGAACAAATCGAGGCGATGTTCGGCAGCGTCTCGCTGGGGCTGAGCGGCTATGGCGCGATCCTGATCCTATCGGCGGTGGTCGCGCTGCTGACCGGGCGAATGTCCCGCATGATTGTCATGCATCGACTGCGCGAATTGAATTGATCCGCTCTCGAGCGAAACACGCGTCGCGTTAACAAAACACTTCGCAATCTTGGGCCGGAATATTTACGTTCAATCGAGCAACATGGCGCGCGGGAGCGCGGGGGAGCGGTCGGCCGTGACGATGGAGAGCCACAATTCGCGATCGCGAGAATTTCGCGTGGGGCGAATGGCCGCGCTCTCGGCGGTTTGCCTTTGCGGCTTCGCGCTGTCGGCGCTGGTCGCCGGCTTCGTCTCTTTCGCGTCGTCGCTGGAGCGCGTCGAGACCCGGCTGATGGCGCGGGCGGAGGGCGTCGTCGCCCTGACCGGCGGCTCCGACCGCGTGCTGGAGGCGGCCGAACTGCTGGCGCGCGGACAGGCGCGGCGTCTCCTCATCACCGGCGTCAACCGCGCGACGCTGGGCGCCGATCTCGAAAAAATTCTCCCGGTGTCGAAAGACCTGTTCTCCTGCTGCGTCGATCTCGGCTATCGGGCGCTGGACACCGCCGGCAACGCGCGCGAGACGCGCGACTGGGCGCGCGAGCGGAACATCAACGGTCCGCTGATCGTCGTCACCTCGAATTACCACATGCCGCGGGCGCTGGCGGAACTGTCGGCGGCGATGCCCGGCGTCACGCTCTATCCGTTCCCGGTGGTCAGCGAACATGTGAACGTCGACGACTGGACCCGCGACAAGAGCGTGCTGAAATTGCTCGTCCGCGAATATCTCAAATATCTGCGCGCGCTCGCGCGAACCAATTGGGAGCGCTTCGCTGGCGCCGACGCGGGCGTCGGGGACGAGGAGTCGTCGGCGGCGCCGCCACGCGGGCGCTGGTCTTAATTTACGACGGGGCCGGATTCCACCCGTCCGCGGAGAAGAGATCGCGCCAGGCCGGCAGGGCGCCGTCGCAAGGCAGCGAGGTCGCCTCGAAAATTGCCCGGGCGATGGCCCGCGCTAGCGTATCGGCGGCGATCATCCCGATCTCCGCGAGGTCGCGCGCGTCCGGCGGAGGGGCGGATCGCGCCGTCGAGGCCGCGAAAACGATGTCGCCGTCGAGCGCGGCGTGGCTCGGCCGAAGCGCATGGGCCATGCCGTCATGCGCCTGCACCGCGAGGCGTTTGGCCTGCGATTTGGTCAGCGGCGCGTCGGTGGCGACGATGGCGATTGTCGTGTTCTCCAGACGGTCCGTTTGCAGCCGCATATCGAGCGCCGAACTCGGAGCTGGCGTCGGCCAGCTGAGGCCGCCGAACTCGGCGCCGCGTTCAAACGGCGCGGCCCAAAAATGCGGACCGTCTCCGATTGTCGCCTGCCCCAGGCTGTTGACCGCGACAATGGCCCCGACGCGATAGCCATTGGATGTGATCGCGCTGGCCGAGCCCAGGCCGCCTTTCAGATTGGCGGTATTGGCGCCATGGCCCGCGCCGGCGACGCCCAGCCCGAACATGCGCCCGGCCTTGGTCGCCGCCTCGAAGCCGAGATCCCAATAGGGCGGCTTGCGCCCCCAGTTTTTGTCGCCGCCGTTGAGCAGATCGAACAGGATCGCGCCGGGAACGATCGGCACGCGCGCGTCGCCGATCGCGAAGCCGCGGCCCTGCTCCTGCAGCGCCGCGAGAACGCCGCCCATCGCGTCGAGCCCAAAGGACGAGCCGCCCGAGAGCGCGAGCGCATCGATGCGTTCGACCGTCATCTCCGGCTCCAGCAAAGCCGTGTCGCGCACGCCCGGCGCGCCGCCGTGAATGGCGACCGAGGCGACGGCGGGCTCGTCGAAAACGACGACCGTGACGCCCGAAGCCAGCCGGGCGTCCTCCGCGTTGCCAACGGCGAGGCCGGGAACGTCGGTGATCAGATTGAGGCAGCCGGTCATGTGTTAGCCCTCGTGTTCGCGAAACGAAAGGAGTCGGCGGGGTTGCTGGTGGTGGAAATCCAACACTCGATGCCGCGACTAAGAATGTCGCAAGCGGTCGCCGTTGAAACGCGCAAGCGTATCAGTTTGCATTCCGGCGAAAATTGTTAGCATTATCTTGGCGGTTGGAAGAGGGACAACAATGCGCTGGCGCGATTATTTGGCATACTTCTTCGGGGGTGCATTTCTTGCGAACACCTTGCCCCATCTTGGCAGTGGGGTTTCGGGAAACGCCTTCCAGAGCCCCTTCGCGTCACCACCAGGAGTCGGCCTGTCGTCCGCATTGGTCAATGTCCTGTGGGGACTCTTCAATCTGGTCGTAGCCTACCTGCTCGTCTGTCGAGTCGGCAGCTTCAATCTGCGCAACACACAACACGTGCTTGTCCTCGGGGCCGGCATCGCGATCATGTCGCTAATGCTCGCCCACGCTTTTGCGCCGCTCCATGGAGGACAGTGATGGCTCTTGTTGGCGCATCGCGCACTGCATCCCCTTTGGTTTGCGCGACTTATTGTAGCTCGAATGCAAAGCGCTCTAAGTCGCTTTCGGCGCATGGCGCCGGTAAAGCGCCTCGATCGTCTCGTTGGCGGCTTGCTCGGCGGTTTCTCCGGGAAAATTCGTCATCACGACGACGCCGAGATCGTGATCGGGATCGACGATGATTTTCGCCAGATTCATGCTGTTGGAGCCATTATGGGTGAGCACCGGCCCGCTCGTCCAATCGAATTTCACCACGCCCCAGCCGAACGCATATTGGCCCTCTTTCGGCGTCCCCGGGCCGGAACTGGCCAGTTTGGCGACGGTGATCCTTGGACGATAAATCGCCGCGAGCGTGTCCGGCTTCACCAGCGCGGGCCCGCGCTTGCCGCGTCCCGCGTTCCAGCCGGCCCAGGCAGCGAAATCGAGCACCGACATATGCGCCGAACCGGCGGGACCCATCACCGGCGGCACGTCGGCGGCGGGTCCCCAGGGCATCGGCGTGATCACGCCCTTGTCGCTCACATCATGGCCCACGGGCGCGTCGAGCTTGCCCGTGCTGGCCTGCGGGCCAAGGCCGGCCGACGCAAGTCCCAGCGGCGCGTATATACGCGTCGTGATCAGCTCTTCCCAAGAAATTCGGGCGACTGTTTCCAGCATCGCGCCAACGGTGAGATAGCCGAGATTGGCGTAATGGAAGGCCGAACCCGGCGGCGTCGCCGGCGCATGGGATTTCCAGGCGGACAGCACGCGCAGGCGCAGCGCCGGCAAATTGTAGTGGAAAGCGTCGGGACTGTAATAGAGCTTCAAAATAGCGTTGGTGTCGGAAGGAATGCCGCTCGTGTGCGACAGCAGCTGCTCCAGCGTGACGGCGGCGAGTTGGCGGTTGAGGCCGGGAAGCGCCGGGCCGAGCACGTCGCCAATGGTCGAGGTCCACTGTAGCTTGCCCTCGTCAACCATCATGCCGGCGAGGGTCGCGGTCATCGCCTTGGTGTCGGAGCCGAGGTGAAAGCGATCGCCGATCGTCACTTTCACGGCGCTTCCAAGCGCGCGCACACCCACGGCGCCGGAGGCGACAATCTTCCCGTCCTTCACCACGGCGGCGGCCAGGGCCGGGAGACCATGCTTTACGCGCGCCTGCTCGAGTTCGTCGTTCAAACCGGGCGCTTGCTCCAGCGCGAAGGAGGGAGCGGGCGCGAAGGCGAGCAAAAATGACGCGAGGCAGGACCGACGATGAATCATCTGGCGCTCCCGAACTGAAACAGCGGCGAAAAATCTTCACGGCGAGCCGCGGCGGGCCGGCGCGGACACTATGACGGCGCGACGCGCGGCGAGTCAACGCATCCAGCTTGAGTTGATCGCCGCCCGGCGTCGCATGCGGAAATCGCGATCCGCCGCAGGCGCGCGGCATTCCATTTTCGCGGCGACGGGTTAGACTGACGCGATTTTTACAAGGCATAAGGGGAAGTCCGATGAAGCCTCCGATGAAGCGCATTATCGTCTGCTGCGACGGCACATGGAACGACGCCGACACGCAAACGGCCGCGACCAATGTCGCGCTGATGGCCCGATCGATCCATGCCTATCAGGACACGGGCGGCGTGCTGCAGGTCGCGCTCTATCTGCGCGGCGTCGGCACGACGGGACTGCATTTCGAGACCGTATTCGACGGGGCGACCGGCCACGGCATCGCCGCCAACATCCTCGCCGCCTACATGTTCCTCGCGCAAAACTATTATCCCGGCGACGAGATCTTCCTGTTCGGCTTTTCGCGCGGGGCCTATACGGCGCGCAGCCTCGCCGGATTCATCGCGGCTTGCGGCGTGCTGAAGCGCCAAAAGCTCGGCGATATGGGCCGGGCCTGGCAATACTACCGCGGTCCCGGCCCTCACTCGCCGCAAGACTTCATGCGGTCGAGCCATTCGGATTGTCACGCCGACGCCACGATCAAATTCCTGGGCGTCTGGGACACGGTGGGCGCGCTCGGGATTCCCGGGTCGCTGTTCGCGAAGCTCGACAGGCAGCAGTACGGCTTTCTCAACACCGGTCCTTGCTCCGTGGTGAAGCGCGGCTGTCACGCCATGGCGATCGAGGAGCACCGGGCGGAGTTCACGCCGACACCGTGGACGGGGACGGCGCCGGACGGCGTTCGCATCGAGCAAGTGTGGTTCGCCGGTTCGCATTCCGATGTCGGCGGGGGCTACGCCACGCGCTCCTTGGCCGACATTCCACTGGTTTGGATGGCGAAAAAAGCCGAGGAAGAAGGGCTGACGCTCGACTGGTCCTGCCTGCCCGATCCGAACAACCTCGATCCCCTCGCGCCAAATCACGACTCGCGCACGCTCATGTCCGCGGCGGACCGCATAAGGCCGACATGGCGCGTGATCCGGGCGCAACTCGGCGGCGGGGCGTTCGACGAGTCGCTGCTCGATCACTTGCGCGACCACGTCTACGCGCCGGTCGACGAGCACGGAAAGCCTCTCGCCGCGATCAACGAGTCGATCCACGCGAGCGTCATCCAGCGCTACGGAAAAGCGGCGCTCGCCTGCGCGGACGACGCGACCGGAGACAGCCGGCAAGAAGACTGGCGGCCAAAAAATCTGACGCCATTCTTCGACGACAAGGGGGCCTTGAAGCCGGGAATCCCGGTTTCGGCCTGATGGCTCAAGGCGCCCCCGCTTGTTATCGCCCGGTCCGGCGCCGTAAAAGGCGTCTCCCCCTCGACAAAACGAGCCCGCCTCATGCTCTTCCTGCGCTCCCTGGTGTTTCAGATCGTCTATTACGTCAATCTGGCCTTTTGGATGACTCTCTGGCTGCCGGCGCTGCTGCTGCCTCGGCAGGCGACGCTGGAGCTGGGCCGCCAATGGGGCCGCACCTCCTTGTGGTGGCTCAAGGTCATCTGCGGCCTCCGGCACGAGTTTCGCGGGCTGGAGAATATTCCAGAAGGCGCGGTCATGGTCGCCTGCAAGCATCAGTCGGTGTGGGAGACCTTCACCCTGCCGCTGCTGTTTTCGGACTTCTTCTTCATCCTCAAGCGCGAACTGATCTACATCCCGTTCTTCGGCTGGTATCTTCTGTCGGCCGAGCAGGTCGCCGTCGACCGCGCCAAGGGCGGCAAGCTCATGCCGCGCCTCAACGCCGAGGTGACCGCCAAATTCGCGCAAGGTCGGCAGTTCTTCATTTTTCCGGAGGGCACGCGCCGCCCGGCCGGCGCGCCGCCCGAATATAAATTCGGCGTCGCGCTGTTCTACGCGGCGACCGGGGCGAAGGTCGTGCCGGTCGCGCTCAACTCCGGCCTGTTCTGGGCGCGGCGCGCCTTTCTGATTCGGCCCGGCACGGTCGTGCTGGAATTTCTGCCGGCGATCGAATCCGGCATGGACACGCGCGACTTCTTCGCCACGCTGGAAGAGCGCATGGAGGCCGCGACCGACCGGCTTATCGACGAAGCCGTGGCGAAAGATCCCTCGCTCGCGCCGATCGTCGCGGCGAACCGCAAGCTCCCGCCAAAGTCCAAGACGAAAGAGCCGCTAAAATCGTGAGCCGCTCGCGCGGGCCATCAACTCGACGCGCCCCAGCGGATATTCCGCCTCGATGATGTAGGGGCCGCCGCCCACCGAATCGCGCGAAGAATAGAGCACGAAGCGCGTCGCCTCGAATTTCAGCGACGGGAAATAGCCGCGCGCGCCGAGATAGGCGGCGACCGCCGAAGGCGCCGCGCCACGCAGCCGCGCCAGCGTCACATGCGGCGTATATTTGCGCGGCTCCGGCGGCGCGCCGAGGCGGCGCAGCAGCCGCTCCTGCTCGGCCTGCAGCTCCATAAGGACCGGCTCCGGCCGCGCCCGGACGACGATGGCGCGCGGCTTGTCGCCGCCAAAGGAGGTAAGTTCGTCAAGCGCGACCGTGAACGGAGGGCGGCGAATGGCGTAGAGCGCATGGGCCACGTCGTGGGCGACGCGCTCGTCGACGTCGCCGATGAAGCGCAAGGTGACGTGATAGTATTCGGCGTCGATCCAGCGCGCGCCATTGAGGCCGCCGCGCAGGCGAGCGAGGCTCTGGGCCACGGAAGAAGGAATTTCGAGGGCCGTGAACAATCTGGGCATGTTCTCCTCCATTCCGTGAGCCCGCGCTATTGCGGGGCTTGCCGCTCCCGCGCGTTTTTGAGACGCGCCAGACTTTGTTCCACGAGGGGCGCGATTCCGCTCGCGATGCGCGCGGCGCCATCGGCGTTGGGATGCAGCCCGTCGGGTAGAACGAGCGCCTTGTCGCCAGCGACTCCACTCAGGAAAAACGGATAAATTGGCAGGCCGCGCCGCGCCGCGAGATCGGGAAACACCGCGTCGAACCGCGCTTTGTAGTCCGGCCCGAAATTACCGCTCGCGACCATGCCCGCGAGCAGGACGGCGGCTTTGCGGGCCTCTATTTCCGTGACGATCTTGTCGAGGTTGGCGCTCGTGACCTTCGGGTCGACGCCGCGCAGCATATCGTTGGCGCCAAGCTCCAGAATCACGAGATCGACGCCTTCGCCCAGCGCGAAATCGGCGCGCGCAAGCCCGGCCGCGGTCGTCTCGCCGGAGACTCCGGCGTTGATGACCGTGGCGTCGAATCCATCCGCGCGCAGCCGCCGCTCCAGTTGCGCGGGAAAAGCGGCGTCCGCCGGCAGCATGAAGCCCGCCGTGAGACTGTCGCCAAAGGCGAGGACGCGCAGCGGCTCGGCGCGGGCGGGGACGAAGGAGCAGAGCAGCAAGGCAAGGATCAAGATTACTTGGAGCCGCGCCGATAACGCGCGATAAGGGCGCTCGAACGGCGTCGCCCCTCGGGGCGTTTTGGACGAGGCCCTTTCCGTGTCGCAGCCCGTAATCGAACTCATCGGTATCGACCTCACGCTCGGCGCCGGAGCGGCGCGGGTTCATGTTCTCAAAAATCTGTCCCTAAAAATAGCGCGCGGTGAGACAATTGGCCTCATTGGCCCCTCCGGCTCGGGGAAATCCACACTTTTGATGACTCTCGCCGGTCTAGAGCGGCCCGACGCCGGCTCCGCCCACGTCGACGGGCACGATCTTACAAAGCTCGACGAAGATTCGCTGGCGCGTTTTCGTGGTGAAAACATAGGCATTGTGTTCCAGTCCTTCCAGCTCATCCCGACCATGACCGCGCTTGAAAATGTCGCGGCGCCGCTTGAACTCGCCGGCCGCCGCGATGCTTTTTCGCGCGCGGCCGAGGAGTTGGCGGCGGTGGGTCTTGGCGAGCGCCTGTCGCATTATCCACGCCAACTTTCGGGCGGCGAGCAGCAGCGCGTCGCGCTGGCCCGCGCGCTGGCGATCCGTCCCCAGGTGCTGCTGCTGGATGAGCCGCTGTCGAACCTGGATGCGAAACTGCGCGAGGAGATGCAGCTCGAACTGCGCCAGATCCAGCAGCGGCTGGGCACCACGACCATCCTGGTCACCCACGACCAGGCCGAGGC
>PLAI01000160.1 GCA_003134075.1 Methylocystaceae bacterium | reverse complement strand
AGCCCGACAGGCTGCTAGGCGGCATGGATACAGGATGCTCGCGAAAGGTTAACCAATGGTTAACGGCCCGAGCCCGGCTCCATTCGCGGGGCCGGACCAATGGAAGCCGTCGGCGCGGCGTCGACATCGACCGCCGCATGCGACTGGTCGCCGCGAAGATTCGAATCCGTCATCAAATTGGCGCGGTCGGCGTAAACGGCCGCGCCGAGCATGAGGATCGCCACCCTCGGCAACTGACCCGCCGTCACGCATGGCGGGCGCGACAACGGGAAGCGCGGCGCCGCCGTCTGGCCGAAATCGCGCTGACGATCGCCCAAGGGCGGCCGCGTCGCGGCGCGCGGGCGCGCGCTCTTATCGGGTGCGCCATTTTGCCCAAAAGCCTCGCGCGTTTTTGGCATGCGGCGAACTCGAAAACAGAGGGCCGAAAAAGGTTCGATTATGGCTATTAGCGATCTAGTTTTATGAATGAGTTAACGAACGCGAATCCGCCCCCGCGACCGCCCGCGCCTTCCGGCGCTTGACTAGAGCGAGAGCGCGTGGGCATTGAAATGCGCCAGAAGTCAAAAGAATTGGCGCTGATTCACGCCCGGAGGCGTC
The DNA here is from genome assembly GCA_003134075.1 of Methylocystaceae bacterium. Taxonomy (GTDB): domain Bacteria; phylum Pseudomonadota; class Alphaproteobacteria; order Rhizobiales; family Beijerinckiaceae; genus Methylocystis. The sequence goes on along the minus strand of PLAI01000160.1, from coordinate 17,637 downwards.
CATCGTCTTTTCTTAAAGCTTGCGCCAGCCGCCCCGCACCGAGGTTTCGATGATCCGCTCCGCCCTTATGAATGTGATGACCGCCGCCGCGATGAAGGCGGGGCGCGGGCTAAAGCGCGATTTCGGCGAGGTGGAAAATCTCCAGGTTTCCGTCAAAGGACCCGGCGATTTCGTGACCGCGGCCGACAGACGCGCGGAAAAGACCCTGTTCGAGGAATTGTCGCGCGCTCGACCCGGCTATTGTTTTTTGATGGAGGAAAGCGGCGCGGTCGAAGGCGCTGACAAAAGCCACGTATGGCATATCGACCCGCTCGACGGCACTTCGAACTTCTTGCATGGAATACCGATTTTCGCGGTTTCCGTGGCGCTGGAGCGGGACGGCCAGATCGTCGCCGGCCTCGTCTATAATCCCGCGAGCGACGACCTCTACGTCGCCGAAAAGGGCCAGGGCGCTTTCCACAACAACCGCCGCATGCGCGTCGCGGCGCGCCGCACCTTAGCGGAGTCGATGGTCGCCTGCGGCATACCCCCGCTCGCCGGGCTCGCCCATCATGCGCGCTTTCAGGTCGAGCTGGCGGCGGTCATGGCGAAGGTCGGCAATATCAGACGCCTGGGCGCCGCCGCCCTGGACCTCGCCATGGTCGCGTCGGGCCGATGCGACGGATATTGGGAACGCGGCATCCAAACTTGGGACATAGCGGCCGGAGTCATTTTGGTGAAGGAAGCGGGCGGCTTCGTAACGGACCTCTCCGGCGGCCCGGACATGCTGACCAAATCAGAGATCTGCGCCGGCAATGAAGCGATCCATCGGCAATTGCTGGACCTTTTGAGGAAAGCATGAGCGGCGGCGCCATGGAAGCCGCGCACGCGCGTCGCGTCGGGCGGCGCGCCGCGACTGACACGCCCGCCTTGATGGAGTTGTGGCTAGCGTCCTGGCGCGCGACCTACGCGGATATCGACTTCGACGCGCGGCTCGAATGGTTCAAGGCGCGTCTAGCCGCGCTGGAGACCGGCGGCGCGCTCACGCTTTGCTTGTACGAAGGCGCGCCTACCTTTCTCGCGGGCTTTGTCGTGATCCATCCCGAGACCGGTTGGCTCGATCAACTCTGCGTGCATCCCAACTGCTTTGGCGCGGGCGCCGCGCGGGCGTTGATCGAAGCGGCGCGCCAGGCGTCGCCGGACGGCATCCGGCTCGACGTGAACGCGGACAACACCCGAGCCCGACGCTTTTACGAGCGCGAGGGCTTCTCCCTCGTTGGCGCTGGAGCCATCAGCTGCTCAGGTCGAGCCACTGTCGTTTTGGAATGGCGTCCGAATTGTCCGGCGGATGGAAAATAAAATCTCGCCAATATTTAGCGTTCTTCCGCCGGGAATTGGCGGATTTCGGACTGGCGACAAGGCGTGAACGCAAGCGCGGTTGGCGGGATCATTGTCATTTGGGCGCGGGCGCCCCATATTATGGAAATCGGGTTTCGGTCGAACGACTCTGCTCAAACGCTTTCTTGGCGCGGCCGCACATGACTTCCTTCCCAGAACATCGATGTAACGGGCGACGCGCGTTCGCGCTCGCCACCAACTGTTCTTTCGAAAGGAACATCTCATGCAGAGCGGTATCGTCAAATGGTTCAACGCGCAAAAAGGCTTTGGCTTCATCCAGCCGGACGCCGGCGGAGCCGATATTTTCGTCCATATCAGCGCGGTTGAACGCGCCGGGCTTCGCGGCCTCGCCGAAGGCCAGAAGATTTCCTACGAGATCGTGGTCGACAGTCGCAGCGGCAAGTCCTCCGCCGATCGGTTGGAAGTCACCGTCTGATTTATAACGCAACGGCGCGTCGGTTTCGGCGCGCCGCTAATAATGCATCGTCCTAGCGGCGCCTAGCGAATATTTTTGGCGCCGCCGCCAGCAAGCAGTTCAATCGCGTTTTCACGAAGCCGTCCACCGCGGACAAGGAACAAGACCATGGCCAAAGGCCAGCAGCGTTCCAATCGGGAACAGAAGAAGCCCAAAAAAGACAAGGCGAAGACGCCCGCGGGCGGAACGGCCGCCGCCTCGGCGGCATGGTCGACGATCGACAAGATCCAAGGCAAGGACGCCGGCAAGAAGAAGTAGCGCTATCCCGGCCGGACGGCGCGCGCCGACGGGCCGACGACCCTCCAGAAACGGATAGATCTCATGAGCGCATTTGATACAAAGCCCGCCCCGCGACAGGCGACACGAAACAGAGCGGTCGTGTCGCATAAATTTCCGGTCGGCGCCAGCGTCATGCATGGCATTGGCGGAAAAAGCGAGAAGACGCCCTTCAAGATCACCCGCCAGATGCCGGACGGTGGAGATGGGTTCCAATATCGGATCAAAAGCGATCGCGATGGACAGGAACGCATAGTCACCGAGGCGACGTTGGAGCGGATCTGATCGGGCGCTTGTTCGAATTCGCGCCTCCGAAGCGAAACGCATCCGACGAATAGAGGCTACCGCGCGGAGTAAACGATGAACGGTTTCGACTATGACGCCTCGGCCGAACTCTATTCGGGAACGAGCGGGAGAACGCGCCAGAAAACGCTGAAGTACCAGCGCTTCCCTCGCGCGGCGGATGCGATCCGTTATGTCATGGAAGACATGCCGGCGAACGCGCTGCCAGGGTGCTCGCTGGACGTCGACGAGGAAACATATGTCGGCAGGGCGATCTTGCCGCTCTACGAGAGCCCGGATTATCCCCTGCCCCGCCGCGCCAAGGCGGCGCAATAGCCGCTAGATGGCGTGACGAGTCTCCAAGGGGCCGGACTCAGGGTTTCTTCTCCCCTACGAGCGCGATGCGGATCATATTCGTGGCGCCGGGGGACCCAAACGGCATCCCCGCGACGATCACGATCCGGTCATTGGCGCCCTTGGCGCCGCCGAAGCCTTCTATCCGCGCATGTTCGCAAGCGCGCTGCACCATATCCTCGACATCGCTCGCGTCGCGGGTCTGAACTGCGTGGACGCCCCAAACGAGGGCGAGGCGCCGGGCGGTGTCGCTTATCGGCGTCAGCGCCACCACGGGCGAAACCGGACGCTCGCGGGCGATGCGAAGCGCCGTGGCGCCGGAATGGGTCCAGGCGCAAATCGCCTTCGCGCCGAGAGTTTGCGCCACGTCGCGGGCGGCGGCGGCGATGGCGTCGGCTGGCGTCGGATTGGGCGCGTCGGCGCGCTGCGCGTTGATGATGGTGCGATAGACCGTGTCGGTCTCGACCTCTTCCGCGATGCGGCTCATCGTCGCCACGGCTTCCCGCGGATATTGCCCGGCGGCGCTCTCGGCGGAGAGCATGATGGCGTCCGCGCCTTCGAACACCGCGGTCGCCACGTCGGAAACCTCGGCGCGCGTCGGCAAGGGCGATAGAATCATCGACTCCAACATTTGCGTCGCGACCACGACCGGCTTGCCGAGCCGGCGCGCCGAGCGGTTAATGCGCTTTTGCAGGCCGGGGACCTTCTCCAGCGGCACTTCGACGCCAAGGTCGCCGCGCGCCACCATGAGGGCGTCGGAAACCTCGATCACTTCCTCGAGCCGGGCGATCGCCTGCGGCTTCTCGATCTTGGCCATCACCAGCGCGCGGCCCTGCGTCAGCTTTTTCACCTCGACAACGTCTTCCGGCCGCTGCACGAAGGAAATCGCCACCCAGTCGACGCCCTCGGCCAGCGCGGCCTCGAGATCGGCGCGATCTTTGCTGGTCATCGACGTGATGGGGATGTCGGTCTCCGGCAGGCTCACGCCCTTGCGGTTGGACAGCCGTCCCGCGACATCGACCACGGCCCGGGAACTTTCCGGAGTCGCCTCGACCACGTGCAACCGAACCTTGCCGTCGTCGATCAGGATCGTGTCGTCGACCTTGAGGGCCGCGAGAATTTCCGGATGCGGCAGGCGCACTCGGGTCGCGTCGCCGGGGGTGGGATCGGAATCGAAAACGAAACTGTCGCCCTTGCGCAAATGCGCCGAGCCCTCGGCGAAGGCCCCGATGCGCAGTTTCGGACCCTGGAGGTCGACCAGCACGCCGATGGCCCGGCCCAACTCCACTTCGATCTCGCGGATCATCCGCACGTAATTGCCAAGTCCCGCGTGGTCGGTATGGCTCATATTGATGCGAAACACGTCCGCTCCAGCGACGGCGAGGCCGGTGACGACCGCCTTGTCGACGCTGGCCGGTCCGAGTGTCGCGATGATCTTGACGCGCCGCAGCCTTCTCATTTCTTTCCTTGTTCCTTTTCGCGGGCGCCGCTCGCGTTCCCGTTTATTGCGCCGTCGCCGGCGCGATTGGCGCGGCCGGGTCGGTCAGTTGCACGGTCCAATTGTGCGCTTCGCGGCCGGTGTCGATCTCGAAGAAGCCCGTGCGATCATAGCCGCGCGCGAAACAATCCGCGCGCCCATCGATCCTGAACTCCCGGTCCCGCGTGCACATGAACGACTTCCCCTTCCATTCGCCTCCGCGTTCATCCATCGCGTAGACATAATAATATTGCGCCGCCAGGGGGCCTCGCAAAAGCACTTCGCAGGCGGAGGGACGCAAGTTCCACCAACCTTCGGACAACCAGTCGTGGCCGTCGGTATAGGAAATCGCCACGCTGACGCGGCCACTCGTGTTGTTGCACAGCCGAAAATCCGCGCGAGCCGATTTGATACCGCAAGCGCAGAACAAAAGGATGACAACTGGGACGGCGAGACGATTCATGCGCAATGGCGTTTTCAGGGGGTAAGCCAAACCGCGCCGCGCCCGGTGAGGGCGGCGTCGGACCAGTTTAAGCCAAACCACGTGCGCGCCGCTTTGTCTAGCCCGTAGGCGCGTCGCGCCAACGTCTCACGCCCCCGCCCGCAAAAGCTCCGCCGCCCTGACCGCGAAATAAGTCAGCACGCCCGAAGCCCCCGCGCGCTTGAAGGCGAGCAGGCTTTCCATCATCGCGCGGTCGCCGTCCAGCCAGCCGTTTTGCGCGGCGGCCGTCAGCATCGCATATTCGCCGGAGACTTGATACGCGAAGGTCGGCGCGCCAAAAGTTTGCGCGACGCGGGCCACGATGTCGAGATAGGGCATGCCCGGCTTCACCATCACCATGTCCGCGCCCTGTTCGAGATCGAGCGCCACCTCGCGCAACGCCTCGTTGGAATTGGCGGGGTCCATCTGATAGCTGCGCTTGTCGCCGCGCAATGTCTTGGCCGTGCCGATCGCGTCGCGGAATGGGCCATAAAAGGCCGAGGCGTATTTCGCCGCGTAGCTCATGATCTGAATCTGCTCGAATCCCGCCGCGTCGAGCGCCGCGCGAATGGCGCCGACCCGCCCGTCCATCATGTCGGAGGGGGCGATCACATCCGCGCCGGCGCGCGCCTGGTTGAGCGCTTGGCCAACCAGCGCCGCCACGGTGGCGTCGTTGACGATCTCGTCGCCCTCCAAAAGTCCGTCGTGACCGTGGCTGGCGTATGGATCGAGCGCCACGTCCGTGACGAGGCCCACATCGGGAACCGCGGCCTTGATCTCGCGGCAGGCGCGGCACACGAGATTGTCGGGGCTTTGCGCGTTGCCGCCAACCGCGTCGCGCAGACCGGGATCGATGTTGGGGAAGAGCGCGACGGCGGGAATTCCAAGCGACGCCGCATGCGCGATCGCTTCCTTCGCGAGGTCCACCGAATAGCGGAAGACGCCGGGCATTGACGGGATCGGCTCCCGCAGACCCGAGCCTTCGATGATAAACAACGGCCAGATCAGATCGCTCGCGTCGAGCCTATGCTCGCGCACCAGACGGCGCGCCCATTCGCTGCGCCGGTTGCGGCGTGGACGCTGGATTAGACCAAGACGCCCATCGACGGGCGCATTCCCTTGTCTCTCGTGCATAAGCTCCCTTTCACGCCGCGCGCGCAATGAGCAAACGCTCTATCATAGGGAGACGAGGCGACAAAGGCGCCCGAAGCTCTGATCGCGCCACTTGCCATCTTGTTTCGCGGCGGACTTGTTTTGTGGCGCCCTGGCGCGATAGACAGTTTGTTGTCGCGCCGCCGCGGATTGCGCGAGCGCATTAGGGAGTGGCAGTGCTTCGCGATCCGTTCGTGGCCGAACATCATCCGATGGCGAGCCATCCGTCGCCGCCACGATCATGTGGGTTCGGTCGCGCGTTTTTGATCCTGGCGCTTGGCGCCGGCGTTCACTGCGGAATAGCCGAAGCCGAGAATACGAACGCGAAGCCGACGGCGGGAAAGACGGCCCCCGGAAAACCTCGCGACCAAGCGAAGAAGAAGGAAAACGCGCCAGCGCCCGCGGGACGAAAGCCGCAAGCGCGTGTCGCGCCGTCCCACGCGCCGCCGTCCCATGTCGCGCCGCGCGAGCCAAAAAACGATGCCGCGCATGTCCAGGGCGCGCCGCCGAAGCCCCCCTTGCCGGTTCCTCCGCCGCCCGACACTTCCGCGCCGCCGCCAAGATTGCCGCCCGCCTCGCGCGAGCAAATGCACGCTTGCGCGGACGAATGGATGAAACTCAAGATGGAGGCGCGCGGTCCGCTGCCCTTGTGGCGCGCCTTCGCGGGGGAATGTCTAACCCGTCAAAAACCTGGCTCAAATCAATAAAAAACACCCGAGACACGCGAAAGCGCTCTCGGGTGTGTTGCATCCCGCTGCCTCGCCGCATGGCGCGAGCGTTCCCGTGGGAGGTTGGCGCGCGCGATCTAATTAGACTCCGAGGTCGTGGTCGGCGTCGCCGGCGGAGTTTCTTTCGGCTTGCGCGGCGTCGTCGCGCGCTTCTTGACGGCGGTCTTCTTGACGGCGGTCTTGCGCGCGGTCTTCTTTACGGCGGTCTTGCGCGTAGCCTTTTTCACGGCGGTCTTCTTCGTCGCGCGTTTCTTTACGGCCGTCTTCCGAGCAGTGGTGGTCTTGCGAGCGACTTTCTTGGTCGCGGTCTTGCGAGCGACCTTGCGCGTCGTCTTCTTCGCGGCGGCCTTTTTCGTCGCGGACTTCTTCGTCGCGGTCTTACGCGCACCCTTCTTAGCCGCCGCCTTTTTGGCCGGCTTACGCTTCGTTGTTGCTCTCGCCATCTTAGGTCCCCTTACAGTCCGTGTTGTCGGAGCACAGTTCCGCCAACAACAAGCGTTGCTAGCGTAACGCGGTTAATGGTGTGTTCAAGTGGCGCCGCGTGGATTCACGCTCGCGACCGGCGTCGACAACATGCGCGCGGCGTCGCGACAACGCTGGCGCGACGCCGCGGACACGCGTGAAGCGGATCGCCGACGTTGACGAAACACAAAAATCACGTCGTGAAAAATGCGCTGAAGACGCCGCGCCAACGACGCTGTTTTCGCGTCCATGAAGCGCGCATCGCGCAAAGATTCAAATTACCGGGACGCGCCTTGCTTGAAATTCAATTTGTTGATTTTCTTTAGCTAATAGAAAACATCAGCAAGACGAACGAAGCATCGCCGCGCGCGCGTCGCCGTCGTCGGCGTGCATCCAAGCAAAGCGAGACTCCTCGCGCGCCGACACGCATCGGAGCGCGCGCTCGCGCGTCGACGGCGCGCGCGCGAGCGCAAGCGGCGCATGTGCGTTCACGGCGCCGCGAATGGATGAAAAAAAATCTGTCGATGATGATGTCGCGCGTTCGATTTTCGCGTCATGAGGCTGTCGCGCGAACTCGAAATCGCGCAGCGCCGCCGCGAAAGTGATTCGCTTTCGCGGCGCGCTATGCGAATAATCAGATGCCGAGCTTGGCTTTGAGCAGGTCGTTGGTCGCTTGCGGATTGGCCTTGCCGCCGGTGGTCTTCATCACCTGTCCGACGAACCAGCCGAGCATCGTCGGCTTCGCCAGCGCTTGCGCCACCTTGTCCGGATTCTTCGCGATCACTTCATCGACCGCCGCCTCGATGGCGCCCGTGTCGGTCACCTGCTTCATGCCGCGCTGTTCGACGATCTTCTCCGGGTCGCCGCCTTCGCTCCAGACGATCTCGAACAAGTCCTTGGCAATCTTGCCGGAGATCACGCCGGTCGAAATCAGATCGACGATCGTTCCAAGCGCCTTCGCCGAGACGGGCGAGCGGGCGACGTCGAGCCCTTCCTTGTTGAGGCGGCCGAACAATTCATTGATGACCCAATTGGCGGCGAGCTTGGCGTCGCGCCCCTTCGCCGCTTCCTCGAAATAATCCGCGCTGGCGCGCTCCATGACCAACACGCCCGCGTCATAGGCCGGCAGCCCGTACTGCTCCACGAAGCGGGCGCGCTTGGCGTCCGGCAACTCCGGCAAATGAGCCGCCAGCGCGTCGACATAGGCCTGATCGAATTCGAGCGGCAGCAGATCGGGGTCGGGGAAATAGCGATAGTCGTGCGCCTCCTCCTTGGAGCGCATTGACCGCGTCTCGCCCTTGCCGGGGTCGAACAACCGCGTCTCCTGCTTGATGGCGCCGCCGTCCTCCAGAATTGCGATCTGCCGGCGCGCCTCGACGTCGATGGCCTGACCGATGAAGCGGATCGAATTGACGTTCTTGATCTCGCAGCGCGTGCCGAGCGGCTCGCCGGGGCGGCGCACGGAGACGTTCACATCCGCCCTGAGCGAGCCCTGCTCCATGTTGCCGTCGCAAGAGCCGATATAGCGCAGGATCGTGCGCAGCTTGGAGACATAGGCGCGCGCCTCTTCCGCGGAGCGTATGTCGGGCTTGGAGACGATCTCCATAAGCGCGACGCCGGAGCGGTTGAGATCGACATGGCTCTCGGTCGCGGAGAGTTCGTGCAGCGACTTGCCGGCGTCCTGCTCAAGGTGCAGTCGCTCGATGCCGACGGTGATGCGCTCGGTCGGCGACACGTCGACAATGACCTCGCCCTCGCCGACGATCGGATTCTTGAACTGCGAGATCTGATAGCCCTGCGGCAAATCGGGATAAAAATAGTTTTTGCGGTCGAACACCGAGCGATGATTGATCTTCGCCTTGAGGCCAAGCCCGGTGCGGACCGCCTGGGCGACGCATTCCTCGTTGATGACCGGCAACATGCCGGGCATGGCCGCGTCGACCAGCGAGACATGATTGTTCGGCTCGCCGCCATATTCGGCGCTGGCGCCGGAAAACAGCTTGGCGCGGCTGGTCACCTGGGCATGGATTTCCATGCCGACGACGATTTCCCAATCGCCCGTCGCGCCGTGGACGAGTTTGGAGGGGACGGCGGTTGCTACGTTCATGGCGGACCTCGACGGCTGGTTTGCGAATGCTCGGCGCACATATAGACCGAAGTCGGAACCGTCGGAAGCGGCCCCGGGTCGCGCGTCATTGCGAAAAGGGATCGACCAGCGGCACGCCAAGCCCCTCGAAGTCGCGAACATTTCGCGTCGCGAGCGTCATCGCGTGGGCGAGGGCGATCGCGGCGATCATGGCGTCCATGACGGACATTGGCTTGCCGGTACTGCGCCGCGTCGCGCGCAACTCGGCATAGCAATGCGCGGCGCGATGGTCGAACGGCAATATGCGTCCCGCGAATGTTTCGGCTTCCAGGCGTTCGCAGGCGACGAGCATGTTGTCTTTGCGCTTTCCATCGGGAAGCTGCGCAATCCCGTAGCGAATTTCCGCGATCACCGGCGTGCAGAGATGAAAGTCTATTTTCGCGCGCGCGTTCAGCCAGTCCATAACCCTCGTATCCGGGTTGGTCTTCATGAATTCGGATACGATATTGGTGTCGAGCAAGATCATCTCGGCGCCAGTCAATCGAACGTGGGCGGCGGGCGTTCCGGATCATCGCGAGATGGCGGGATGAAATCTTCCGATCGAAATTCCTTGGGGAATAGTCGCGCCAATTCGGTGCCCAGACCACCTTCGAGATCGCGGCTCTCAACCGGCTTCGTCTGCGCCAGCGCGCGTTGGAGCAAAGCCTCTATCTCCCGCGACAGACTGCGTTTGTGAGCGCGCGCGCGTTCTTCGATCTGGCGTTTGAGTTCCGCCGGCACGTTGCGGATCAGAATGTCGGACATAGAGCCCTCCCGTCGATATCAACGATATCATCATGCGATCCTAATACAAGAAGTATCGCGTGGCAAAAAAATAGGGAATTACAGAGTGTTGCCGCGCTGCGTCGACGGATTCAAGAACGCTAGGTTTCATAAAGGAACACCATATAAGGATTTGTTAACCATTATGGCCTAAGCACTTCTCGGTGGCGAATATCAAGTGCGCGCGAATCGAGGCGTGTCACGTCAAATAGCTCTCCAAACAAATTACCGGAGATCCTGAACCTCGAAACTCATAGAAATTTGGAGATCGATCCCGACACTGGTTCGCGCCGGGAGACACGAGGATTCGGTCTGCGCGCGGATCGGCGATTGCTCGCCATAATATTGGTGAGCTTGGCGCTTCTCAAACCGGACGCAATTAACGACGCGCTCGAATGGCTGCGCCAGGCCGCGCCGTGGGCGTTTCAAAAACTCGCGAGCTTTCTCGGCGCACACCGGATATAGAGCCGGATCGTCGCCCTACCCCCCGTCGCCCGTCCCATCGTCATCGCCGCGCGGCGTCGGCGCGCAGGCGCCCATCAGCTTCTCTTCGTAGCGGATCGACCATTCGATCACATGGGTCCACAGCGTCAGCGCGACCTGCATCGACAGTCCCTCGCGCCGCGCGGCGCCAAGCACGCGCGCGATCACTTCGTCGACGCGGTCGGGCACGCGCGCCGGCAGTTCCAGCAGCGGCTTCACCCGCGCCGCGCGCTCGATCTGGCGTTGACGCTTGGCGAGCAGCGCCACGATCTCGTCATCGAGCGCGTCGATGACCTTGCGCACATCGGCCATCTCGTCTTGTGGCGACAATTCGCGCTCGTTTTCGGCTTCAAGGCGGGTGCTGGTCACGGCCTCGCTCCATCGCTATCCCGCCACCAGGGCTCGGGCGGTTCAATTCTCGGCGCGGCCTGCTCGATCGCGCTGGCGAGAGAAAACAAAGTCTCCTCGTCGAACGGCCGGCCGATCAATTGCAGGGCGAGCGGCAGTCCGTTACTGGAAAGTCCCGCCGGCACGGCGATTCCCGGCAGCCCCGCCATGTTCACCGTCACCGTGAACACGTCATTGAGATACATCTCGACCGGATCGCTCGACCCCTTTTCGCCCATCGCGAAGGCGGGCGAAGGCGTCGCCGGCGTCAGCACGGCGTCGACGCCATTGGCGAAAGCCTGATCGAAGTCGCGCTTGATCAGGCTGCGAATTTTTTGCGCGCGCACGTAATAGGCGTCGTAATAGCCGGCCGAGAGCACATAGGTGCCGATCATCACGCGCCGGCGCACCTCGGCGCCAAAGCCCTTGGCCCGGGTCTTCTCGTACATATCGGTGATGTCGCGGCCCCGCTCGCGCAGGCCGTAGCGCACGCCGTCGTAGCGCGCGAGATTGGAGGAGGCCTCCGCCGGCGCGATGATGTAATAGGCCGGCAGCGCATGGCGCGTATGCGGCAGCGAGATCTCGACGATGTCGGCGCCCGCGTCCTTGAGCCAAGCGACGCCCTGCTCCCACAAAGCGGCGATTTCGGGCGAGAGTCCGTCGAGCCGATATTCTTTCGGCACGCCGATGCGCCGTCCCTTCACCGAGGCGCCGATCGCCGCTTCATAGTCCGGCACTGGCGCGTCGACGCTGGTGGTGTCCTTGGCGTCGACGCCGGCCATCGAGCGCAGCATGATCGCCGCGTCGCGCACGGTGCGGGTAATCGGCCCGGCCTGATCGAGCGAGGAGGCGAAGGCGACGATGCCCCAGCGCGAGCAGCGTCCGTAAGTCGGCTTGATCCCGACCGTGCCGGTGAATGCCGCCGGCTGGCGAATCGAGCCGCCGGTGTCGGTCGCCGTCGCGCCAAGGCACAAGCGCGCCGCGACCGCCGCCGCCGAACCGCCCGACGAGCCGCCGGGCACGATCCTCGCCGCGTCGAACCCATCAGCGCCCTTGCGCCGCCAGGGCGACACGACGGGGCCGAAGGCGCTGGTCTCGTTCGACGAGCCCATCGCGAATTCGTCGAGGTTGAGTTTGCCCAGCATCACGGCGCCGTCGCGCAGCAGATTGGCGCTGACGGTCGATTCATAAGTGGGCGTGAAATCGTCGAGGATGCGGCTCGCCGCCGTCGTGCGCACGCCCTTGGTGCAGTAGAGATCCTTGATCCCGAGCGGCAGCCCTTCGAGCGGTCCCGCCTCGCCGCGCGAAATACGCGCGTCGCTTTGCCTGGCGGCGTCGAGCGCCAGCTCCGGCGTCTTGGTGATGAAGGCGTTGAGCAGGCCGGCGCGCTCGATGGCCTCGACATGCGCCTTCGCGAGTTCGCTGGAGGAAAGCGTCTTCGCCAGCAAGGCGTCGCGCGCCTGAGCCAAAGTGAGATGCGTGGGATCGGACATGAAGGGGACTCTATATTAAAGCGAAGGGCGGCGGGCGGCGGCGTTTATTCGATGACCTTGGGCACGACGAAGAAATGATCCTCGCGCTCCGGCGCGTTGGCGAGAATATCGTCGGCGAAGCCGCCGTCGGTGACGACATCCTCGCGCTTCTTCATCTTCATCGGCAGCACGGAGGTCAGCGGCTCGACGCCAGACACATCGACCGCGTTCAACTCCTCGACGAAGGCCAGAATGGCGTTGAGCTCTTGCCCAAGCCGCTCGACCTCGTCGTCCCCGACGGCGATGCGCGAAAGATGCGCGATACGGCGAACGATGGCTGAATCGACCGACATTTTTGAGGCTCCGCTCGTTTTCCTACCCCGGCGCTATAGCACCCGGCGGTTTCGAGGCGCAATGCGGCGGGCGCGCTCCCTTCTCCCGCCCGCGGTTCACGGCGCTGGACGTCCACTCAGTCCGGGAGCGCGACGAAAGGATCGGCATGCGCCACGCCGAGCGCATCGAAATGCCGCCCATTGCGGGTGAGCAGCAGGAGATCGCGGGTTCGCGCGGTCGCGGCGATCAGCCCATCGGCGAGGCCGGGGTTCACGCCCTTGGCGGTCGCGGCGTCGGACATCCGCCCCGCCGCGCGGCCAATTTCCGCGTCGACATGGATCAACCTATCGTCAAAGGCTTCGAGCAGTCGATCCAGCCATTCCGTCAAGCGCGCCGCCCGCTCCACGCCGCCGGCGCGGCGCAGCTTGCAAATTCCCTGTTCGATTTCGGCGACTGTTATCGTCGAGAGATGAAGCTCGCCGTCTCGGGCGCGCAGCCATGCCTCGGCATCGCTTGAAGGGCGCGGTCTTCCCGGCGCCAAGGCCGAAACCACGGAGGTATCGAGCAAGCAGGGCTTTATCACAAGTCGACATCCCGCATCGGTCGCTCGTCGCGCTCGAACTCCGCGCCGCCGGGAAAGGACAGCAGAAAGTCGACAAAAGACGGCGTCTCCGCGGGGTAGATTTTGCGCGCGTCGGCGATGGGGGCGATCACGGCGACGGGGACGCCGTGCCGGGTGATTGTCGTCGGATGTCCCTGCGCCGCCGCCTCGATCAGAGCGGAAAAGCTCGCCTTCGCGTCTCGCGCCTGAATGGTTTTCATCGCTCCGCCTTGTGTGACCACATGTAGTCATAATGGGCGCGAGCACGAGGAGAGTCAACCGCCGCGTCGCCTTGGCGGGAGCAGCGAAAGCGCTTAAGGCTGGGTTCGCGATTTTTCGTTTCAGGGGGCTTTTTTGGCCGACGAGAGCAAAAGCGGCACGCTGAAAATTTCGTCGCAGGAGGAGCTGCAAAAATGGCTCGAAAGCCTGCCGCCCGAGCAAGGGCGCTGGGTCGCCATCGCCATCGCCGCGCGCGCGGCGTTGCGGGTTTTGCCGCTTATCGCGTTGGACGCTCCACGCAAGAATGACGCCGAGCACAAGCGATGGTTCGAAAGTCTAGCTTTCGCAGTGTTCTTCGCTGTCGCCTCTGCTCGTGTGTGGGCTAAATATCCATCTCAGCTTGGCCGCGTAAACGCCCGATCCGCCGCCCACGCAGCCATTACGGCTAGCCACTTGGCTGCGGTTCCGCGCGCTAATGCTGCTGCCCGCTCCGCTGCTAAAGCTGCTGGCGCCGCCGCTGAAGCCGTCACGACGCTAGCCGCCTGGCGCTTGCATGCGTTGGACGCAGTCTCAATAGCCGCAGCCGCGGTTGCTGGCGACGCCGCTTTCGCCAGCGCGGCCGCCAATGAAGCCCAAGCCAAAAACTCTGCGCAAGCCAAGGAGGCCGCGAAGCGGGCTACCGACGAATTTGCCGCCGACATTTGGGAGGCCGTCACGGCCGACGCCAACATTTTTCGCCATTTGGCTATTCCAAGACAGTTCGTAGACCTGCCGTTGTGGGCCAAAAGCAATACCGGCTTCTATGGTGACCTTGACTCGCGGTGGGTAAATATTGCGCCCGCTTCGTTTGACGAAGACCGTCGAAAATTCTTTCAAGCCCTTTCTTCAGACATAAATTGGGGCGTCTGGCTGAGTTGGTCCAACCGCCGCATCAACGGCGTGTCGGACCCGGAAGAAATCGAACTCGTCTTCGCCACCGTCCCCGACAAGGAGCGCGAGGCAGGCCCGGCGGCGGCGAACAAATGGATCAAGGAGCGGCTGGAGGAGTTGCAAAGCGCCGTGGCAAGTGAGTCTGTCTTGTCTCCAGAGGTGCATGATTTTGCGTCTTTAGCAGATCGTCCGAATGTCTCGCCGCCATCACCTTCGCCAGTTCAACCCGCATGGGACTACTTCATCAGCTACAGCGCTCTCGACGAAGCCGACGCCCGCGAAGTCGCCGCCGTGCTGGAGCAGGCCGGCCTTACGACTTTCGCGCAGTTCAAGGACATCGCCCCGGGCAATAATTTCGTCCGTGAAATGCAGAGTGGCCTCGACGATTCCGGTCGCATGGTCGCTCTTTATTCGCCCGAATATGAAAACTCCGATCATTGTCAGGCCGAATGGTCGGCCGCTTATAACAGCGATCCCTCCGGCAAGAAGCGCAAGCTCATCCCCTTTCTGCTGCGCCCGACCGCGCTCAATTCTCTCGCGCGCCAAGTCGCCTATAAGTCACTCGTCGGATTGTCGAAGGAAGCGCGCAAGGCGGCGATCCTGGACGCCATCGCGCCCACGCCGGCAAAAGAAGGCATCGCGCGAGTCCGCGCCGAACTGGCGGAAACCGCGAGTCCGCAGCCCGCGCTAAACGAAAATAGGCAGTTGGACGCGGGGCCAAACAGAGTCTTCGACAGGCCTTTTGTCGATCAGGACTTGGTCGACCTTCCCTACACGCAACGCGCCTTGATAAAAGCAATTCTGCGAGCCCTACCCCGCAACACCCCGAAAATCATGGATTCCGCGCTTCGCTCTTACGATGAGCATATACAGGAACGCGGCTCGCAGCCAATCACTCGCTTACTAAACGATTTTGCGGCCGCGCTCGAAAAGGAGGTCGAGGCGATCAGGGCGAAGGAGCCTGAATTGCTTGGCCCCGGCAACGCCTCGCTGTTCGAATCGTTTCTTCGCAATAACGCTCTGCTCGCAACTCATTTCCCACTCAAAAGCGAGGAGAAATTCGCGGAAGTTTCCATCGACGAAGAAAGGGCGACCGGCGATGCGCTGGTGCGGCCAATCAAGGACGTCGCCGAGAAAATGAACGATGCGGTCGCGAGCGGCATCGCGACCGAGAAGATCGGCCAGATCGCCAGTAATTCGGCGCAATTCGCGACAGACATCGCGCCGCTTCCGCCCGACGCCTCGGCGTCCGAGCCCGGCTCGCGGCGCGTGACGCTGAAACGCCGTTACGTTCTCGGCACGCTCGGCTTTCTCGTCGCGCTTTATAATTTGCTCGGCTCGACGGCCTCGATCCTCGCGACCGAGCAGGGCGCCGCGCTGTTCGAGGCGGTTCGCAAGGCGATCGAAGCCCTGTCGAAATTTTTGCTTTAGCCCGCGCCTCTCTGCCGTCATTGCGAGCGAAGCGAAGCAATCCAGGAGTCGCGCGCGGCCCCTGGATTGCCACGTCGCTTCGCTGCTCGCAATGACGGGAGCGTTGCGTGAGTCGCCCGCATCAAACCTCAAAACTCTCGCCGATGGCGCCCGCCCAAACCCGCGTCTTCGCGCCTTGCATCGCGGCGATAAACTCGGAAGCGTCGGGGGCGATCTCGGGAAAAGTGCCGTAATGGCAGGGGATCGCTGTCTCGAAATCGAAGTAGCGTTTGACCGCCAGCGCCGCCATCGCGCCGTCCATCGTGAAGCGGCCGCCGACCGGGACGAGGCCGATTTTCGGCTGGTAAAGTTCCGCGATCAGCGCCATGTCGCCAAAGATTCCGGTGTCGCCCATGTGATAGAGCGTCGGCGCCTCGGCGCTTTCGACGACGAGCCCGTTGGCCGGCCCGAGATAGACCGGCGCGCCGCCCACGATCGTGCTGGCGGAATGGCGGGCGTCGGTCAGGCTGACCGAAAAATTTCCGCAGGGGATTTTGCCGCCGGTGTTGCCCGGATTTATTTTCTTGGCGCCCTGCCCTTCGAGCCACATGCAGAGGTCGAAATTGGCGACGATCTCGGCGCCGGTCTCGTCAGCGATCTGGAGCGTGTCGCCGACGTGATCGTCATGCCCGTGGGTGAGCAAAATATGCGTCGCGCCGCGCGCGGATGCGCGAAAATGCGCGGTGAAATTTGGGTTGCCGGTCAGGAATGGGTCGAACAGGATTATACTCTCGCCGATCTCGACGCGAAAGGTCGAATGGCCGAGCCAGGTGATTTTCATGGGCTTTTCTCAGGTTACATGGGCCTTGGCGCATGGTAGCGCTGTTCGATGATAAATGGACAGACGACGATCGAGGAACTCGCCGCCCAGCTGCCCAAAAAGGGCCGGCTGATGGGGCTGGATCTTGGAACAAAAACAATAGGTCTCGCGCTGTCGGACGTGGAGCGGCGGCTCGCCTCGCCGCTCGACACGATAAGGCGGGTGAAGTTTTCCACCGATGCCGATACTCTGCTTAAGCGATTGAAAGAATTCGATGTTTTGGCTCTCGTGATCGGCCTGCCGCTTAACATGGACGGCTCCGACGGCCCGCGCGTCCAGGCGACGCGGGCCTTCATGCGAAATCTTTCGAAGCTGTCGCCCGCGCCGCATGTCTACTGGGACGAGCGACTGTCCACCGCCGCGGTCACGAGAGAATTGATTTCGCAGGATGTTTCGCGCGCCAAGCGCGCCGAGGTCGTCGACCGGATGGCCGCCGCCTATATTTTGCAGGGCGCGCTCGACCGGTTGGCGCGGCTCGCCGCCACGGCGGATTGATAGGCGCGAAAATACAACCCTGAGATACTATTAGACAGATTGACAACCTAAAGTTGTAAGTGCGATTATGAACGCAGCTTATACGACTGGCCTCGAAAATCGCGCCGGGGAGAAGATTTAATGGCCGGAATTTCTCGGACGACGGCGGAACAAAGCCTGGCGCGGCAACACCCTGAAAAGCAATCCTCCCCCACTGAAGACGCCGCCTCGCTGGCGGCTTATATCGCCGAAATGACGACGGAGTTGGCGGGACTCGCCGGCAAGGCGCGTTTGCCCATGCTCGCCTATTTCCTCAATCTCGCGCGGGTCGAGGCGCAAATCTACGCCAGGGAAAACGACACCCGCGAGAGCGCGCGCGAGCGCTGATGGATTCAAGCCTTTCAGGCGCTACGCTTTTCTTTCGACGAGCAGCGAAACCAGCGCCGCTCCGTGGCGCTCCAGCCGGCCTTCGAGAT
>PLAI01000148.1 GCA_003134075.1 Methylocystaceae bacterium | reverse complement strand
TGGTGGAGCTGCGGGGAATCGAACCCCGGACCTCTGCAGTGCGATTGCAGCGCTCTCCCATCTGAGCTACAGCCCCGGCCCGACGCGGTGACTACACGGCGGACTCCGCGCTGTCAATTCCTTCTCGCGTCGCGATCCCTTTCCCGCACGCCCATCGCGCCCGGGCAGAAAACCGCGCCCGCGAAGGATTGCGGCGCGGACGCCGTGAGGATAGACAAGTCTCCATACCGTCAACGCCGGGAACCAAAAAATGCGCTATGCAGTGCTAGAGCTCATTCTCACAGTCATCGATCTTTATTGGTGGGTGGTCATAGCTTCCTTCGTCATATCGTGGCTCATCGCCTTCGACGTAATCAATACGCGTTCCCAAGCGGTCTATTCGATCCGCCGCGCCCTCGCGGCCCTCACGGAGCCGCTCTATGAGCCGATCCGCAGAGTCTTGCCGACCATGGGCGGCCTGGATTTTTCCCCGATGATCGTGTTGCTGGGCTTGCAGTTCGTGCGCAGCGCCATCGCGCACAGCTTTGGCTGAACCCGACCCCGGCGCGGCCTGGCGCGTGGAAGAGGGCGGCGTCGTCCTATGGCTGCGGCTAACGCCCAAGGGCGGGCGCGACGCGATCGAGGGGCTTGAGACTCTGGCCGACGGGCGTTGCGTGCTCAAGGCGCGCGTGCGCGCGGCGCCCGAGGACGGACGCGCCAACGCGGCGCTGGAGCAGCTCGTGGCGAAAACGCTGGAGGCGCCAAAAAGCGCCGTAGCGATTGTCGCCGGCCACGCGAGCCGCGTGAAAAAACTTTTCATCTCGGGCGATTCCGCCCGCATCATAGACGCGCTGGCCCGGCGGCTGGCGCAAACCGCCAAATGAGCAACGGCTGAACCCATGACCAAAACGAAGTCGAACATCGGCAATTTCTTCGAGGATTTTTCTCTCGGCCAGGTTATCCGCCACGCGACGCCGCGCACGGTCACGACCGGCGATTCGGCCTTTTACACCGCGCTGTATTTGCCGCGATTCGCGGTGCAGTCGTCGCGCGCCTTCGCCCAGGCGATCGGCTATAAAGAAGCGCCGATCGACGATATTCTGGTGTTTCATTTCGTGCTGGGCAAAACCGTTCCCGATGTGTCGCTCAACGCCATCGCCAATCTCGGCTACGCGGATTTCAAATTTCTCGCGCCCGTCTATCCCGGGGACACGCTGACCGCGACATCGGAAGTGATCGGCCTCAAGGAAAACTCCAATAAGGAGACCGGCGTCGTTTATGTGCGCTCGACCGGCAAGAATCAGAATGGCGAGGTCGTGCTCGATTACGCCCGCTGGGTGATGGTCAAGAAGCGCGACAAAGACGCGCCCGTCGGCCGCGAAGTCTTGCCCGATCTGCCAAAATCCGTCGCGCCCGCCGATCTCGGCAAGGCCGTGCCGCCGCTGAAAGTCGCGGCCTATGACAGAGTGCTGGCCGGCTCGCCCTATGTCTGGGGCGATTACGAAAAAGGCGAGAAGATCGACCATATCGACGGCATGACCGTCGAGGAGGCGGAGCATCAGCTTGCGACGCGCCTCTATCAGAACAACTCGAAAGTCCATTTCAACCAATTTTACGAAGCGCAGGGACGGTTCGGAAAACGCATCATTTACGGCGGCCATGTGATCTCGCTCGCCCGCGCGCTGTCCTTCAACGGGCTCGCCAACGCCTTCCACATCGCGGCGATCAACGGCGGGCGGCATGTCAATCCGCTGTTCGCCGGAGGCACGCTGTTCGCCTGGAGCGAAGTGCTCGACAAGGCGGAGATTCCCGGCCGAAGCGACATCGGCGCGCTGCGGCTGCGGCTCGTCGCGACAAAGGACAAGCCCTGCGCCGAGTTCCCGCTCACCGGCGCCGACGGCAAGCCGGACCCGGCAGTGCTGTTGGATTTGGATTATTGGGCGGTCATGCCGAGGTAGCGTGGCGTCGCTTGAATCGGGACGCGCCTGACGATTTTTGTCGACAGGCGCGCCTTTAGTCTCAGCCTCGCCCTCACATCCGCTCGGGAAACCTGTCCTCTTCCGCCAGATTCGAGAACTTGGTGATCTCCGCCTCGAAGGCCAGCGGCACCATGCCGGTCGGGCCGTGGCGCTGCTTGCCGAGGATCGCCTCGGCGCGGCCGTGCGCGCGCTCCATCTCGGTTTGCCAGGCGATATGTTCTTCCGTGCCCTCGCGCGGCTCGCGGTTTTTTAGATAATATTCCTCGCGAAAGACGAACATCACGACGTCGGCGTCCTGCTCGATCGAGCCGGATTCGCGCAGATCCGAGAGCTGCGGGCGCTTGTCGTCCCGGCTTTCGACCTGGCGCGAGAGCTGCGACAGCGCCATGATCGGCACCGCCAGCTCCTTGGCGAGCGCCTTGAGGCCGGTGGTGATCTCGGTCAGTTCCTGCACGCGATTGTCGGAGCGGGCGCGCGAGCCGGAAAGCAGCTGCAAATAGTCCACGACCAGTAGATCGAGCCCCTTTTGGCGTTTCAAGCGCCTCGCGCGCGCGGTGAGCTGCGCGATGGAAATGCCGCCGCTCTGATCGATGTAGAACGGAATGTTTTGCATATCGCGCGCGGCTTCGGTGATGCGGCGAAAGTCGTCCTCGTTGATGTCGCCGCGCCGAATCTTGTAGCTGGCGACGCCGGATTGCTCGGCGATCACGCGCGTCGCCAATTGCTCGGCCGACATTTCCAGCGAGAAAAACCCGACAATGCCGCCGTTGACCGTCTTGCGCGAGCCGTCGGCTTCGAGCTCGAACTGATAGGCCTTGGCGATATTGAAGGCGATATTGGTGGCGAGCGCCGTCTTGCCCATGCCGGGACGGCCCGCGACGATGATGAGATCGGACTTTTGCAGTCCGCCCATTTTCTCATCGAGATCCTTGAGCCCCGTCGCCGTGCCGGAGAGATGTCCGTCGCGCTGATAGGCGCTGTTGGCCATGTCTATGGCGATCGTCAGCGCGTCGGAGAAACGCTGGAAGCCGCCGTCGTAGCGTCCGGTCTCGGCGATGGCGTAGAGCTTGCGCTCGGCTTCCTCGATCTGCTGGCGCGGCGAGGAGTCGATCGGCGAATCAAAAGCCGTGTTGACGACTTCCTCGCCGATGCTGATCAGATCGCGGCGCACCGCGAGATCGTGGATCGCGCGACCATAATCCTCTGCGTTGATGATCGTCGTGGCCTCGGCGGCGAGACGCGCCAGATAGCCTTGAATTGTCACGCCTTCGGGCAATTCCATACCGCTCAGGAAGGTCTTGAGCGTAATGACGGTGGCGAGCTTTCCCGCGCGGATCAGCTGTCCGCAAACCTCGTAGATGCGCCGGTGCAACTCCTCGGAAAAATGCTCCGGGCGCAGGAAGTCCGACACGCGGTCGAACGCGTCGTTGTTGAGCAGCAGCGCGCCAAGCAGCGCCTGCTCCGCTTCGATATTATGCGGAGGGACGCGCGTCACGGGCTCTCTCGGCTCGGCGACCTGATACAGTCGTCGGCCCGGCAAGGGATCGATTGCGGGCATTGGCTCTCTGGTTTTGAGTTAACTGTCCGTTGAACCTACAAACGCGACGCGGAGGCCTTTCCAGGACGCCCGACTGTCGCATGCTCCCGGGCGCGCGGGCAATGGCCGAAGCGGCCTTATGACCACACGACGGCGGGTGTTTTCGGCTTATGAGTCTTATTCACATGACAGAAAAATTATATCGCGCGAAAGAACTAAAAATTCTTGCCTTCGGCGCCGAATCGGCTGCTAGCCTAGATTCTACTCCAGCCGGCCCAGTCGGCTATGCCGCCGCCCATATAAAAAATAAACGACGAGCCCCAGGGCCAGCCACACCACGAAGCGCTCCCAGGCGACGGCGGGCAATTTCGACAGCAGCCACAGCGAAAATCCGATTCCGATCAAAGGCGTGTAGGGCACGAACGGAGTCTTGAACCAGCGCTCGGCGTCGGGGCGCGCGCGGCGCAGGGCGATCACCGCGAGACAAATCACCACGAAGGCCGACAAGGTGCCGATGTTCACGAGTTCCGCGACTTCGCGAATCGGATAGAAGCCCGCGACCAGGGCGCAAAGCGCGCCGGCGACCAGGGTCGGGCGATAGGGCGTGGCGAAACGCGGATGCGGGACGGCGAACCAGGCCGGCAGCAGACCGTCGCGGCTCATCGCGAACCAGATGCGCGCGCAAGCCAGCAAAAAGGCCAGCATCACGCTCAAAATCCCCGCCACCGCCGCCAGCGATACGATTAGCGTCACCCAGGGCATGCCGATTTGCGCGAAGGCGTTCGCCACGGGAGCCGCGTTGTTCAGAGTGTCGTAACGCACGATGCCGGTGAGCGCCAACGACATCACGATATAAAGCGTCAGCGAGATGGCGAGGGAGAGCAGCACCGCGCGTGGCAGATCGCGTTGCGGGTCAAGCGACTCCTCGGCCGCCGTGGTAAGCGTGTCGTAGCCGAACACCGCGAAGAACACCACCGCGGCGCCCTCCACGACGCCGCCGAAGCCGAAAGGCATGAAGGGGTGAAAATTGGCGGGGTCAATATGCGGCGCCGCGGCGGCGATCACCAGCAGCACCGCCCCGACCTTGATCAATACGATCGCGGTGTTGAAACGCGCGCCCCATTCGATGCGTAGCGTCAACAGGCCGGCGACGCCCAGACTGCCGAGCATCGCGAAAAGATCGACGCGAAACCCTTCGCCGGCGCCCGGAGCCCCTTGCGCCCAGGCGGGAAGCTCGACTCCGAACAGCCGCAGCAGCGCCTGGAGATAACCGGACCAGCCGATCGACACGACCGCGACGACCAGCGCATATTCGAGCAGTAAATCCCAGCCGATGATCCAGGCGACGAGTTCGCCAAGCACCGCGTAAGCATAGGTGTAGGCGCTGCCGGCGACTGGAATCATCGAGGCGAATTCGGCATAGCACAGGGCGGCCGCGCCGCTGGCGACGCCGGCGATGACGAAGGACAATGACACGGCGGGCCCCGCCTGCGTCGCCGCCACGACGCCGGTGAGCACGAAAATGCCGACGCCGATCAGCCCGCCGAGCCCGATGCTGGAGAGTTGCCATAGACCAAGCACGCGGCGTAATTGCCCGGGCCTTCCCGTTTCGGCCTGGAGGGCTTCGATTGATTTCGTGCGCAGCAGATTCTTGAGCGTCATGGCGTGTCCAGCGTCGAAAGCCGCATGTTATGCGCCCTCGCTTCTTCGGCGCGCGCCCTTAGTGCCCCGTCATCAGGGATGAAAGTCGAACAGGGATCCGCCGCAAGTCCTTGGCGATGCGGGCGGTGAAGGAATTGACCGCGCGCCCCACGGCGGCAAGCGGGTCGGCCGGGTCTCGCTTACCGCCGTGAACCGATCGCCCGCCTTGGCCTGTGCGCGACGAAACGGTTTTGACCACGGCGCGTTTCTTCTTTTGAAGAATTTCGCTTTGTTTCCCCGGCTTGGCTTCGGCGGCGGAGAATGCCTGCGGCTCTCCCGGCGTCGCCGCGACCTCCCCCAAAAGCGCGGGCTTCGCCTCGACGATCGCTGGAGGCGTCTCGTCGACCGTGGGAGTCGCTCGAGGAAGCTGCTCGGAAGCTTCGCTTGCATCGCCAAAACGGACCGGCGTTATGGGCGTTAGCGCGGCGAGACCCAGGGCGTGGCCAAGAGGAACGACAGAGCCCGGAGCTTTTTCTGGCGAGAACCCCGCCGAAGCGCTTCGCGCGCTGATCGTTGGCGTCCTCGGCGGCACCGAGATCGCACCCCAAAAGGCGTAACCCGCCGTCAAACCGGTAACGCCGATTATCAGCGAGGCGGCAATGCCGGAAGCAAAAAACTCCCGCTTCACCCTGGTCAGATTCGTGGGGGCGTCCACGAGAATGGGAGCGCTCACGCGAAGCGGGCTCGTCGCGAGGGCACGATTGGCGTTGGCGACCGAAAGCGTCATGCCGGAGATGGCGTCGCGCATCATGGCGCGGCGCGCCATTTCGGCCTCTGGAGGCCAAAAGACTTCGGGCGCGGGTTTGAGTTCGCCAAATAGCTCTTGGGCGACGCGGACGCGCCAAACCGTAATTCCGTCTTGCGGAGTTCCAAAAAAATCAGATGATTTGCTATAAAGGTCGATGCTTACTTGATTGCAAATTGCTTCAGGAGTCAGTTCGTCATCTTCATCTATTAACTCACCGCATTCCACAAATAATGTCGAGGAAAGTTTAATCCGTAGATTGTATTTCTTGGCATGCCTATTTTCACTGGCGTTAATTTGCACTTTAACCCCAAGGAAAAACGCGCGTATTAACGCTCTGGTTTCAATTTCTCCAAGTTCGATGGGGGGCTCTTGAAAATCTAAATCACAAAGTTCGCATCTGAAACGCAATGGAAATTTCTTGAGTGGAAATTTGTTGCCGCCAACATAAGCTTCGTCGAGCTCAATGATGAATCTAATACATTCGGCGTCTGTAAGGCTATAATAAGTATGCTTTTGATGTTCCTCCGGGCTTTCGACATCGCGAATGAGCGGCGGCAACATAAAGTTGTCTCCCGCCGTCTTATAGATCGCGCGACAAGCTTCAAAAAGCTCCTCCCGACCGAGGGTCGACATATTCACTCTCCCACCTTCGATCGGGTCGCGCGTATCGACAAGTCTGAGAACGCGACGCCACCACCATGAAGTCGGCGCGAAATTGTCCACGAAGGCGCTCCCTCGAACGCTTTCGGGCGTCGTATAACCGCGGGATAAGGAGTTACGCCGCGGGTCATGGTCGCCTGCATGCTCATCTACTCGCATGTGACCAACCGCCGGCGGCGCATTGGTCGGAAAACCTTCAACTTACTCTTGTTACGCAGGGTTCCAAAAGTCCACACCCTATTCGCGGTAAAAAGCTAGGCGTCGCGTCGACATTGAACAACCATTAGGGTTGGATAACATTAAGATAATTGTGGACAACTCGCTTAAATGGCGAATATTTCACGATCCGCAGCGAGACGACCGGAGCTTTTCGCCGCCGCCGCGGCAAATCGCGCCGGCGCTAACGGACTTGGAGCCAAGCGAGAGTCCGATTAAAGTGATTTCACGTTTCGCGCCGTGTGCGCGCGAGAGTGGAGGGCGCCATGAAAATGCGGTTCGAAAATCAGCGGCATGGACGTTCGCGGAAAAGAAGAGACATTTCAATGCGGCGTGCCATATCGGCGATGGTCTTCGCCATTTGCGCTTTCTGGTCCTGTCCGTTGTGGGCCGTGACTGTCTCGACCGAAGCCCAGCTCCGCGCCGCACCGAACGTTCATGCGCGAGTTCTCGCCGTGCTCGCCGAGGGCGTGGAAGTCATTGTCGAAAGCATTCATCAGGGCGCGCTCCACGACTGGACTTTCGTCACGGTCGCAGGGCTGCGCGGCTACGTCCCGGCCGCCGAGCTCGCGCCTCAGCCCTATGCATCCACGCTCGCGGCCGAGAATCCGCATTGCGACCTCGGCTACCCCTATTCCGGCAGCAGCGTCTATTTCACTGGGCTCACGGAATTGCGCACCTCAGAGCCGCTCGGCGCCTTGTTTGGATATCATATCCAACGACCCTGCTGAATTTGATTCGCGTCCGATTTCCTTTGTGGGTGACTTGACTCCATCGCCGTATCGGCGGCGCTAAAGTCCTGCGACAAATTCGCGCGATAACGCGCTATTGAATGTCGCAAGCGCCGCGTTCGAACAATGAGCGCGCATAAATCCGCGCTATTTCGGGCGATAGGCGTGACAATGTTTCGCGCGATGTGACACTTGCGCGCAGCGAGGCCTCTAGGGCCAGCTCGTTGATCGTTGTCAAATAATTGTCGGGTTGTGCATCGTACAATTCTTCCGAAAACCCCGAAGACGTCTCGCAGGGATACGGTGGTTTTTCCAACGTATTCCCCGCATCTCGCATATGCGACCGAAAAATCCACGAGGACGTGACATCATGGAGCGAATGCCTCTTATTCCGAAACGACGGACCTTTGGCGAAATATCGCTTTCGGCGATCCTTGTGTTGCTCGCGATCGGCGCCGCCTTCATCGCGACGCGGGCCTACACGCCGGCTTACGCCTTTCACATGGCGTTGTTTTCGCTCTGCTCCGTCCTCGCCGTGGTCGCGATCAACATGCGCTTCGACGCGCGGCCGATCGCGCCGACGCCGCTCGTCATCGACGGCAAACCCAATTACAACTACGGCCCGATCAAATTCGCGTCGCTGGCCGCGCTGTTCTGGGGAACGGCGGGATTCGTCGTCGGGCTGTATCTCGCGCTCGAACTCGCTTTTCCCGCGCTCAATTTCGATCTTCCCTGGATCAACTTCGGGCGATTGCGGCCGTTGCACACCTCGGCGGTGATCTTCGCCTTCGGCGGCAACGTTCTGTTGGCTACGTCCTTCTATGTCGTGCAGCGCACCTCGCGCGCGCGCATCGCGGGGGAACTCGCGCCGTGGTTCGTGGTGCTGGGCTACAACTTCTTCATTCTGATCGCCGGCACGGGCTATCTGCTCGGCATTACGCGCAGCCATGAATATGCCGAACCGGAATGGTATGCGACCCTTTGGCTTGTGGTCGTCTGGGTCACTTATCTTCTCATCTATTTGGTGACGCTGGCCCGGCGCACGGAGCCGCATATTTACGTCGCCAACTGGTTCTATCTCGCCTTTATCGTGACGATCGCGGTGCTGGTGCTCGGCAACAACACGGAAATCCCGATTTCGGTGTTCTCGTCGCAATCGGTGATCGTGTGGTCCGGCGTGCAGGACGCGATGATCCAGTGGTGGTACGGACATAACGCCGTGGGCTTCTTCCTGACGGCGGGCTTTCTGGGCATCGTTTACTACTTCGTGCCCAAGCGCGCCGAGCGGCCGATCTATTCCTATCGCCTGTCGATCGTGCACTTTTGGGCGCTGATCTTCCTCTATATCTGGGCGGGCCCGCATCATCTGCACTACACCGCCTTGCCCGATTGGGCGCAGACGCTCGGCATGGTGTTCTCGGTGATGCTGTGGATGCCGTCCTGGGNNCTGGGGCGGCATGATCAACGGCCTCATGACGCTATCCGGCGCCTGGGACAAGCTGCGCACCGATCCCGTGCTTCGCATGATGGTGGTTTCGGTCGCCTTCTACGGCATGTCGACTTTCGAAGGCCCGCTGATGTCGGTGAAGGCGGTCAATTCGCTGAGCCACTACACCGATTGGGGCATCGGCCATGTGCATTCGGGAAGTCTCGGCTGGGTCGGCTTCGTCTCCTTCGGCGCGCTCTATTGCCTGATCCCGTGGATCTGGAACAAGAAGCTTTACTCGCTGAAGCTGGTTAACTGGCACTTCTGGATCTCGACCATCGGCATCGTCTTCTACATCTCGGCGATGTGGGTCGCGGGCATCATGCAGGGCCTCATGTGGCGCGCTTACACCCCGCAGGGCTTTCTCGAATACTCATTCGTCGAGACGACGGAAGCGCTGCATCCGGAATATCTCATCCGCGCGGCTGGCGGCGGCCTCTTCGTGATCGGCATGCTGATCATGCTGGTGAATATTTACAAGACCATCGTGGCGCCCAAGGCGGATGAAGTCTTTGAGGCCGCCGCCTCGCCCATCCCGGCAGAGTGAGGACGAGACAAATGTCGAATTCGACCCAACATGCTCCCGCCTCGGGCCTGGGAAAGCTGCTCGAGACCAACTCGATCCTGCTGCTGCTCGGCATTCTGCTGATGATTTCAGTCGGCGGCCTCGTCGAGATCGTGCCCTTGTTTTATCTCAAGAGCACGATCGAGCAGGTCGAGGGCGTGCGGCCCTATACGCCGCTCGAACTCGCCGGC
>PLAI01000381.1 GCA_003134075.1 Methylocystaceae bacterium | reverse complement strand
ATGTGCGTTTCCTTTCGAGAAAACCGTTTGCGTCCCGTTATCCCTTAAGGGTTCGGGCCGCCCCCCTTATCGTCGTGACGGCCAGGGGCTAATGCCCAGCCGGCCGATCCGATCCGCGCGAGACCATCCCGCGCGGCGCGGACTCAACCATTTTTACAGGCGTTTGCCAAGGCGCCGGCGACATAATCCGAGAAAAGAGTGGCGACCGTCAAATCCGCGCTGGTGCCAGGGTTTAGCCCTCGCTCCTTGAGCGAGGCGTCCCACGACAGCGCGGCGGCGCACGCCTCCTCCTCGCTTTTTTTCGCGTCGAGCGCCGCCGTGAAGGCGCGCGCTTCGGCCAAAACAAGCGCCCCGAAGTCGGCGCCGAATTTGCGGACGACATGGCTGTCGGGAAAGGCGGCGAGAAAGCCGAGATAGACTCGCAGCGTCGCCATGTCCTTGCCGCGACCTTCTCGCCGCGCGGCGAGAAGCGTCGAACGGCCGAGGGTGAAAACGTCCTCGAAATCATGAGCATATTGATAGGCGATGCGGTCGCGATCCGCGCTGGCGCGCATGGCCTCCAGCAGGCTGACGCGCGCCGGTTCCATCACGTCGTGCAGCGGCGCGGCGCCGAGTCCACCCGGATTGGCGCGCGCGATGGCCTTGAAGGCCAGTTCCGCGTCGGCGCGGGTGAGACCCCTGAGAACGCGGGCGACCCCCAGCCGCAAATCCTCGCCGGGAAAATCCAGCGCGGCCTGAGCCAGCGGCGCGCAAAGCAAAATAATGCCGAGATTGGTGTTTTGCCCGACTCGCGCGAAAGTCGCCTCAACGGCGGCGAAAATCCGCGCCCCGACATCTATGCCGGGCGTCGCGAGGGGGACCGCGGCGACATGGGCGCTGTTAATAAAATCCTTGGCCTCCATGCCATGCCCGGCGGCGAAGACATGAACATTGCCGGGCTTTGGCGCCTGCAATTCGTCCTCGCAAGCCGCGAGGAAGGCCTGAGCCAGCGGTAGGGAATCGGGGCCGGTCAATTCACCTCGCCTCCTGCCTCTAAGGTTAACGCTTTACCATAAGCAGAACGTCGGCGGCCAGTCGCTCGGCGATCGAAAAGCCGGTGACCCTTTGCAGGCCGCTCCAGCCGGCCATGCTGTTGACCTCCAGCACCAGGGGGGCGCCGTTCTCGTCCGCGATCAGATCGACGCCGGCGCAGACCGCCCCCAGCGCCTTGGCGGCGCGCAGCGCCGTTTCGGCCTCGACCGCGGAAGGCGTGACCGCGACGGGCCTGGCGCCCTGGCGCACATTGGTGATCCACTGCTCCGAGCGCCGCCGCATCGCGCCGACGATCCCGCCCGCCGAAATCAGCACGCGCATATCCTCGAACCGCGCCGCGCCGGAGACGATCCGCGGTTCAACGAAGCGCTGCAGATAATAAACGCCCCGCGCATCCTGCAAGGACGGCAACTCCGCCTCGTTTCGGACGAGCTGCAGGCCCCAGCCTTGCGCGCCGAACAGCGGTTTCAGCACCAACGGTCCACGCGGACATTCGCGGCGAACGATGGCGCGCGCCTGCGCCTCGGTTTGCGCGACGAAGGTCGCCGGTGTGCGCAATCCCGCGCGGACCAGAAGAAAGCTCGCCATGGATTTGTCGGTGCAGCGCTCGATGGCGCGCGCGTCATTGACCATCGGCACGCCAAGCGCGCCGAGGGCGTGCAGCACGCCGAGGCGCATGGTGATCGCCTCCAGCGAGCCGTCGCCGATCGCGCGAACGACGCCGATATCCGGCGGCGCCGCCCGAAATCCCGGGATGGCGAGGCCATAGGGGCGGGTCGTGTCGATCTTGCAGGCCGCCAGCCGCACGGCGACAGGCCGCGCGCCCAGCCGCGCCAAGGCCCGCGCGAACGCCTCGACATGCCAGTCGATCTTGTCGGTGAAGACGGCGACGCGCGGGCGCATAGGGCTCAGAAGAACAATCCCTTAGCCGAAGGAAGCGTCGAGCAGCTTCTCGTCGATCGCGCCCCCCCTGAAAGTCTCGCCGGTCTCGACCGCCGTCACCAGCGCCTCGGCGGGGGAGAACAGGCTCGGGTCGATCTTGTAGAAATCGCCCTTATAGGCCTTGAACACCTCGGCGAAGGGGCGGCCGTAATCGCGCGAATTGCTGCTCGGCAAATTCTTCGCCAGTTCCTTCGCCGCCTCTGCGGACCCCCTCACAAACAGATGCGCGCGGCCGGCGTAGATGATGGCGTCGTTGGTGCGGCCCATCGCTTGCACGAAATCGGGATGCGGCGGCGACAAAGGCGCCGTGGCTATGCCGTCGATGATGTTTTCGAGCGGGAATTTCAGCTCATGCGCCTTGTGCAGAGCGACTTCGAGCACGCGGCCCACCACCTGCACGCCGCCGGCGAGACTCTGCGTCGGCGCGTAGACGAAGGCGACATTCTTGGGATCGACCTTGGCGGCGGTCGCGACCTTCGCGACGACCTCGGCCGGCGGTGGCGAGCCGCTTTCCAGCACGATGGTGACGCGGTCGGCCTTGTCGCTATAGGGCAGTTCCTCGAACAATTTCTCGACCCGCGCCTGGGCGCGGCCGGGGCCGGAGCCGAGCGCGAAGAATTTTTCGTGGGCGAGGCTCCAGCCGGCGTATTGGCTGGCGAGGCAGGCGACAACCGGATCATTGCTCGTCACGGTCAACCAGAACGGCCATTTGGAGGCGCCCGGCGCCGGCGTCAACGCGACGCGGCCGAGCCCGCCCATGCAGATTTCGACGAGCAGCAGACCGGCGTCGATCCCGCCCGCGACCTTGGCGCCGGCGTCGATCAGCAATTCGCCCGAGGCGCCGCGGGAAACCGCGACGCGATAGCGCGCCGCGCCGGCGGCCAGCCGGTCGACGATCTCGCCCGCCAGAAGATTTACGCTCGCCGTGGCGCGATTGCTCGTGTCCAATGTTCCCGTCACTGTCCCGCCCCTTGCTTTTATAACGATTGCATAATGATAGCGGCGTCTCGCGCTGTTCGCGCGAATTTCCGCTCCGCTCGCGCGGAGACTTCTACAGGGCTTTGAGGCGAAGCGAAAGCGGCGGTCAAACAGCGGCGGAACCCTCGTCCGCTCTTGGAGGTTCGGCGTTCGACCTCGCGGCGCGCGGCGCGACCTGCTATGTCGGTCGCGGGAAAATCGGCGCATAGGGGTCATTATGGCGACAGCCGCGGAGACGGACGGACATAAGGTCAGCGGAGTCGGAACACTCGCCCTCGGCGCCTTGGGCGTCGTGTACGGAGATATCGGAACCAGCCCGCTCTATACGATCAAGACGGCGGTCGATTGGGCGGGCGGCTCCATCGCGCCCGAGGAAGCGCTTGGCATATTGTCGCTGATCGTCTGGACGCTGGTGATCATCACCTCGGTCAAATATGTCGCGGTGATCATGCGCGCGGACAATGACGGC
The DNA here is from genome assembly GCA_003134075.1 of Methylocystaceae bacterium. Classification (GTDB taxonomy): domain Bacteria; phylum Pseudomonadota; class Alphaproteobacteria; order Rhizobiales; family Beijerinckiaceae; genus Methylocystis. The sequence goes on along the minus strand of PLAI01000381.1, from coordinate 33,648 downwards.
GAGGGCGGGATTCTCGCGCTCATGTCATTGCTCGGCATCAAGCACGGGCGCCGCCCCTTCGTCATCGGCGTCGGCATGCTCGGCGCGGCCTTGCTGTTTGGGGACGGAGCCATCACGCCGGCGATATCGGTGCTCAGCGCTTTGGAGGGCCTAAAAACCCCGGCGCCGGCGATAGAACCCTATGTCGTCTCTCTGTCCGTCGCGGTTCTCATCGGCCTGTTCACCTTGCAATCGCAGGGAACGGGGCGGATTTGCCGAATCTTCGGCCCGGTCATGACGCTGTGGTTTCTCACCATCGGCGCGTTGGGCCTCGCGAGCATATGGCGGCATCCCGACGTGCTTTGGGCGCTCGATCCGCGCGTGGGATTGACTTACGTCACGACACACGGAGCGGGCGGGTTTCTTACGCTCGGCGCTGTGTTTTTGTGCGCCACGGGCGCGGAGGCGCTTTATGCCGACATGGGTCATTTCGGCCGCCAGCCGATACGCCTCGCGTGGTATGGACTGGTTCTGCCGGCCTTGCTGCTCAATTACGCCGGCCAAACCGCGCTCTTGGTGGACGGCCCCTCCACTCGCGAGACAAATCCCTTTTTCGATCTTTGCCCGGCGGGGCTGCAACTTCCTCTGGTCGCGCTGGCGACGGTCGCGACCGTTATCGCGAGCCAGTCGATCATCACCGGCGCCTTCTCGATGACGCGCCAAGCGATACAACTTGGCCTCCTGCCGCGCATATATGTTTCGCAAACTTCCGCCGAAAGCTACGGACAGATTTACGTCGGCTTCGTCAATTGGGCGTTGATGGCGCTCACGCTGGTTTTGACCATCACGTTCCGTTCGTCCGACAATCTCGCGGCGGCGTTCGGCATCGCCGTTTCGATGACGATGCTGCTGACCAGCGTGCTGATGTTCATCGCGATGCGCGAGGTCTGGCGCTGGAGCTTGCCCTTGAGCTTGCTGGTCGCCGGGCTATTCATCACGGTGGACGGGTCGTTCGTCGCGGCCAATATGGTGAAGTTTTTCGAGGGCGGCTGGATTCCACTCGTTGTCGCCAGCATTTTGTTCTTCTTGATGACATGCTGGAGCCAGGGTTACGCGGCAATGTGCGCGGCGCGGGAGCGCGACACCTTTCCGCTCCAACACTTCATCGCGAAGTTCCACGGCAAGCCGCGCGTCGAGGGCACGGCGGTTTACCTGTCGGGCCGCGTGGACATCGTGCCCGTGCCGCTTTTGCACAATCTCAAACACAATAAGGTGTTGCATGAACGCATCGTGCTTTTGCGTGTTTTGACCGAGCATGTCCCGCGCGTAGAGCCCGCGCGACGCGTCGAAACGACGGAATTAACCGACGGCTTCCACGCGATGACCCTGCGCTATGGTTTCATGGACCAACCCAATATACCGCGCGCCCTCATGCTCGAGTCGGCCGGCTGCCCGATCATCTTCAATATGATGCACACGTCGTTTTTCGTCGGCAGGCTAACGATCATTCCATCTGGCCACTCGAAGTGGTGGCGATTCAAGCTGAATATTTTTGAGTTCATGCACCGCAACGCGCTTTCGGCGACCGAGTTTTTCAAGATACCGCCGGGGCGCGTCGTCGAGCTTGGAGGGCAGGTTGAAATCTGATTCGGTCATCGCGGTCGAGGCTGGCCGATGAAAGAGCCAAGTCTGGTGGACGAGCCGAGCGTTCGGCGTGTGGCCCGCGCCGTCGACGCGGATGCGGGCGCGCCGCATGCCCCGCGCGGCGGGCTCACGGCCCTCGCCATCGGCGCGATCGGCGTGGTTTATGGCGACATCGGCACGTCGCCGCTCTATGCGATCGACCAGATTTTTTTCGGTTCCGCCGCCGTCGCGCCGACGCCCGAAAATGTGCTCGGGGCGATCTCGGCGGCGATATGGACGATCTTTATCATCGTCGCGGTCAAATATGCGCTGCTGGTGCTGCGCGCCGAGAATGACGGCGAGGGCGGCGTCTTCGCGCTCTATGGCCTGCTGCATAAGTACAAGAATCGCGGCGCGCGAGTCTTGTTATGGTCGCTGATGCTCGGCGCTGGCCTGCTGCTCGGCGACGGCATGATCACCCCGGCGATCAGCGTGCTTTCCGCGGTCGAAGGACTCGACGTCGCGACGCCCGCCTTCGCGCCCTATGTCGCGCCGATCACCCTCGCGCTGCTGACGGGACTCTTCTCGATCCAGCACAAGGGCGCGTCGGGAATTGGCGTCATTTTCGGCCCGATCATGATCGTCTGGTTCATCACGATCGCCGTTCTCGGCGGCGCCGAGATCGCGCGCGAGCCAGCGATTCTGGCGGCGTTCGATCCGGCGCATGGCGTTCGCTTCCTCGCGCGCTCCGGCCCGCGCGAGGCGCTGCTCATTCTCGGCGCGCTGATGCTGGTCATCACCGGCGGCGAGGCCATGTACGCGGACCTCGGGCATTTCGGCGCCCGTCCAATCCGCGTCGGCTGGTTCGCCGTGGTCTTTCCCGCGCTGCTGCTCAACTATCTCGGACAGGGCGCGCACCTGCTTGGCGGCTCGCCAATCGCGGCCGGCAAGCTGTTCTACAGCCTCGCGCCGGCGCCGCTGGTCGCGCCGCTCGTGATTCTGGCGACCCTGGCGACGGTCGTCGCCTCGCAGGCGCTGATTTCCGGCGCGTTTTCATTGACCTCGCAGGCGATCGGGCTCGGGCTGTTTCCACGTTTCGATGTCAAACACACCCATCTCGATCACGCCGGACAAATATACATTCCCGTCGTCAACTGGGGACTTTATCTCGGCTGCGTCGCGCTGGTGATCGCCTTCGGTTCGTCCTCGGCGCTGGCCGCCGCCTATGGTCTCGCGGTGGCGGGCGTGATGCTGATCACCTCTTGCGCCATGGTTCCAATCGCGCTGCGTTATTGGCGCTGGAGCGTCGCGCGAACGGCGCTGGTGTGGGGTCCGTTCACGGCCATCAATGGCGCCTTTCTCGTCGCGAGTTCGCTAAAATTCATGGAGGGCGGCTTCGTGCCGCTCTCGGTCGGCGTCGCCGCTTTCCTTGTCATGGCGACCTGGCGCTGGGGGCGCAAGGCGACCTTCGCGGCCTATGCCGCGCGCTCGACCATGACCATGGCGGACGTGGTCGCGCTGCACCGCTCCGGAACAAGTTTTCTCGAACGCAACGCGCTCATCATGGCGCCGGTGCGCGTGCGCCGTCTCGCGGACCGCGCGCCCGCGCTGGTTGGGCTTTTATGGGAGCGCTACGGGGTTTTTCCACGCAATCTCATTCTCGTCGAGGTGGTTCACCCCAAGGTCCCCTATATCCATGACCATCGCTATCACGTGACCGTCTTCGACCGCGACCAGGATCGCGGCAGCGTCATCGGCGTCGAATTGCGGTTTGGCTTCATGGAAGAGCCGAATGTCGAGCTGTGTCTCGAAGATTTGGCGCGGCACAGAGAGATCGACTTGCCTGGGGATCCCGGCCAGTGGATCGTCCATGTCTCGCACGAAAACTTGCTGCCGGCGCGACAAATGAACCTGTTCAGACGTTTGCGCTTCCGACTGTTCCTCTTCCTTCGGCTCATCTCCGGCTCGGCCTATCACACCTACCATCTCGGCGAGGAGGTTCAGCTTTCGGCGGAGATCATGCCGGTCAGGGTGCGATAGCGCCGACGGGCGGCACAGCGGCTTCAGGGCAAGGAGGCTCGGGCGAGCTTGCCATTGGCGTTGCGCGGCAAGGCGGCCAACGCCTGCACCGCGCGGGGGCATTTGTAGCTTGCGAGATGGCGCGCGCAATGCGCGAGAATACCCGCTTCGTCCAACGCCTCGCCGCTCCGCGCGACCACATAGGCCTTGATGATCGTCGTTCCCGGGTCGCGCCCGGGTCGCTCGGCGACCGCCGCTTCGGCGATGCCCGGATGGGCGATCAGGCAACGCTCGACCTCCGCCGGCGAAACGCGATAGCCGCCGGCGTTCATCACCTCGTCGGCTCGCCCATGCAGCCAGACATATCCGTCGGCGTCGATTTCCACGAGATCGCCAGAAACGAACCATTCGCCGCGCAGCGCCTCCTTTTCTTCGTCCGGGCGGTTCCAGTAACCGAGCATCAGCCCCGGCTCGTCGCGATGCATGGCGAGAAGTCCGCTCTCGCCCGCCGGCAGCGGCGTCGTCCCGTTTTCGAGCGGCAGGACCGCTATTTGGCGCCCGGGTTGCGGGCGTCCGGGAGAGCCGGGGCGCGTCGGCGTCGTCGGTCCGCTCGACACGAAGGTGGAGATCTCGCTCATGCCATAGGCCTCGAAAATTTCCTTGCCGGCGCGCTCGCGCCATTCGGCCAAAAGGCTCGGGGCCAGCGCCGCGCCAGCCGAGAGGCCGTGACGCAGCGAGGAAATATCATGGGCCTCCAGCGCGCCAGTTTTTAGAATTTGGCGATAAACGCCCGGCACGGCCGCGAAAATCGTGGCGCCGTGACGCTCGATGAGTCGAGGCCAGATCGCCGGATCGGGGCGGCCATTATAGAGGATCGCCCGCGCGCCGCTGGCGAGCGGATCGATCACGCCGACTCCCAGCGTGTAGGTCCAGTTGATCGCGCCGGCATGCAGCATCGCGTCGCCGCGCGTCAGGCCCATCCAGTGCGGATACATGATTCGGCGCGCCCAGGCGGCGCGATGCGCGTGCAGCACGCCCTTGGGCCGGCTGGTCGTGCCGGAGGTGTAAACGAGATAGGCGGGATCGTTCGCGCCGGTGTCGGCGTAGTCCATCGGTTCGCTCTCGAGCATCCGCTCGAGAGCGGCGCCGCGCAATACATGGAGGCCGGGGGCGTCATGCGGTTCGCGCTCGAACGAGGCGCCGAGCAGCAGCGCGGCGGCGCCGCAATCCTCGCGCAAAAAGTCCGCCTCCTCGAAAGTGAGCTGCGAGGAGGCCAGCAGCGCCACATGGCCCGCCGCGATGGCGGCGAAATAGGCCAGCGCGGCGTTGGCCTCGTTGCCCATGCGGATCATCACGCGCGAGCCCGGCGGCAGGCGAAGCGCGGCGAGGCCAGCGGCGAGGCGGCGCACCTTGTCGTCGAGCTCGCCATGGGTCCAGCGCAGAACGTGGTCGTCGCCGACAATGGTCAGCGCGGGCTTTTCGGGCTGAACGCGCGCGTTCTCGGCGAGGCAATAGCGCGCGAGATTGAACCTCGCGGGGACGGGTTCTCGCACGGCTGGGATCTCGCTCATGCGGCTTTTTCTCGCATCGGGAGTTCTCTTTTCTCAAACGGCGAGCGGCTGGCGATTTGCGATCGCCGAGGGCGCTCCCGAGGTGATCCACACTCCTTACTTGATCGGGCCGTCGACCGGCAAACGCTTGCATCTTGGACAAATCGCGCTATAACCCGCGCTTCGCGACGCCTCGGCCGGGGGCTGAACGGAAGCTTGGGATTTGATCCCAGGAGGGCGAAGCCGCCCGCCTTCCCGTGTTCCCGCCTTCGAACTTCCCTCATCGAGCCTTTCCAAGAAGGCTCGAAGGGCTCCGCGCCGGGGCGGGCCGCGTAGGTTTATGGAAAGGCAAGGATAACATGGCTCTCTACGAGCATATCTTTCTTGCCCGTCAGGATATTTCGCCGCAACAGGCGGAAGCGCTGACCGGGCAGTTCAAGAATATCATCACCTCGCTGGGCGGAACCGTCGGCAAGGTCGAATATTGGGGCGTCAAGGCCCTCGCCTACCGGATCAAGAAGAACCGCAAGGCCCATTTCACGCTGATGAACATCGACGCCCCGCCGGCGGCGATCACCGAAATGGAGCGGCAGGAGAGCCTCAACGAGGACGTTCTGCGCATTCTGACGCTGCGCGTCGAGGAACTCGAAGAGGGCCCGTCGGCGCAGCTGCGCAAGCGCGACGACGACGGCGAGCGCGGTGAACGCGGCGATCGTGGAGATCGCGGCGACCGTCGCCCCCCGCGTGGCGATAGGCCCGACCGCGGCGACCGGCCCGAGCGCCGTCCCCGCCGTGACGAAGGCGCGAGACCCGAAGGAGAGGCGATCTAATGAGCACCACCGCAGCCCCCGCCACCGGCGCGGCTCCCCGCCGCCCGTTTTTCCGCCGCCGCAAGTCCTGCCCGTTCACCGGGACAGGCGCGCCGAAGATCGACTACAAGGACACGCGTCTGCTCTCGCGCTATATCTCCGAGCGCGGCAAGATCGTTCCCTCGCGCATCACCGCCGTCTCGGCGAAGAAGCAGCGCGAACTGGCCAAGGCGATCAAGCGCGCGCGCTTCCTCGGCCTGCTGCCTTACGTGATCCGCTAAGCCGAAACGATCATCTGAAATTTCCGGCCGCGCCAAAAGCGCGGCCGTTTTTATTCGAGCCGCTTGCCCAGCCGCCCCGCCAGATCCTGAATGAACTGCCAGGCCACGCGGCCCGAACGGGCGCCGCGGGTGATCGACCATTCCAGCGCCTCGGCGCGAATGGCCTCGGCCGGCGCCTCCAGCCCGAAATGCCTGACGTAGCCGAACACCATGTCGAGATAATCGTCCTGGCCGCAATTGTGGAAGCCGAGCCAAAGGCCGAAACGGTCGGACAACGACACCTTCTCCTCCACGGCTTCGCCGGGATTGATCGCGATCGCCCGCTCGTTCTCCATCATGTCGCGCGGCACGAGGTGCCGGCGGTTGGAGGTGGCGTAGAACAGAACATTGGCGGGACGCCCCTCGACGCCGCCCTCCAGCGCTGTCTTCAAGGATTTGTAGCTGGTTTCAGGTCCATCGAACGACAGGTCGTCGCAAAAGACGATGAACTGAAACGGTTTTTCGCGCAGCGCCGCGAGCAGGGCGGGCAGGGTCTCGATGTCCTCGCGGTGGATTTCGACGAGCTTTAGCCGCCCCTCGCCCGCCAGCGCGCCATGCGCGGCCTTGACCAGCGAGGACTTGCCCATGCCGCGCGCGCCCCATAGCAAGGCGTTATTGGCCGGCAGCCCTTGCGCGAAGCGTCTGGTGTTGGCCAGCAGCAGATCGCGCGGGCGGTCGATCCCCTCCAAAAGTTCGAGTCCGACGCGGTTTACTTTCGCCACCGGCGCGAAGCTCGCGCTCGCGGCGCGCCAGACAAAAGCCTCCGCGCTCGAAAAATCGGGCGCTGGCGGCGGCGGCGGCGCGAGCCGCTCCAGGGCTTCGGCGATGCGGATGAGCAGGGCGGCGTCTGGTTCGGACATGAGGAAGCGGGGCCTTTTCGCGTGAGCTTTGCGCTGTTCTAGTGGTTAAAATCGGGCTCCCGCAACCCTGTTTTAGGCCTGAGCGGAGAGGATGCCGGGGTCGGCAATGCGCCAAAAGCCGTCATATCGTTGCTCCCAGCGGCGGTGAACAGGATTCAACCTTGCCTAATGGCCAAATGGGCCAATCTGAGAGTCTAATGCCTGATCATCCGCCGGAGGTCGAAGTCGTTAAAGCAACGAGAGAGGGGGCCGCCATGCGCCTACTAAGGAGCAAAACGATTTGGGGATTGCTGACGACGGCCAGCGTCGTCGGAGGCTTGAGCCTAGCCTATGCCCAGCAAGACCAACGCGGCGCAACCAGCTATTTGCCGGTGGATATCAAGGAATCCTTTGCGTCGATCATGGCGCGAATGAAAAAGGCGAAGCCGGAAATCGAGAAGAAGCACGCGGACCTTCTCGGCGCGCGTTACGATCTAAGCAATCGACCCGCAAAAGATGCAACCATGTCGCGAGGAAAACCCTTGCAGGAGGGCGTCCGCATCAAGTTGCCCTCTGGCGAGACTTGGGAGCAGCTCGCCTCAATGAGCCCCGCGGAAATCCAAGACAAGAACCTCTTCCCCAAGGGCTTTTATCCCTTGCCGCATCCGAACCATCCGGAAGGCGGAATGGTTTTTCCCAAATTCGAAATAAACGAGGTCGAGAAGCAGGAGGCGCGCGACCTGACCCGGTTTGATTTGGATTTCGACCTTCCCGACCATTTTTTGCCGGAATTTCCGCCGCCGATCTACCTGACCACCCGTCCGGACCTCGGCGATGTCTCGCAGGGCAAGCTGGTCACCATCGAGAACTATTACGATCTCTTCAACGGCATCCTGAATCCTAAACAACTCGAAGGACTGCGCCTATTGGTGACGCCGTTCGCTCAACAGCAGTTCAACCAGACCGAGGACAGGCGGTCGGAGAAACCGAGCCGCGGGGTCGCCTGCCTCGATTGTCATGCGAATGGCCACACCAATGGCAGCACGCATCTTGCCGGCGACGTCCGCCCGCAGCCCTTCCGCCATCGCATCGACACGCCTACGCTGCGCGGCGTGAACATCCAGCGGCTCTTCGGCTCGCAACGTGTCATGAAATCAGTGGAGGATTTCACCGAATTCGAGCAGCGCGGCGCGTATTTCGACGGCGATCCAGTGGTCGCCACCAAGAAAGGCGTAAATATTCTCGAACGCGGAAGCCAAGTGCACTTCATGGCGGAGATGCAGGAGCTATTCGATCTTCCGCCGGCGCCCAAGCTCGACGTCTTCGGCAAGCTGGATCCAGCCAAAGCGACCCCGGCGGAACTTAGCGGCCAAGAAATCTTTTTTGGCAAAGGGCAATGCGCGGCATGTCACGTCCCGCCTTACTATACCGACAACACCATGCACAATCTGCAGCTCGAGCGCTTCTACAAGCCGGAGATGATTAACGGTGCGATGGCGATCGGCGATGGGCCCATCAAGACGTTTCCGCTCCGGGGGATAAAGGATTCGCCTCCCTATTTCCATGACGGCCGCCTCTTGACGCTAGAGGACTCGGTCGAGTTCTTCAACTTGGTTCTCGAAACCAAACTGACGCCGAAGGAAAAACAAGACCTCGTGCAATTCCTGCGTACTCTTTGAGGCGTTGCTCGTGAATCCGGCCTCCCTATTGAATTTGAAGTCAGGATCGCCCTGTCGTTTCCATGGGCGCCGCTCGATCTACAACTGAACCAAATCTGCGTAACAGCCACGCTGGAATGCTGATTCACATGCTCCATCCTACGAACCGATCTTGACCGCGATCCGGTGGCGAGCGGCGGGGGTGTCGCCGTTTTCTCGAAACCCTCATGAGAAGTGAGTCATGAAGATCGTGTGACGTCCCCCTCAACAGCGGCTGATGGGGCCCCGAGGTCGGAACAGGGCCAGCCCTAGGCGGAGGTGAAGTCGATGGCGCGAGTCGCGATAATCACGGGAGCCAGCCGGGGAATCGGCCCCCTCGACGACCCGGCGCTGCGGGCGCTGGCGCGAGCCAACCGGCGAGCCCTTGTGACGATCGCCGAACAACTCCGTTTGGCCGTCGACTACATCGCTGCTTTCCTGGGCCGGCTGACCAGAGAGGAAGCGCAACAATACCACGAGCGCTACATCCGTCCGTATTTCACCTCGGACGGTCGCGTGGATCTCGCCGTCGCCCAGCGCGCGGTCGACGCGGTCGCCACCGAACTCGGCGTCGCCTCGCTATCCGCCGAGCAGATGTACCAGCCGGCCGTGTGACCGAGCCGTTAGAGCAACCACGACCGCCACAAAAGAGCACAAAATGACTGATATTACATTTGTCTCGCCACCATTCCTCGGGCATTTGACCCAGATGCTGGCGCTCGCGGAGAACTTGGCGGCGCGCGGCCATGTCGTCCATGTCGTGACATCCCACACTCGCGCACAAGAGGTGCGGGAGGCGGGAGCCAAACTTATTCCCTGGGAAATCGGCGATGATGGCGAGGCGTTGGCCGCCGTCTGGCGTCACTCGACGCGCGCCCCGGCCTGGGCAGGCGAGCGCATCATGTTGAGTTATCTCGTGGAGCGTTACGACAGTATCTACGAGTCCCTGAGAAAGCCGCTTCTAGCCAGACGCGGGGACATCTTCGTTTTCGACCGCGCGCTCATTCCGGCAATGGATCTCGCCTTTTCGGAAGGCATGCCGTACCTCATATTGTCGCGCGCGCTCGGCGGCGTGCATGGCGCATCGTGGAAATATCCGCTCCCATACAGTTCGATGCCTTACCCGATGACGCCCCTGCGGAGCGTCCTCAACGCGGCGCTGCGGGTTTGGCACATAGGCGTTTTCCTCGCGCCGTTGTTGAAGCTTTGGGCAAAGCGCCGGACTAAAAACAGGGCGCTCGGCGCATACAATCCGTTCAAGGCGGCGCCGGTGATCGTCGGAAACGGGCCGCTTCTGGAGTTGAATCAGCCGGTCCCGGGCAACATCAGACTTGTCGGACCAATCTTGGCGAGGAAAGTCAAAACCGTCGGACGCGACCTAACGCATTGGTTGGACGCGCGGTCGAACGTTGTCTACGTCGCGTTTGGCACGCTCGCCGTATTGACGGAAAGTCAATTGGAAAGCTGGTGTTCAGGCCTGTTGCGGACGGGTTTTCACATCCTTTGGGCGGCGCCCGGTCAAAACTTCGAACTTTTGAAAGACGTGATCCTTCCAAGGCTTTCGAGAGCGAACCGGAGCCGCCTGCGCGTGGAGCGCTTTGTCCCTCAACAGCAAGTGCTCGAGCACCCGAGCGTGTCCGTATTTGTCACCCACGCAAGTCCAAATGGCGTCATGGAAGCGCTCAATGCGGGAAAGCCCATGGTTGCGGCGCCGATGTTCGGCGATCAATGCTATTTCGCCGCGCGTGTCGCGGAATTAGGCGTCGGCGCGAGAATCGGCAAGACGCAAATGAGGCCGGCCATCATCACCTCCACCGTGCGGCGAGTCGTCGAGACCCGTTCATATGCGCGCGCGGCTCTGGCGNNCTGGCGGCTCGAGCGGCGCTTCGCCCGCTCGATGGATTGGGTGAGGCCATGAGGCTCATCGAAGCGGCGGTCGCGACAAAAGGTCAAGGACTGGCCGCGGCGGCGGCCGGCATTAACGCGCCGCTGGCGACGCCCCTGGCGGTCGCTCATACCGCGAGCGATCTTGGACCGCTGACGAACGGACTGTCCCGAAGATAAAATCGCAGGAGGCGGTTCGCATCCCGCGAAACGCCGATCCTGATGCTCTGCCCGATTTCGCCGGGTTCGCGGTCGCCGTAGCCGAGCCATAGCGGGCCTTCTCGGCAAAGATCGAGCCCATCGAGCGAACGATCGATCCGCAACGCCGCGGCCAGCCTTCCTGGTCCTCGCGCCAAGTCGCGCAAGCGCTCGACGCCGCGATTTAGCCGCATGACCGGGATGCCTTCGAGCGGCTCGAGCGCCCTGATCAGGACGCCGGCTCCTGTCCCGGGCGCCTCGCTCGAGACATTCAGCATGTATGAGCTGCCATAGGCGAGATAAATATAGGCGTGCCCACGCTCGAGAAACAGCGAACGATTACGCCGGGTCATCCCGCCGTAGGCGTGCCCGGCGGCGTCGCCGACGATATACGCCTCGGTCTCGACAATACGGCCGCTGGCGACGCCTTCTGGCAGCTCCCGCACCAATAGCTTGCCAATGAGATAGCGGTCGAGCGAGACCGTATCATTCGGCAGCTCCAGGCGAGCGAGCGGCGGATGGCCATCCTTACGGCGTTCAGGCCATCCGCTCGACCCATTGCGCGCGCGAAGGCCCCGGCTCGAACGGATCGCCGAAATACTGGGTCTCGCGGGCCACCTTCCCATCGAGGAACTCCATGATGCTCACGGTGTAAGACGGCCGCCCGTCATAGGTTAGGACAAATTCGGTGACCCAGAGGTCGCCCGCCCCAATAATACGCCGCACCGTGAAGCGTTTCCGGTTCGGCTGCGCGGCGCGAGACGACTGAATCTTCAGCCGCCCGCGGATGCGCTCGCCCGACTGAGGATATTCGAGCACCGCGTCCTCGCGGTAAATCTGGTGTTCCTCCTCGAAGTCGTTCGCATCGGAGGCGACCCAGTGGCGATCCAGAGCGGCTCGAATCCGTGGGTCTTCCATATCAAATCTCCTCGATCATCGCCGTCGATGTCGAGCCCCGAAACTCGCTAGCCCGCAGCACGATATAGGGCGCGATGGACGGCGCCCAACGCGTTCGGAAACGAGATCGCGGGCGCGGCCGATTGGGGTCGCCCCCTTCGATTTTGTCAGCGCATGCGCGGGGAATCGCTGGACGTCAGCAAAGGGGTCAGCCCCAGTCTAATGGCGACCGCTTCCGGCATTGCCTATCGCGCGCGCCAAGCGCAAGATTTCCGCCCCCCGCCGCGGACGCAACCTTTCCGCGCATCGCGTTTTCGGTTAAGCTGGCGGCTCTCCAGCGAATCCTGGCCGCGGTCCGCGCGTCGGCGGTCGCCCGTCCGGGGTGTCATGGGCAAAACCACGCTAAAATCCACAGGTGGAACCGGCGAAGGCGCGGCGGCGGCTCTCGCCGTCCTGATCCTCGCGCTCGCCGGCTGTAGCGCAGCGCCGCGCGAAACCTTCGACCTTTCGGGGGCTTCGCAAGTCGCGGGAGCGCGGCTTTCGGAGCGCGGCGGAACCGTCGAGGTCGCGGAGCCCGTCGCTTTGCAACCCGTCGCCTCGGACCGGCTCGTCATTCGCGGCGCGGCGGGCGATCTTTCGGTTCTCGCGGATGCGCAATGGGCGGACCGCTTGCCGCGGCTCGTGGAGGCGCGGCTAATCACGCGGCTTCGCGCCGGCGGGGTCGACGCGACCTTTCCCGGCGCCTTGGCTCCCTATCGGCTCACCAGCGATTTACGGCGCTTCGAGATCGACTCGGCCAGGGAAATCGCGGTCGTCGAAATCGCCGTGCGTCTTTCGAGCGCGAGCAATGGCGCGAGACGCGGCGAGGCCGTGTTTGTCGGCGAGGCCCCCGCGCCCCATACGCTCGGCCCCGACGCTGTTCGCGCTTTCGACGCGGCGCTGGACCAGGCTTCCGCCCGGCTCGTCGCCTGGACGCGCGCCAGGATTTGACGGGTAAGAAACCTTACATAGCCGCCGCCAAAAGGGCTAGCGCGGGCACCGGCCGGGTGGTAACTGGTCGACGCAACAAATTAACAATCGCGCGATTGTCGACTCCAGCGCGGGCGATCCTCAATGGACGCCGCCGAGCGCGACGGCGCGGCCCGGTCACTCAAGGAAGAGACAAGGATCATGGTCAAGACCAGCCTGGACGATCAAACCACCCGCTACGGCGCGGAGCCGGGCGGCGGGGCGCCGACGAAGGCCAAGATCACCTTCGTCGATTCGCACGGCCAGGCGCGCACGGTGGAGGGGGAGACCGGCTCGACCGTCATGGAAACCGCCCGCCGCAACGACATTCCAGAAATCGCGGCGGAATGCGGCGGCGCCTGCGCCTGCGCGACCTGCCACGTCTATGTCGACGCCGCCTGGATCGAGAAAACCGGCGCGCGCTCGCAGATGGAGGAGGACATGCTGGACTTCGCGTTCGATGTCCAGCCCAACTCCCGCCTGTGCTGCCAGATCACCGTCAGCCCCGGACTCGACGGTCTCATTGTGCGCACGCCCGCGCAGCAGGGCTAGGCGAGATTTTGCGCGCCTTTTCGCGCACGGGGCGCGCGGTGGCGCGCATAAACGCGCATTCATACGCAACCGCCGAAATCGGGTTGCGGCGGCGCGCGAATGCTATAGAGCATGTCGACTAAAGGCGTGGCGGCCACGCCCGCCGACGGCGTTTAATTTCACAAGCGGCGAGGGATGAAGATGAGCGAGATAATCGAAACGGACGTCGTCATCGTCGGCGCCGGTCCAGCCGGACTGTTCGCGGTTTTCGAACTGGGGCTGCTCGACATCCGCTCGCATCTGATCGACATCCTGCCGCGCGCCGGCGGACAATGTTCCGAGCTTTATCCGGAAAAGCCGATCTACGACATTCCCGGCCTGCCGGTCGTCACCGGACAAGGGCTGACCGACGATCTCCTGAAGCAGATCGAACCCTTCAATCCCACCTTTCATTTCAATGAGATGGTGGAGACGTTGCAATCGGTCGGAACCGAAGACAAGCCCAGCTTCATCGTCACGACCGACGCTGGCAAGAAGTTCCAGTCCAAGGTGGTGATCGTCGCGGCCGGCGGCGGTTCATTTCAGCCGAAGAAGCCGCCGATCCCCGAGATCGACGCCTATGAAAACAAATCGGTGTTTTACGCCGTGCGCCGCATGGAGGATTTTCGCGACAAGGACGTCGTGATCGTCGGCGGCGGCGACTCGGCGCTCGACTGGACGCTCAATCTCCAGCCGGTCGCCAAGAGCCTGACCCTGGTGCATCGTCGCGATGCCTTCCGCGCCGCGCCGCATTCGGTCAAGGCGATGCATGACCTTGCCGAGCAAGGCAAAATCTCGTTCAAGCTCGGGCAGATCACCCATGTCGCCGGCGCGAACGGAGAACTCTGCAGCGCGACGCTGAAGAGCAATGACGGGGTGGAGGCGCAGCTTCCCTGCGACCGTCTGATGCCGTTCTTTGGGCTTACGATGAAGCTCGGCCCAGTCGCCGGTTGGGGCCTGAATTTGCACGAAAATCTCGTTCCCGTGGACACGCAGAAGTTCGAAACGAACCATCCCGGGATTTTCGCCATCGGCGACATCAACACCTATCCGGGCAAGCTCAAGCTGATCCTGTGCGGCTTCCATGAGGGCGCGCTGGCGGCGCAGCGGGCGCATCATTACGTCTACCCGGACAAAAAACTGCTGTTCCAATACACGACGTCGTCGACGAGCCTGCAAAAGAAACTGGGCGTGTAGCGGGCGCGGACTGAGCGCGCGCCTTCGAAATAAAAGGCCGGCGCGAGCCCCATGGCTCGCCGCCGGCCGTCCGATTCCCTGTCGATCGAACTATTCCGTTCGAACGGAAAACGCGCTAGTGGCGCGTCATGAAATCGTCGAGTTGTTTCTTGATTTCGTCCTTGGACAAACCGTAGCGCTCTTGCAACTTTCCTTCGAGTTCCTCGCGCTTTCCAGCGATTTTCGCAAGGTCGTCGTCAGTGAGCTTGCCCCACTGCTGCTTAACTTTGCCGGAAACCTGTTTCCAGTTGCCTTGCACAAAGTCCCAGTTCATCATGACGCTTCTCCATTTAGCCTGGAGCCGGCTTGGACGCCACGGCGCCCGAGCCCACTCTTTTTCATGGTCGTCGGACCAGGCCGACGACCGCCGACACCACGAAAAGTACCAGTGCGACCCAAAAGAGCAGTCGGGCACCTTCCATCGCCGTTCCGGCGACACCGCCAAATCCCAGAGCAGCGGCGACCAGCGCGACCACCAGGAACACGATCGCGTAATACAACAGATTGCCCATGATTGCTCTCCCGGACCACCTTTCGCTTAAGGCTAGAGGTAGAAGCTGGGTCTGATAAATCAAGCTTAGCTATTCGTAGGAATTTAAGTTTGCGGTCAGAGAAGAATGGTTACGCTATATATGGCCATATATATGTCTCTGCCATTATTAACCTAGCCTAAGCCGCTAGGCGTGCCTATAATAGCTTAGTCTAATCCTCTTCGCACCCGCACGTCTGTCTCCGAAACATCATCGCCCTTGAACAGCAAGGGCGCGTTCATGGTCACAGCGAGCGCGTAAGCCGCGCAATCCGCGAGATTGAGCCGCGCGGCGGCGGCGCGCATTTGCGCCTCGTCGAACGGAGCGGTCTCGATGTCGCGATCGGCCGGCAATCGCCAAAGCCGCGCGACCGCCGGCGGCCCGAAACGCGAGCGCAAGACGCACGCGGTCTCATGCGCGTTAACCGCCGAGATAATGCAATCCTCGCCGCCCGCGATTATGTCCTCGAAGATTTGCTTTTCGGGTTCGTCGAGAAAGATGGCGACCAAGGCCGAACTGTCGACGACAATCATGGGGAGTTCAGATCGTCCATGATTTCACGCGGGTCGCGCGGGTCGAGTATCGGCATGGCCGCGATTTCCGCGACGATCCGATCGACGCTGGCTTTTCGCGCGGCGATGGCGGCCGGGGATTGATCGCGCCGGCAAGATTCCGCCGAGACGCCCGCGACACGCGCCCAGTTTTCAAGCGCCCGCCTCACGGCGTCGTCGACGGGCAGGCTTTGCGCGGCGGCGAGTCGCCGGGCGAGGGCCTCGGTTTCCTTGGAAAGGGCGATCATGAGGGAAATCTGGCGCGAACCGCGCCGAAATCACACCAAAACTTGAGGTTCATCCGGTCAATCCCGCGGGCCTCCAGCCCCCCGCGACGCCCCGCCCGATTAAAGCGCGGGTTACTTCTTCCTGCTACCCATTGCGGAACAACGGCAATTCTCGCTCGTTCGCGACGGCTTTCCGAGCGGCGCGCCGCGGCGTCAAGGGACGCGTTCGAACGACGCGCTGCTTAAGAGGCGACACCTCATGAAATTACGCATCAAACTCGCATTCATGGCTCTTGCTTTGTCCGCGGGCCTTTGCTCTCTGGCGGCCGCGAAACCCTTGGAAGAAGGCATGGACGCCTATCTGCGCGGGGATTACGCGGCCGCGCTAAAGCTCCTCGCGCCGCTGGCGCGGGAGGGCGACCCCGCCGCCCAGAGCAGCATCGCCTTCATGTACCAAAACGGGCTCGGCGTCCCGCAGGACCAGAACCAGGCGGCGACGTGGTTCCACGAGGCGGCGGAACACGGTTACGCGCCCGCGATGGTCAATCTCGGCGCGATGTACGACGCCGGCATCGGCGTACCGCAGGATAATGTCGAGGCGCATAAGTGGTACAGCCTGGCCATCGCGAAGCTCGCCGGCCCCACCGATGCGACGGCGCGCGATGTCGCCACGGCGAACCGCAAGGGGCTGGCGGCGCGGATGACCGAATCGGAGCTCGCGGACGCGCAGCAGGCGGCGACCGAATGGAAGCCGAAATGAGCCTGTCTCTTACGCGGTCTGCCCGCCGGCCCGCGTAGAAAAAGCGTAAGCCTTCGCGAGCGCGGCGACGCCTCCCGGAGAGGGAGCCGCCCCTTCGAAATTGCCGGTCAGTCGACGCTCGGCGCCGACGGCGCGTGGCCAAGCACGCCGTGATTGAGCTTGCTGTGGTCCATGCCGGCGACATCGGGCGCTTCCTCGGCCGCATGCTCATGCGCTTCGTGCATATGCTCGTGTTCTTCGTGCATATGTTCGTGATCCGCATGGGCGCCGTGATGCTCTTCGTGCGCCGCGGGCTCCGCTTCCTTCTTCGCGCCGTGAGCCTTCTCCCAGCGCTCCGTCGCCTCGGCGTCATGCGCGTGCTTGGCGTCAGGCGCCTCGACAGAGGCGTCGATCGTCACCTCGCCGGCTTTTTCGAAGATCAGCGTAAGCTCGAAGCCCCAGCCGACGGGGTTCATCTTCGTCACCTCGTGCAAGCCGACATGGGGACCGCCGGGTACGAGCGTCACCGTGGCGCGCGGCGGAATGACGATTCCGTGCGGCACGACGATCCGCGCGGGGTCGGCGTGAATGACGATCTTGCCAACCTTCGCGGCCCTCGCGCCGATCAGCTTGTCGGGCGTGTCGCCCTTGTTCTCGATGATCATGAACAGCGGCGCGGTCGTCTCGCCATCGCCCGGCGAGCGCAGCCAGGGATGCTCGACGGTGATATTGCCCGCCTCATATTCGTGGGCTCCGACCGACCCGCAAGTCGTGATCGCCACGATAACGCCGCCGGCCGCGGAACGCAGAAGGGAATGCAACAGGTCGCGTCGATCGATGGACATCGTTCTCTCCGTTGGTGTTTTCCGCGTCGTCGCCATATTCCGCGGCGCGCGAGGGAAGTGGAGCCCGCGCGCTTTCCTACCGCTCCGCGAAGACAGGTGTCGAGATTTATATTGGGCGCCTCCGATTGGGCGGACGGCGCGTAGCGATCATCGCCTTCGACCAAGACGATGTTTTTTATAGACGGGCAGCAATTCCGCCCGCGGCATAGCGACGCGGAAACGGCTAGCGAATCCGCCGGCAGGTGGTATAGCTAGCGAAACCTGTGCGGACAGGTCTTGCCGCGACCGCCGGCCACGCGGATCACGCCATCCGACTTTCAGGAGACGCTGATGAAGACGAATATTATTTCCGGCTCGACGATCGCCGTCGCGGCGGTCGCGCTGGTTCTCGCTGGCGCCGCGCCGGCGGCCGCGAAGCATCATCATCACCGTAAACACAACGCCGAAAAGCATAAGTGCAACAAGGACGGCTGCGCCGCGAAGAAGGACGACAAGGCCGCTCCCGCTCCGGCCGAACCCGCGGGCGGCGCCAAGTAACGTTACGCGCGAGCGCCAAGCATCGCCGCGAGGCCAAGCATCGTTGCAAGAAGTGAGACTACAGGGAGCCGCGGCGCGGCTCCCTTCGCCGCCGCCATGGGGCCAGTTGCAAGGCGCCGAGAGGCGACATATCCTGCCGCCGCCCGCGACGAGACTTCGTCCATGAGGACGCTCGCCAACGGAACCGACAAAAATCAAGAGGCAGGAAATCCGATGAAAAACAACACGCGTTCCGGGGCCGCGCTGGCCATAGCGGCTGTCTCGCTCGCCCTCGCTGGAGCGACGCCCGCGGCGGCCGCGACGCCGGCCAAGGTGCACTGCCTCGGCGCCAACAGCTGCAAGGCCAAAAGCGACTGCATGACCCCGAAGAACAGCTGCAAGGCCATGAACGCCTGCAAGGGCCAGGGCTGGATATTCGTCGAGTCCGAAAAGGCTTGCGCCGACGCCGGCGGCAAGGTCATGGACTAGACTTTAAAATTAAGCGGCCGCCGCGCGCGAGCGGCGGCTCCTCGCCAATTCGGACGCGGCGACGGAGCTGGATCGCTTGGCGCCGACCGCCGGAGGAGCTCGACATGAAATCGCTCCCGCGCCTTGGCTACGGCCTCGGTTTGAGGCCCGTCTATTACGACGAAATTCTTTCGACTCGACCGCCGGTCGACTGGTTCGAGATCATCTCGGAAAACTACATGATTCCCGGCGGCCGCCCCCTGGCCATGCTGGAACGCTTCCGCGCCGACTATCCGATCGTCATGCACGGCGTTTCGATGTCGCTCGCCTCGACCGACCCGCTCGACCTCGACTATCTGAAAGCGCTGAAGACTCTCGCCGATAGTATCGAACCCGCCTGGGTCTCGGACCATCTGGCCTGGACCGGCGTGCACGGCCGCAATCTGCATGATCTGCTGCCGATTCCCTATACGCGCGAAGCACTGAACCATGTGGTCGAGCGCATTTCTCGCGTTCAGGATATTCTCAAGCGCCGACTGGTCGTCGAAAACGCCTCGACCTATGTCACCTTCACGCAATCCGAAATGCCGGAATGGGAGTTCGTCGCGCGAATGGCCGAGCGCGCCGACTGCCTGCTGCTTCTCGACGTGAACAATGTTTTCGTTTCGGGATTCAACCACGGCTTCGACATCGACGCCTTCATCGAAGCCGTTCCGGCGGACCGCGTCGCGCAATTTCACATGGCCGGGCACACCGACAATGAAACGCATCTCATCGACACGCACGACCAACCCATCCGCGAGGAAGTCTGGACGCTTTACGAGAGGGCGCGTCGGCGTTTCGGCGATGTTTCCGTGATGATCGAGCGCGACGACAATTTTCCGCCCTTCTCTGAATTGCTTGGCGAACTCCAGCGCATGCGCGACATCGACGCCGCGATCGCCGCCGACGCGTCGCGGAGCGCCGCGTGAAGCTCGCCGAATTGCAGAGCTTGTTCCAAGCGGCGGTCCTGACCGGCGACGCGGAAGACGGCGCGCTTCTCGATGTTGTCGCGCCGCCGCGCGAGGCCGACCGTCCCACGATGATGGGCGTCTATGTGAACGCCTATCGCCTCCGGCTCGCGGAATTTCTCGACGAGGATTTTCCGGCGCTTCGCGTCCTGCTGGGCGACGACGATTTCGAAGCGCTCGTCGAGGCTTACATCGACGAAAATCCCTCGCGCCTGCGCAACGCCCGCTGGTACGCCACGCGTTTGCCGGAGTTCATGCGAGAGAGCGAGAACTGGAGCGCCAACGCGCTGGCCATCGGTCTCGCGCTGTTCGAGCGCGCGCTCACCGACGCCTATGACGCCGCCGACGCGCCCGCCCTGAGCATCGAAACGCTGGCGGAGTTTTCGCCGCAAGACTGGCCGCGCCTCGGATTCACGTTCCATCCCAGTTTGCGGCTGATCGAAGTCGCGGCCGGCGTGCTGGACGCCTATGCGGCGGCCACCGCTGACGAGCAGGACGAGGAGCGCGCTGATGAGGAGGACGAAGGCGCGCTCGAGGATCGCCCGTCGGACGCCAGCGAGAGCGAAACCATCGCCATTTGGCGCGCGGATCTCGACCCCGCCTATCGCCAGCTCGATCCGGACGAATATCTCGCGCTGTTCGAGGCCATGGCCGGCCAATCCTTCGGCGATATCTGCCAGCTTGTCGCGTTCCAGAACGAAGGCCAATCCGCGACGGAGCGCCTCGCGCGGTTTCTCGTGACATGGTTTTCGGAAGGATTGGTGATCGGCGTGGCGGAGGCGAAATAGCGCCTCCAACCACGCGCCGCCAAACGTATGTTGGCGCGCTTTCCGCTCGGATGGAATCATCCGAGCGATAAGAAATCGCGCAAGAACAAAATGCTGGAACAAGTTCTGATCGCAAAAGTCTGTCAACTTTCGCGGAACTTGCTCTAGACCTCGAACACGCCTTCCAGCGCGTAATGCGAGACCGACTTGCGGTTTTTGATCAGCTCGTCGATCGTCGGCTCGCCCTTGATGGCGCGCGAGATCGCCAGCTTGGTCGCTTCGTAATTGGTGCGATAGAGATCCTTGCGGTCGAGATTTTCGTCCGTGGCGCAGCGCGGGTCGAGCCACACCATGATCACCATGCACAATTCGCTTAGCCCGGCCTTCGGCAAAATCCCTTCCGCGACGCAATCGATGATCGCGTCGCCCGTCGCCGCCTGCACCACGCCGCCGAGCAGTTCGACATAGCCTTCCGACTTCACCGTCATCTTGGTGGTCATCATCGTCGCGGGACGGACCTGCTGATTGAGATCGCGGATGACGAACATGCGCGGATGTCCCGCGACCTGCCCGGCCATCGAAGCGAAGGCATGGCCGACCGGTCCCTTGACATTTCCGATCATCACCTCCGGCATCGCGTCGGTGTATTGCCCATCCGCCGCGAGCACCGTCGCTTCGCCCGTCGCCAACCAAATCTCGCTCATTTTTCGCCCTCTCGCTTTCGTAGGCGCGCCCAATAGCATCGACGGCGCGCCAACGGAAGGGGAAGGGCCGCGGATGAGCTTTCCAGGCGCGCGCATTGCCGCACTTGCGCAAAAAATATCGGAGCCCACGTAAAACACGTCGCGCCAATGATCGTTTGTCGTCGGGCGGCGCGCGGCCCGCGCGGCGGCTCGCGATGTCGATCATTTGATTAAATGGCGCGTAGATGGAGGCGGCTATGGCAGAACAGGAAACCAACGTTCCCGTGAAAAAAGTGTCCCCGGCGCCACGCCCATATTCGGAAATGTTCGACTTTCATCCGCTGGAATCGCTGCGGCGGCAGATCAACAGCTTGTTTCCCGATCTGGCGGGCCACAAGAATCTGTCCGACTTCGAACCGTTCGAGCGCTTCTTTTCGGGCTGGCCGGCTATTCCGGCGGTCGATCTCGTCGAAAAGGACGGAGAATTCGCGATCACCGCGGAACTTCCAGGCCTCGATGAGAAAAACGTCGAGGTGAAGCTCTCGAATGGAACGCTCACCATTTCAGGCGAAAAGAAGGACGAGCGGGAGAATAAGGAAAAGGATTACTACTTCTCGGAGCGCCGCTACGGCGCGTTCAAACGCGCCTTCCGTCTGCCGGAGGGAGTGGACACGGACAAGATCGAAGCGTCCTTCGACAAGGGCGTGCTGACGGTCCGGCTCCCGAAAACGACGGAAGCGCGAAAGGCCGAGAAAAAAATCGAGA
Organism: Methylocystaceae bacterium; assembly: GCA_003134075.1. Classification (GTDB taxonomy): domain Bacteria; phylum Pseudomonadota; class Alphaproteobacteria; order Rhizobiales; family Beijerinckiaceae; genus Methylocystis. Next base: position 11,918 of record PLAI01000381.1, on the reverse strand, counting down.
TCAAGTCGAAATAGCGGGCAGGATTCCCCGCGCCCCCGCGGCGGAGGCTTACGCCTGAAGCACGTATGTTCCCGGCGCGTCGCAAAGCGCCGGGCCCATCGGGGGAGGCAGGAGGGGCTCGCCCGAGCGTGCGACGAGCCACGAGACCCACTCCAGCCACCAGGAGCCCTCCTTCGTCGGCGCGAGGCTCGCCCACTCGTCGGGGTCGCTGTAGCGCTCGTCGGCCTGCTTGGTCAGAACCTGGAAGCGCGCGGCCCTATGGCCGGGCTCGGCGACGATGCCGGCGTTGTGGCCGCCGCTGGCGAGGAGATAGGTGACCTCGGCGTCGGTGAGCAAATGAATCTTATGGGTCGACCGCCACGGCGCGACGTGATCCCGCTGCGCGCCGACAGCGAAAATGGGGACGCGAATGTCATGCAGCGCGACCGCGCGGCCGTCCGCGTGAAGGCGCCCTTCGGCGAGATCATTGTCTAGGAAGAGACGCCGCAGATATTCCGAGTGCATCTTGAACGGCATGCGAGTCGCGTCGGCGTTCCAGGCCATCAGATCGCTCATCGGCTCGCGCTCGCCTAGGAGATAGGCCTTCAGCGCATATGACCAGACGAGATCGTTCGAGCGCAGCAATTGGAACGCGCCGGCCATTTGCTTGGTGTCGAGATAACCCTGCTCCCACATCAAATCTTCAAGAAAATGCAGTTGGCTCTCGTTGATGAACAGCGACAGCTCGCCGGCCTCGGTGAAATCGGTCTGCGCCGCGAGCAGCGTCAGCGTGCGCAGACGCTCGTCCTTGTCGCGCGCCATCGCGCTGGCGGCGATCGCGAGCAGCGTGCCGCCGAGGCAATAGCCGGTCGCGTGAATCCCGCGGTTCGGCAGCAGCGCCGTGATAACGTCCAGCGCCGCCATGACGCCGAGCTTGCGATAGTCCTCCATCCCGAGATCGCGGTCCTCCGGGCCAGGGTTTTTCCATGAGATCATGAAGACCGTGAAGCCCTGGCTCACGAGATATTTCACCAGCGAATTACGCGGCGAGAGGTCGAGAATGTAATATTTCATGATCCAGGCCGGAACGATCAATATCGGCTCGGGGCGAACCGTCCCGGTCGCCGGCGCGTATTGAATGAGTTCGATGAGGCGGTTGCGAAAGATCACCTTGCCCGGCGTGACCGCGAGATTTTCGCCGGGCTTGAACGCCTCGGCGCCGACGGGCTTGCCGCGGCTCGCCGAGCGCCCCAAATCCTCCAAAAAATTCTGGAATCCGCGCAGGAGATTGGCCCCGCCCTGCTCCAGCGTGCGCTTTTGCGCTTGCGGATTGGTGAGCAAAAAATTCGACGGCGAATACATATCGAGAAGCTGCCGCGCAACGAAGTCGACGACATTTTCGTGCTGCTTGGTGACGCCGCCGACGTCGGTGGCCGCGCTGTGCCACCATTGTTGATTGAGCAGGAAGGATTGGTAAATAAGGTTATAGGGCCACCGCCGCCACTCCTCGCCCAAAAACCGCTTGTCCTGCGGCAGGGGCTCGATGCAAGGCGGCGCCTTCTCGCCCTGGAGCGCGGCGCGCGCGGCGTATCCGCCAAACCGCGCCGCCTTGCGCCATGCCTTTTCGGCGAGTTGCATCTGCTTGCCGGGCGAAGCGGCGAGATGCACGGCCCAATCCCAATAGGCGCCGGCGAGCGCGGCGGGAGAAAGACCGCCGGTGAAATGCGCGAGATTGGCGTGCAGAGCGCGATCGGCGGCGTCGGTCAGCGCCGTGCCGGACGCCGATTCGCCGTCAGGCGATTGGACCGCTAAATCCGAGGCGCGAACACTGTCATGCATGAGCGATCCGCCGGGAGGAAATTGAATGACGCCAACTCATCTTAAGCGCGAAACTATTGCATTGCAATGAACGGGGCTCGCGAAACGAACGACGCTCGCGCGAAACCCGCCCGCGCCAAGCCCTGGCGCGTCGCGGCGCTTTGCACAAAAATTCGCTTGGAAATCGACACGGCCTCGATTGTAAGATATTAAACTCGGGATCGAGATCCAACACTCCTTTGTCTCCAACCCATTTTGGCGCCATGGCGGACACGCGTAAGGAAAAAATCGCGCTGGTGCTGCAAGGAGGCGGCGCTCTCGGCTCCTATCAGGCCGGCGCCTATGACGCGTTGCAGCGAGCCGACTTCAAAATCGACTGGGTGGCCGGCATTTCGATTGGCGCGATCAATGGCGCGATCATCTGCGGCAATCCGCCTTCGCTGCGCGCCGAGCGGCTGGAGCAGTTCTGGCGCCGAACATCGAGCCGGCTGTTAGCGTCGCCGGTCGCGGGGGACGAGGCGAGCCTGCGTCTCTTTAACGAGACCAGCGCGGCGATGACGGCGGCCTTCGGGGTGCCGGGCTTTTTCCAGCCGCGCATGCCGCCGCCAATTCCCGGCTGGCCCTGCAAGCCGGAGGAGGTCAGCATTTACGACACGAAGGCGCTGCGCGAGACATTGCTTGCGCTCGTCGATTTCGATTTGCTCAACGCGGGAGAGATTCGCTACTCCATCGGCGCCGTGAACGCGCGCAGCGGCAACTTCCAATATTTCGACACCAATTATCAGAAGATCGGGCCCGAGCATGTGATGGCCAGCGGCGCGCTGCCGCCGTCCTTTCCCCCGGTCGAAATCGACGGCGAGTTTTACTGGGACGGCGGAATCGTCTCGAACACGCCGCTGCAATATGTGCTCGATTTCGAGATGGAGGACGAAGACTTCTGCGTCTTCCAGATCGACCTTTTCAGCGCGCGCGGCGAATTGCCGGCGACCGTGCTGGAAATCGCGCAGCGCGAGAAGGATATTCGCTATTCGAGCCGCACGCGGCTGAACACCGATATGATGTGCCAACAGCATCAGCTGAGGGCGGCGATCAAGCGGCTGAGCGCCAAGTTGTCCGCCGAGCTGCGCGACGATCCCGACTGGCGCGCGCTCGAGGAGAGGGGCCGCGAGTCGGCTACGACCATCGTGCATCTCATCCATCGCCGCGGCCTATATGAAAGCGCGTCGAAGGATTACGAATTCTCACGCGCCACGATGGAGCGCAATTGGATGGATGGCCGCAAGGATGTCGAGAAGACGCTGTCCAACCCCCAATGGATCAATCGCGACCGCCCACGGGGCGCCGTGAAGATTTTCGATCTCACCCAACATGCGCCGCCGACAAAATAATCAGCGAGGCAAAGTCATGAAAATCGACGAAATACGCCGCCGCGCCTACTCCATGCCGCTGACGAGTCCCGCCTTTCCGCGCGGGCCCTATCGGTTCTATGACCGAGAATATTTCATCATCACCTATCGCACCGACCCCGAGGCGATAGAAAAAATTCTGCCGGAGCCGCTGACCTTCGACGAGCCGCTGGTCAAATATGAATTCATCCGCATGCCCAATTCCACCGGCTTTGGCGACTACACCGAGTCCGGCCAGGTCATCCCGGTGCGGCTCAACGGGCAACCCGGCTCCTACACCCATGCGATGTTCCTCAACGACGGCGCGCCAATTTACGGCGGCCGCGAATTATGGGGTTTTCCCAAGAAATTGGGCCAACCTTCGCTGAGCGTCCATCAGGACGCCTTGGTCGGAACGCTCGATTACGGGCCGGTGCGCATCGCGACCGGCGTGATGGGCTTCAAATATGAGGCGCTCGACCTGGCGACGGTCGCTAAATCGATGCTTGGCCCGAATTATCTGCTCAAGCTTATCCCTCATGTCGACGGTTCTCCGCGCATTCTGGAATTGGTCGATTATCGGCTCGAGGATGTCACGATCAAAGGCGCCTGGTCGGGTCCGGGGACGCTCGATCTCGCCTGGCATCCGCTGGCTCCCATCGCGGAGTTGCCGATCCGCGATATTGTCTCCGCCGTCCATATTGTCGCCGATTTGACACTGGGACTTGGCAAGGTTGTCCACGATTATCTTGCGGAATGAAGGGATCGACTCAATGGAACTTAACGGCAAGGTCGCGTTCGTCACCGGCGCCGCGAGCGGCATCGGCCATGGCATAGCCAAGCGTTTCGTCGAGGCCGGGGGGCGCGTTGCTATCGCCGATCTCAATCTCGACGCCGCGAAAGCGGCGGCGGCCGAACTCGGCGGCGAGAAGGATGCGATCGCCGTGGCGGCCGACGTATCGGACGAGGAACAGGTCAACGCCGCGGTCGATGCGACCGCCAAGGCGTTCGGCGCGGTGGACATTCTCGTCTCCAACGCCGGCATCCAGATCGTGCATCCGATCGAGGAATTTCCCTTCGCCCAATGGAAGAAGCTGCTGGCCATCCATCTCGACGGCGCCTTTCTGACCACCAAGGCGTGTCTGAGATATATGTATCCACAGAACTCGGGCGCGCTGATCTATATGGGCTCGGTGCATAGCCACGAGGCCTCGCCGCTAAAGTCCGCCTATGTCACGGCCAAGCACGGCTTGCTCGGGCTGACCAGAACGATGGCCAAGGAAGGCGCCAAGCATAATGTCCGCGCCAATATCATCTGCCCCGGCTTCGTCATGACGCCATTGGTCGAAAAACAAATTCCGCAGCAGGCGCACGATCTCGGCATCTCCGAGGAACGCGTCGTCACGGAAGTGATGCTCGGCGAAACCGTCGACAAGCAATTCACCATGGTGAGCGACGTGGCCGAAGTGGCGCTGATGCTGGCGGCCTTCAAGACCAATGCGCTGACCGGCGAATCGATCATCGTCAGCCATGGCTGGCATATGAACTGACGGCGCTGGAGTATCCGGTTCGGATTGAACCGGATACTCCAGATTCCTTTATCTTGTCGTGCTTTCCGGCGGCAAAACCGGCTTTCCGCTTTTTGCCGCGCTCTAAAACTTCATGGCGGTGACGCGCTTCACGCCGGGCAGGCGGTGGATCGCCGCGACAGTGTCCTCGGACGCGGCGCCGTCGATGGCGACGAGCGCCACGGCCGCGCCGCCCGCCCGGTCGCGCCCCAGCGCGAAGGTCGCGATATTAACGCCGGCCTCGCCCAACAGCCCGGCGAAGCGCCCGATGAAGCCAGGTTTGTCTTCGTTCGTCACATAGATCATCGACGGCGAGAATTCCGCCTCCACCGCGATCGCGCCGACGCGAACGATGCGCGGCTTGCCATCATGGAACACCGTGCCCGACACCGAAATCTCGCCTCGCGCCGTTGTGGCGCGCAGCGTGACGAGCGATTCATAGTCGGCCTCGACGTCGCGCGTCACCTCCTCGATGACGACGCCGCGCTCCTTCGCGATAATCGGCGCCGAGATGGGATTCACGTCCTCGAGGATGGGTCGCAGCAGGCCCGCGAGGGCGGCGGCGGTGATCGCCTTCGCTTTTTGGCCGGCGACAACGCCCTCATAGACTACAGAAATCTTGTCGACGCCGGTGTCGGCGATCTGTCCCACGAACAGGCCAAGCTTTTCGGCGAGTTCGATATAGGGGCGCAGGCGCGGGGCTTCCTCGGCGCTGATCGAGGGGAAGTTCACGGCGTTGGCGATGGCCCCGCGCGTGAGATAATCCGACATCTGCTCGGCGACCTGCAACGCCACTTTCTCCTGCGCCTCCGCGGTCGAAGCTCCAAGATGCGGCGTGCACACGACATGCGGACAGCCAAACAGCGGATTGCTCGTCGCGGGTTCGTTCACGAAAACGTCGAAGGCCGCGCCGGCGACGTGTCCGCTGTCGAGCGCCTTGCGCAACGCGACTTCATCCACGAGGCCGCCGCGCGCGCAATTGATGATGCGCACGCCCTTTCGCGTCCTGGCGAGGTTTTCCGCCGACAGAATGTCGCGGGTCTGCGCGGTCAGCGGCGTGTGCAGCGTGATGAACTCCGCGCGCGCCAGCAACTCGTGGAGTTCCACTTGCTCGACGCCGAGCGTCATCGCGCGCTCGGCGGAGAGGAAGGGGTCGAAGGCGACGACGCGCATCTTCAATCCCAAGGCGCGCGTGGCAACGATCGCGCCGATATTGCCGCAGCCGATGACGCCGAGGGTCTTGCCGGTGATCTCCACGCCCATGAAGCGGCTCTTCTCCCATTTGCCCGCCTGCGTCGAGGCGTCGGCGGCGGGAATGTCGCGCGCCAGCGCGAACATCAGGGCTATGGCGTGCTCGGCCGTCGTGACCGAATTGCCGAAAGGCGTGTTCATCACGATGACGCCGCGCGCGGTCGCGGCGGGGATGTCGACATTGTCGACGCCGATGCCGGCGCGTCCGATGACCCGAAGGCGCGCGGCCTTCGCCAATATGTTGGCGGTCACTTTTGTCGCGGAGCGAATCGCCAAACCGTCGTAATCGCCGATGACGGCGGCGAGCTTTTCCTTGTCCTTGCCGAGCGCCGGCTGAAAATCGACATCGACGCCCCGCGTCTCGAAAATCTGGATCGCGGCGGCGGAAAGCTGATCGGAGATGAGGACGCGAGGCGGCATTTTTAATCCTGGCGAAATGGCTTTGGTGAACGGGCGATCTGGTCGTGCGGGAAGAGGCTTCGTATCATTACGTGAGGTCCGAGGTCGTTTGCGCATAGGCCCAGTCGATCCATTGCGTCAACAAGGCCACGTCGGAAGCCTCGACGGTCGCGCCGCACCAGATGCGCAAACCGGGCGGCGCGTCGCGATATCCGGCGAAATCATAGCCCGCCCCCTCCCGTTCGACGAGCGAGACGATGCTCTTGGCGATCGCCGCTCGGCTCTCCAGCGGCAGCGCCGCGACGGCTGGATCGTCGAAGCGCAGGCAGACGCTGGTGTTGGAGCGCGTCGCCGGTTCCCTGGCCAGAAAGGCGAAGGCGGGCGTTGTTTCGATCCAGGCGGCGACCGTCGCGGCGTTTTTGTCGGCGCGGGCGATGAGGGCGCCCAGCCCGCCGATGGACCCCGCCCAATTCAGCGCGTCGAGATAATCCTCGACGCAGAGCATCGAGGGCGTATTGATGGTCTCGCCCCGGAAAATCGCCTCGTTGAGCTTGCCGCCCTTGGTGAGGCGGAAAATCTTCGGCAGCGGCCACGCCGGGACATGGCTCTCCAGCCGCTCCACCGCGCGGGGCGAGAGAATGAGCACGCCATGCGCCGCCTCGCCGCCGAGCACTTTCTGCCAGGAGAAGGTCGTCACGTCGAGCTTGGGAAAGTCCAGCCATTGCGCGAAAGCAGCGGAAGTCGCGTCGCAGATCGTCAGACCGTCGCGGTCCGCCGGAATGAAATCGGCGTTCGGGACGCGCACGCCCGAGGTCGTGCCGTTCCAAGCGAAAACGACATCGCGGCCGAAGTCGATCTGGGAAAGGTCGGGCAATTCGCCATAGGGCGCCCCCAAGACGCGGGCGTCGGCGATTTTGAGCTGTTTTACGACATCCGTCGCCCAGTCGCTGGAAAAGCTCTCCCAGGCCAGCACGTCGACCGCGCGGGCGCCGAGCAGCGACCACAGCGCCATTTCGACCGCCCCGGTGTCCGACGCCGGCGTGATCGCGATGCGATAATCGGCGGGAACGCGCAAAATCTCGCGCGTCAGATCGATGGCGCGCGCGAGCCTGTCCTTGCCGACCTTGGCCCGATGGGAGCGGCCAAGCGCCGCGCCCGCGAGGTTTTCGAGCGACCACCCCGGCCGCTTGGCGCAAGGTCCGGAGGAAAAACGGGGATTTGACGGGATCGAGCTAGGCTTTTGACTGGGCATTCGAACCCTTATCGTTAAATCATTCCGCCGCGCGAAAGAGCCGTCGTCGATCCGGCCCATGGCGTCTTGCCGTTATCTTGGTCATACTAGCACAAGGGAAGAGCCCGCGCGCGACGCGGGCCCGCCAAGCAAAAAAGGCCGACAACGGCCGCCGGCTGGAGAAACGCCTATGCACAACAAAGTTTACGCGGTCACGGAGGATTGGGCGGCGGGGGCCGCGATCGACGCCGCCGCCTACGACAAGCTTTACGCGCGCGCGCTCGATGACCCGCAAGGCTTTTGGGGCGAGCAAGGCCGCCGGCTATCCTGGATCGCACCCTACACCCGCGTAAAACACACGAGCTTCGACGCGCATAACGTCTCGATTAAATGGTATGAGGACGGCACGACCAATGTCGCGATGAACTGCGTCGACCGCCACCTCCCCGCGCGCGCCAACCAGACCGCGATCATCTGGGAAGGCGACGACCCGTCGGTGTCGCGCCACGTCACCTACGCCGAGTTGCACGAACAGGTTTGCCGCTTCGCCAATGTTTTGAAAAAACACGGCGCCAAGCGCGGCGACCGCATCACCATCTATCTGCCGATGATCCCCGAGGCCGCCTACGCCATGCTCGCCTGCGCGCGCATCGGCGCCGTCCATTCGGTGGTGTTCGGCGGCTTCTCGCCCGAGGCGCTCGCCGGCCGCATCGAGGATGCGGGATCGGATATCGTCGTGACCGCCGACGAGGGCCTGCGCGGCGGCAAGCGCGTGCCGCTCAAGGCCAATGTCGACGCGGCGCTGGAGAAGGTCGCGGTCAAGACCGTGCTCGTCGTGACGCGCACGGGCGCCGAGGTGGATATGGAGAAGGGCCGCGACTTCCGCTACGAGGACGAGTGGAAGACGGTCGCCAAGGACTGCCCCTACGCCGAAATGGGCGCGGAAGACCCGCTGTTCATCCTCTACACCTCCGGCTCGACCGGCAAGCCCAAGGGCGTGCTGCACACGACCGGCGGCTATCTTGTTCATGCCGCGCTCACGCATCAACTCGTGTTCGATTATCGCGAGGGCGACGTCTTCTGGTGCACGGCGGATGTCGGCTGGGTGACCGGCCACAGTTATATTCTCTATGGCCCGCTCGCCAATGGCGCGACGACGCTGATGTTCGAGGGCGTGCCGGGCTACCCCACGGCCTCGCGCTTCTGGGAGGTCGTCGATAAGCACAAGGTCAATATTTTCTATACCGCGCCAACGGCGATCCGCGCGCTGATGGCCGCTGGCGAGGACGCCGTGAAGAAAACCAGCCGCGCCTCGCTGCGGCTGCTCGGCTCCGTCGGCGAGCCGATCAATCCGGAAGCCTGGGAATGGTATCATCGCGTCGTCGGCGAGGATCGTTGTCCGATCGTCGACACATGGTGGCAGACCGAAACCGGCGGCATATTGATCGCGCCGCTGCCGGGCGCCACGGCGCTAAAGCCGGGATCGGCGACGAGGCCGTTTTTCGGCGTCGTTCCCGAAATCGTCGACGCGACCGGGCAAGTGCTCGAGGGCGCATGCGAGGGCAATCTGGTGATCGCCGATTCCTGGCCGGGACAAGCCCGCACGCTATTTGGCGATCACGACCGCTTCGCGCAGACCTATTTTACCGCCTATCCCGGCAAATATTTTACCGGCGACGGCGCGAGGCGCGACGAGGACGGCTATTACTGGATCACCGGACGCGTCGACGACGTGATCAACGTTTCCGGCCATCGCCTCGGCACGGCGGAGGTCGAGAGCGCCCTCGAAGCTCACGCCAAGGTCTGCGAGGCCGCGGTGGTGGGCTTTCCGCACGACATCAAGGGCCAGGGCATCTACGCCTATGTGACGCTGATGGATGGCGCCGAGGCGAACGAACATTTGCGCAAGGAGCTGGTCGGCTGGGTGCGCCAGGAAATCGGCCCGATCGCCTCGCCGGACGTGATTCAATTCGCGTCCGGCCTGCCGAAGACCCGCTCCGGCAAGATCATGCGCCGCATCCTGCGCAAGATCGCCGAAGGCGAATTCAGCACGCTCGGCGACACCTCGACACTGGCGGACCCATCGGTCGTCAGCGATCTCGTCAAGAACCGGCCGGCGTCCTAGCGCGGATGCGGGAACGGGCGGCGGCGCCACGAAGTTTGCACAAGGAAGTGACCATGTCGGCGAATTCTCCTTTCTCCGGCGTCAGTCGCCGCGCGTTGCTGCCCGCCTTGGCCGCGTTTCCAATTTTGTCGCTGCTTCTTCCCACTCGCGCGACGGCGAGACGGACGGCGAGCGACCCTCTGTCGTCGTGGAACAACACGGCGTCAAAGAAGGCCATCCTGGACTTTGTCGACAGTGTGACGGCGCACGGCTCGCCCGACTTCGTGCCGGAGGACGAGCGCATCGCCACTTTCGACAATGACGGCACTCTGTGGGCCGAGCAGCCGATGTATTTTCAACTCCTGTTCGCGCTCGACCGCGTGAAGGTTCTCGCGCCGCTGCATCCCGAGTGGAAGGACAAAGAACCTTTCGCCTCGCTGCTTCGTGGCGACGTGAAGGACGTCCTCGCCGGGGGTGAACCGGCCGTCGCGGAAATCGTGATCGCCACGCACTCCGGCATGACGAACGAGGAATTCTCGCAAATCGTGTGCGACTGGATCGCCAAGGCGAAGCATCCGATCACCGGGCGGCTCTATACCGAGATGGTCTACCGGCCGATGCTGGAATTAGTCGCCTATCTGCGCGCGAAGGGTTTCAAGACCTACATCGTCTCTGGCGGCGGCATCGAGTTCATGCGGCCCTGGACCGAGCAGGTCTACGGCATACCGCCCGAAAATGTCGTCGGCAGCAGCGCCAAGGTGAAATTCGAATTGCGCGACGGCAAGCCCGCGCTCATGCGTCTGCCGGAAATCAACTTCATCAACGACGGACCCGGGAAACCTGTCGGCATCAACGAACACATCGGACGCCGTCCGATCGCGGCGTTCGGCAACTCCGACGGCGACCTGCAAATGCTGCAATGGACGATGGGCGGCGACGGCCTCCGCTTCGCGCTGATCGTGCATCATACCGACGCCGAGCGTGAATGGGCTTACGACCGCGACTCCAGTATCGGCCGGCTGGACAAAGCGCTCGACCAAGCCCAGGCGAAAGGCTGGACCGTTGTCGACATGAAAAGCGACTGGAAGACCATTTTTCCATTCGGGAGCAAGTCAGAAGGGCGCGAAGCGCGCTAAGTCCTTGCCCGAACCAATGGCCAAGCTCTTCGCGGAGCCCGTCGCCAGCCTTATACTGTGGCGGATTTGTCACAGCTTCCGACAAAGCATTTAAGCGCGCCGCTTAATGCGGCTCTCGATGTTGACCGACCGGAATTTCGGACGCTATCGTTTAGTCTCAGACTTCTTTCTTTGTCGAAGCGTGCTGTCGACGGCCCGTTTTCTTGGCGATGTAAAGATAATCGCATAACGAGGCGGCTCCTCATGAAAATTCTCTCCGCCAGCTTTATGGCTCTATGTTCTTGCGCCGCTTCGGCCGCCGCCGCGGACCTTCCGTCCATCAAAAGCCCGCCTCCCCCGCCTCCGCCAATATTCACATGGACCGGCCCCTATATCGGCCTGAACACCGGCTATCTATTGAAGGGCAACGACAGCATCGACGTCGCGACTGCGAATTTGTTCGATCAAGCGCGCACCGGGATTGGTCCGGCGTCGGCGCTGGGAGCCTCGGGGAGCAGCGGCGCGCGTCTCGATGGCGTCATGAATGGCGTTCAACTCGGTTACAATCTGCAGTTCGCCGACAAATTCGTCGCCGGCTTCGAGGCGGATATTCAGGGCGGGCACGCTCAGGGCGGCGGTAATTTTGGCTCCGTTGTAACCGTGCCACCGGCGCTTGTTCCCGGCCTGACATCGGCGGTGACCGAGGCGAACGTCTCGCGCGGGCTCGATTGGTTCGGCACGGTCCGGGGGCGGCTCGGCTACACGGTGACGCCGACCCTCCTCGCCTATGCGACCGGCGGTCTCGCCTATGGAAGAGTTTCGACCGACGCCTCGATTAAGCAAACCCTGGCTCCGGGGCTGCTGGTGTCGACGGATGGCGAGGCCGATTACGCCGGCACGCGCGTTGGCTGGACGGTCGGCGGCGGGCTCGAATGGGCGTTCTATCCCGGCGTGAGCGCCAAGATCGAATATCTCTATGTCGATCTTCCCGACAGCCGCTTCACCATTACCGGCGCGCAGAACGGTTACGCGTTCGGGCTGGTCCGCGCCGGCGTGAACTATCACTTC
>PLAI01000011.1 GCA_003134075.1 Methylocystaceae bacterium | reverse complement strand
CATCCGACCCATGCTGTGCAGCTAGCCTCGCCCATAAAGCCGACTTAGCTGCGCAGCATCACACTTCTCACAAAATTGAAAAGGCGGCCCACGACGGAGGGATACGAAACCGCCGCCGGAACGCCGGAACGCAGCGATCGTGTCGTGATCGGGATGATCGTTAGCCGCATTGGAGCGAAAGGCCAGCCTTGCGGCGCACAGGATGGCCAATTTGGCGGTCGCGGCGAGGAGATGATTGTCGCGCCGCGATAGTAACGCAAGCGATATCGAGTCGAGAGGAGGCGTCCACATGCCACGGCGGTCTCCACTGGCCGTTGCCGGCGAGACGGACCTACATACCGAAAGCGGGCGGCGTAAAACGACCTCTTGGCGTTTCTCGCCTTGGAAGTAAGATCGTCCAGGGCGCGGTGGCGGAGGTGCTGAACGCCGTTTACGAAGCCGACTTCCGTGACTGCTCCTTCGGCTTTCGGCCCATGCGGAGCCCAAACGACGCGTCACGCAGCGGCGCCGATAATCGCCGTGTCGTTCCGCCAGGCCCATGTCGTGCTGCTGCCGCGCGCCCGGCAAAGCGCTTCGCCGAAGCCCTCGGCCCCACCCCAAAACGCCGGGGTCGCCCCAGGCGTAGTGCCACGCCGCTTCGAATTTCGCCGTAAATGGATGAAAATCAGAGGCTTGTCCATTTGGGTGTTCAAGTGGGGTATGAGCGGGACAGGTCCATTACCGACCCACAAAAGAAAAACCCGACCACAAGGGGGCCAGGTTTTCTGATCGCTTCTGCGTCTTCTCAGATCATCAATACTTGGCAACCAGCGGAGCGACCGCCGACCCCGAAGTCCCCCAGTGGAAGTGATAATTCACGCCCGCGCGAACGACATTTACCTGCGGATGAGAAATGGCGCTCCACGAGTAGCCCGCGGGCCCGGTCGTTCCGTTGTTTTCAAGGTCGATGTAAAGATATTCTATCTTTGCCGACAACTGCGGCATTAACATCCACTCGACGCCGCCTCCGGCCGTCCAGCCGGGCTGCGTGTTGCTGTAGCCTGTTACATTGCCAGACACGCCGCCATAAGCAAAACCTGCGGTGCCATAAACTAGTATGGTTGGTTTGATCAGGTAACCCACGCGTCCGCGAACTGTGCCAAACCAGGGAACATCCACGCCCGCGCTATTGGGCGCCAAGGGGGTAAGAAGATTTCCCGTGCCCAGCGGACTCAGGTAAGGCGTCCAAGCGTTATTACCGCCAGAATTCATGCTGGTTCCCTGAATATCGGCTTCGACGCCGATAAGAAAGGAACTGACAATTTGGTAATTGTAGCCAATTTGCCCACCCCCGACGACGCCGCTGGCGTTGCCGCTGTTGGTCGATCCGGGATAGATGAGGAGGCTGCCGGGCACACCGACGTCCGTATAAGGCGCCCAGCTGTTGTTGGAATTGGAATTCCAGCCGCCGCCGAGGTTTAAACCAGCGTAGAAACCCGTCCAAAGAGGCGGGGGGGGCGTGTAATATACGAAAGGGGCTCTTGTGGAAGGAAGATCGGCGGAAATCGCCGCTCCCGCCGGAAGCATCGTCGCGATTAAGATCGCGGAAAGCAATCCCTTTGTCATAGGGAACCTCTCTAGAACCAAAACCCTCCATGAACGGGAAACGCCATGAAGCCAGTGTAATTCTCTACCTGGTCGCGGAGGCAAGTCAACGGATTTTCGTATCACGATGATTATCGCAATTATTTTTTAGCGAGATGTGACAAATCTGTCACATGCTCCGTGTTTTGGAAGTTGCAAAAATATGGCTTTTCTGAATTCTGTAAAAGTGTTTCTTAGGGTCCAGACTCATAACCAGTAGCTGACGGTCGCGGCGATGCAAACCGCAGCGAGGAAGTTGGCGGCGTTTCGGTCATACCGAGTCGCGATCCGCCTGAAATCCTTCAGTCGGCAGAACATGCGTTCGATGGCGTTGCGATTGCGATAGAGGAACGTTTCCCTGCGGCGTGGGCCGCCTTGTTTCGACGCGCGATAACCCCACTTAAACACCTAATTTTGGCAAGCCTCTGATTTTCATCCGTTTACGGCGAAATTCGAAGCGGCGTGGCACTACGCTTGGGTCGGCCTCGGCGTTTTCGGGCGGGTTTCGAGGGGGCGGTGGGCTTCGGCGGGGCGGTTTGTCGGGCTCGCGGCGGGAGCGCGACATGGGCCTGGCGGAACAACGCCGTGATTGTCGGCGCCGCGTCGGTGCGCACCAGCCAATCGGCGCCGCGATACTGGATGCGCACCTGTTGCAAGCGATCGAGATCGCGCAACAGTTGCTTCCATTCCGGCGCGACGGCCGCCTCGCGGGAAAGGTCGTCGAGATATTTTTGCATGGCGAGGGCCAGGAACGAACAGAACACGTGACCGCGGATGGCCGCATCGGACGAATGGAAAATCGGCCGCGTGCGCATGATCGCCTTGGTTCGCAGGAACAGATTTTCGACCTGGAGCAAATCGCGATAGCGAAGCACGGCCTGCAATGGCGTCACGTTGGCGTTGGTGCGCAGCACGAAGACTCCGTCGAACCGCGCCTCTTCGGCGAGTTTGCCAACGTCGATTTCAAACGCCCGGTCGTCTTTGTCCTTGCCTTTGGTCTTGTCCTTGGTCCCGGCGCGCTTGCGTAGATAACGTCGATAGGCGGAGTTGCCGATCAGCGCCTTGTCGCCCTTCTTCAATTGGGCGTCGAGCGCGGCGACGATCGCCTCGCGGTCCTTGCGGTCTTTCTCGGCCTCCGCCTCGTTGCGGCAGACAATGTAGCGCTTGCCCTCGATCATGACCTGCTTGACGAAGAGCTGCGTCTCGCCGGTCTTGCGCTCCAGCAGCAGAGGGACGAAGGGAGCTTCATTCTCCAGCACGATCTTGCGCACGATGGCGTCGGAGCGCTCGCGCGCGCCAAGAATATATTCGAGCTTGCGCGNNGATCGGCGACGACGCAGACCCGACCGATGGAAAAGCGTTGGCGCAGCCGATCAATCACCGGCAGCAGTGTGGTGACGTCGGCTGTATTGCCCGGCCACATCTCGGTGCAAATTGGTCGCCCATTTCCATCGACGATCAGCGCCAAGATCATCTGCTTCAGATCGGGGCGATAGTCCTTGGAATAGCCATGCTCGCCCAAGGTCTCGCCGCCTTCGCCATAGAACGAAAGGCTGGTCGTATCCATGAACACGGCGGAGAGATCGCAAAAAAGATCGCGCCGCTTGTCGAACAGCTTCTCTTCGATCACGTCCTTGACGCAGCGTGGGGCGAGCGCGTCTTCGCTTTTCTCCTCCATCTCCTCGCCGAGCCAGGCCATGGCGCGATAGAAATGATGCAGGTCCAGCCCATCCGAGCCGGCAATATCGTAATCCTCCATCCAGGACGAACAGTCGCGGTCCGAGCCCGAGACGAAGATGCGGTGCAGAGTGGCGACGAACACCGCGCGCTCCACCGCGAACTCGAAGGCGCGATCCCGCAACAGATCGCCAAGGACATCAGCGATGCCGAGCCGCTCCCATATTTTGCCAAACAGCAGCGGCCCGCCGATGCGCTTGGCCGAACCCGACAGTGCTCCATCGGCGTCNNACCGACTGGCGCACGGCGCCGTCGACGCGCTTGTTTTCGACGATCTGCACATAGGCGCGTTCGCCGGACTTTTTGAGGCGGAAGAACATGGGCCCTCACAACAGAGCACCACGGAATCAGATTCTTTACCCTTGAACAAGTCTAAATAACATGCAAACGTGGCACCACGTTTCAGAAAAATCCAGTTCCCAAATCAATAATATCAATGCGTTACACGGGCCATTCCGCCGTTTACTGTTCAAGTCGGGGATGACGG
Organism: Methylocystaceae bacterium; assembly: GCA_003134075.1. Lineage (GTDB taxonomy): Bacteria > Pseudomonadota > Alphaproteobacteria > Rhizobiales > Beijerinckiaceae > Methylocystis. The sequence continues at coordinate 12,687 of PLAI01000011.1, read as the reverse complement.
CGATGCTGCGGAGCTATATCGTCCTTATGAGCGTGGATAGCCGCGTGGCATGCCGAAAGTGACCTTGATTACGGGCGCGGAATCGTCGCCGTTGGAGTGCCAACGAGCATGAGCAGATATTGGCGGCGGTGAACGCGCCGGGCGCCGCGCCAGCAGGGCGATAAGCCATTGCGGCCCATCAGCGTTGTGCGGAACCGACGCCGCGCCCAGAACAAGCAAAGAGCGAAGCACCGGATTGCCCATTTTCGAAATTCCTCCAAGCCGCTCCTTGCCCCCACTCGAATGCGGCTTCGGCGTCAGCCCCAACCAAGCCGCGAAGTGACGGCCCGAGACGAAGCCGGCGGGATCCGGGACGAAAGCCTTCACCGAAGCCGCCGTAATCGCTCCAATGCGTCAGGCGCCGTAGATCTTCATCCTTCTTCGCCTCCATGACAATCTCTCGTTCGAGCTTCTCAATCTGGCGCGTCAACGTTCTCGATCAGCGTCGCGAGTTCTCTCAAGGCGAAACGTGCGGCCTCGGGCAGGCGAGCGTCGCTTTTGTCGCGCACGATCTCGATTAAGGCGACGAGTTTCGCCATGCCGATGCCGGGACTCAAAGACGTGACCTGGAAACACCGGTTATTTTGCGCGAGCAGACGAAGCGAATAGAGGTCGCGCAAATGTCCGACGATCTCACGCACGCTCATGCCGCGCGCATACATCGAGATGATTTTTTCGTCGAAGCCCGGAAAGCGCCGCTGATATTTGGCGATCAGCTGCGGATCGAAGCTCGATTGCCGATCTCGGGGAACATCCAACTCGAGGCGGCTGGTGTCGGTCACCACCGTTTTCTTGCCATAGCCGTTGCGGGTGTTGCTGCCGTCGCCGTTCACCAGATGATGATCCATCTCGGCGTTCAGCACCCGCTCCGCTAAAGCTTTCTTCAGATCATCCAACAAGCCATTGGGATTAAACGCTGTCTTTGGATCAGCGCCGCCTAGCAGCTGGTCGAGGATGCCATCGGGGATCCGGGGTTCCTTGCGTCGGGCCATGGGATATCTCCTTCTTTCCCATATTGCCCAAGCCAAACACGAAATTCACGACAGTCCCGACTGCGATGGCGATCCTTGACCAGGGCGTGAACCTTGCCGGTCAAGAGATCAATCCCGGCGAGAATGCTCACGGTTCCTCGCCGGACATATTCGTGATCGCGACCAAAGCAAGCATGTTCGCCGGGCTTTGGCGGCAGGTCTGGCGCGGTCGTCCCGATCGCCTGCACGCCCGGCTTTTCATCATAGGAGACGATCGCGACGGCTTTGCCGCTCTCGCTCGCCGCAGCCTCTCCCGCGGCGGCCTCTTTGAGAACAGCGACCTCGCGGTAAACGCACAGGACTTCCGCCATTTTCGCCTCGAAATCGGCGTCGCGGCGCTCCAGATAATAGCGCACCTTGTGCGGCTTCACTTCGTGCTGGTTGAGGATCTTGCATAGCGTGCCCTGCGCCAGATTGGCGAGGCAGGCGTGTCCCGCCACCGGCCCATGCTCACGCGCATGGCGCGCCAGCGGTCGCGTCGTCCACAATTCATGCGGATAGCCAAGCTCATGCGCTTTACGACACGCAAGCGAGACCAGCCAGCTTTTGGCTTCGTCGGTAATCCTGCGCTCCCTGCCGGGTCTGGGGCGATCGTCCAGCGCCCCCAACGGACCAAAGGCCACGGCTTTCTCGGCGCAACGCTGCACGGTTTGATGATGCAGCCCCAAGGCTTGGCCCACGGCGAAAAAGCACGGCTCATCCCGATAGGCGAGGAGAATGCGCGCCCGCTCGACGCGACTCGCAGGCGTCGTGCGCGAGCGCGCGATCGTTGTCAGTTGCGCCAATTCTTCATCGTCGATCACCAGCGCAAGCGCCTGTCGCCACGCAACCATGCTTCCAATCCTTCATCTCGCAAATCAAGAGCGAGGCTCCCTACAACGGCGCCTAGAAAATAGGAATCCCTTCCAAACAGCCCCTTTCAAGGAATCGATGTACTAGTCATGCGAATCTGAAATTCGCCGCATAAGGTTCGCTCGGTCTTTTGTCACGCTTGACGGCAGCCGATCCAGACAAAATCATAGCCGCCGTCAAAAGAGGGCATCAAGTGTTAGATTCGATCCACTAGCGTGTTTTCAGACCGAATCGGCTAGGATTACCAGTCCGAACGTTATATTTCCATCTTGGCACGTCTTTGTTGGATAACGGTCCATATTGAGCAACTCTATCTCCAACTAGGCCATACGTCCGCCAGTTGCTGTATCCGCCGCTATAGGTGCCATACGGCAACCTGTAGTCCGCGCCGTGTTGGTCTGGCGGCGGCGCATCGCGCATTCCCGCAAACGAGGAAGAAACCACGCCAAAGACGCCAAAGAGTACTGCCATTATCAAGCGTAGCATGCTTTCCTCCAAATTCGGCGACAAGGACGTCCACGCACATTGGCTGTTGCGCCTTTAAACGTCCTTACCACGTTTTTTAACCATTTGTTTATACGTCTTCTTAAACGCCGCTACAAATCAAACCACGCCGATCTTTCATCACAACGTATTGATAGTTCTAGCCATGTTAACCCAATCGTAGGGTGCGGCGCGCCTCTTTATTTGCATCCTAAAAGACAAAAATTCGAAACATCGAAATCACGTTTATGCATTTTATATCAATAATATACATGGATAGTAAGCAACCACTTGGTGTAGGCGTGTTGCATTCGTACCACACCTTTCGACATTCGCGCATCGTCACGGAAATTGGGCTTCCACATATGCCACCTGCGTGCTACCTAAGTTAATGTTGCGTTAAGCCCAACAGGGACTGGCGGTTTGGTTCCCCTAGGCGGAAGCTCAGGGAAGGTCTGAGTTAAGCGGTGGTCGGACTGTGGGTGTAATGTAGATGAGGCGTTAAGAGACAATGAGTTCGTCATGCCGAATAGATTTCGGATGACTTTTATAAGCTTGCTCGACAAGAATGTCGGAAGTAGAGAATGCTTTCGCCTAGGGTGCCGCTATGGAGCGTTTAATGAAAAAAAGCTATGGCACCAAACATTTGTTTGCTGCGGCGCTTGCCATATCTGTGATGACGGCTACGGCTTCTTGGGCCCAGAGTACGACGTCGAATGCGACTGCCACGGGCTCTGGTGTCGCCACGTCGGGAGCGCTTGCCAGCTCAAAAAACAGCAACAAAAACAGCAACAAAAACAGCAATTCTAACAGCAATTCTAACAGCCTCCAGAGTTCGAGTGGCTCGACCCTGGGCGTTGGCCCGGCTACTACGATTAATCAAGGCTCTGATCTGGGTAAAAATGTCCCGACCGTTTATGCGCCCGCTCTCGCCGCTGCAGGATACGAAGTTTGTCTTGGCTCCGTGAGCGCCGGCGCGTCCGGCTCTGGGTTCGGTTTGTCGTTCGGCGGCACATATGAAGACAAGGGCTGTCAGGCGCGGTTGAATGCTAAGACTTTGGCGACTCTTGGCTATGTCGTGGCGGGGCGTGAGGTGTTGTGCCAAGACCCCAGTATCCGCGCCGCAATGCATAATGCTGGCACGCCGTGCGCCGGCGATGATGGCAGATTCGCCGCTGCGGCTCAATGCCGGGACGATTTTGACCTGTTTAACGGATGGCAACGTGTCTGCGGTCCCTAAAGCGTCGGAAGGATAGGCCTCTTTACGTTCAAGGTGAAGTGGGTCGCACAACTCTGGTTGCCATCCGGATTCCTTCTGATAGGGCAATGGAAACTTAAAGGAGCAGTTAGATGATTAAGAAGACTTTGATGGCGACGGCTGCCGTTCTTGCGTTGACCAGCATGGCTTACGCCGGTGGAAGTCATGGCTCGGCTGGGCAGAATAAGACCGGCGCGTCCATTGGCGGCGGTATCTCCGGCGGTGTTGCCGGCTCTACTGGCACGGGCTCCGTGACCGGTACTGGCGGTGGTGCCTACAACACCAACGCCACGGGTTTCGCCGTGGGTAACGCCCAAGGCGGCGGCTCGAATGGCAGTTCGTTCGCGACTGGCGGCGGCGTCGCCGGCGGTGTTGCGAACGCCCAGACCTCGGGCAGCGGGGTCAACACGGGTTCTACCGCTAGTTCTGCCGCTGGCGGCGTCGCGGGCGGCATCGGCGCCGGCGCTTCGCAAAGCAGCCAGTAAACAACAGAAGGCTGCTAATTAGCCTTTAGGGAGGCACCAGATATCTCTGGTGTCTCCCTTGCGTTTGGAATGGCTTGATTTTCAGCGGCTAGAAGCCGCTGCAACGGTTCCTACTCGCTACGACGATCGCGAATCGGAAACAGATAGCCGACTCAAATTGCTGCCACCGCCGCATAGCCCATTGACCAGATAGCGCTTCTATGAGATTTTCGTTCTTGCTTAAATAGGCTTCCATTGCTAGACGGCCACCGACGCTGGTAGCTGCGGTGGCCGTTGGTGGTCGACGGCTACGGCGGATTGAATTGAGCTTAATGGGTGCGAACCGCGCCGCCAGCTTTTTTTTCCAGCCTCGTCTCATGACGGCGCACACCAACTTAGCGCGAAGTTCGGCGTCGAACTTTATGGAAAATGCTATCTTTTGTGATGGCGTGGTTCTCCTGTCCGGCGCTCCAGCACTGGAATCATTTGGGTTACGCAACCCAAAAACTACGTTAGCCAATTTCCAGCCAACTCCCGCGACCGGACCGCGCTCGTTGCTAAACCAGGGCTGATGATGAGACGGTTGATGTTCGGCATTCGGTCCGTTTTTGCCTCCGCCACTGTGGGGCTGATGTCCATGCTTGCCTCTCTCGCCGTCGTAACGAATATCGCGATCGCGGAAAATACATTACCGAATTGCCCATCCGATGGAAAGGCTGTTTGGACGAACTGCTACGGTACGGTTACGCATCCCGACGGCGTAAGATATTCTGGTGAGTTCAAAGGCGGCAAGCTAAACGGACAAGGAGATTACATTTGGCCAGACGGCGCAAAGTACGTTGGCCAATTTAAAGATGGACAGAAAAGTGGATATGGTACCTATACTTGGGCAGACGGAAAGATATACGTGGGTCAATTCAAAGACGGAAAAATAGACGGACATGGGACCATAACGTTGGCCAACGGCGAGAAATACGTCGGCGAATGGAGGAACGATAAGCTTAACGGAAAAGGTACTTATACATGGCCAGATGGCGCAAAATACGTCGGTCAATTCAGAGACGACAAGAGAAACGGGCATGGAACTTTCTACGCTGCTGACGGTAAGGTAACGCAGTCTGGCATTTGGAAAGATGGTGCGCTCACACAATGAGTTGCCTCGACACCGCAAGTTAACTTGCGTTAAGCCACCAATGAGGACCGCCGCGGTTCACACTCTCGGATTTCATCGAAACGCCAGTTCTTGGGGTTTCCGATCGCCTCGAGTATCTCGGCATGGTCCGCAGCGTCCGACGACCTCTTTCATAAAAGGCGACTGTCCGCTGTCCTCTCCCGGACGCGAGGAATAGTACCGGGCTCAGAATCGACGCGGCATTCAATTTCGATTATTTTGGTTCAACGATCGCCAGAGGTCATAAAGCTACCATAGCCGTCTTGACGTGGCCGGCTTATCGATCACGTTGATATTTCGCATCGTGGCGTCAAACCCCGCGCCACGCCAGCGTGGCCCCTTCAGTCGATTGATGGGCAAGACTGTTACGAATGCGCCATGGGCAGAGCGGAACATCGTGAAACAACGAATCAAGGTCGTGCTTGTGGCTCTCCTCTCGATGAGCCTTCCCCCTCGGCTCGTTGCTGGGCCTTTTGAGGACGGCATGGACGCCTATATGATCGCCGACTACTCAACTGTGTTGCAACTCCTTGGTCCACTGGCCGACCAGGGGGACTCTCGTTCGCAGTACATCCTCGGATCCATGTTCGAGAATGGGCGAGGCGTGCCGTTGAACTATGCTGAGGCATTGAAGTGGCATCGCATGGCGAGTGAGCAAGGTTATGCTCCGTCCATGGTCAGTCTCGCGTTCATGTTCGAGATGGGGGTCGGTGTCCCGCAAAATTATATCGAGGCTTACAAGCTGTTCAGCTTAGCTATTACAAGGTTCGCGGTAACCGAGAACGGAGCGCGGGAAATTGCTATCAAGAGTCGCGACTCCCTGGCGAGCCAAATGACAGCCGCGCAGATCGTGGAAGCTCAACGCCTAACTCGTGAATGGAAGAAGTCAAAGTAATATGTTTCTATTGAATACCATAAATAAGTAAACTAATAAAACAATATTACATACTATTGTGTTGTGCTATTTCGGTCATCAACAGGTGCGTTTCGTCGAATTTAGCGCAGCTGGCTTGGCCTTCAAAATTGCCAATTCATTGCGAGTTGATTCAGCCATTTATCGCAAGGTTATCTATCGCGCCAATTTTAAAAACTTGTGAAGTTCGAGAACGCAGCTCAATTCCATAATGGCGCTTCCGCGAATCCGCGAGGTTTGCGCGCCGTTGTCGATTGTGCCGCAAAGGCTGAATCCCATGTTTTCCTAGGATTTCACGGCGGTTTGTGCTAGATTTCGCCCCATGATCAAGCTCTCTCATGAGACCGAAGCGATGATTCAGGCAAAAGCCGCGCAGACGGGGCGGACGCCTGACGAGATTCTGCGCGAAGCTCTCAGTCGCACCGGCGACGTGCTGCCGTGGCGGAGTTCCGTTGCGCCGCGCCCTGCAAATCTGACCAAAGACGAGCTTATCGGCACGATGGAAGCTATCGCCGCCCGCTGCGCTGCGCGGCCTGTGGCAGACCCGAGGTCTATCGACGAAATCATCGGCTACGATGATTTCGGCTTGCCGCGATGATCGTTATCGACACGTCGGCCTTGGTTGCGATCCTCAATCACGAGCCAGAACGCACAGCCTTTTTTCAAGCTATCATTGCCGCCGATCGCTGCCTTATCAGCGCCGTCACCTATCAAGAAGCCGGTCACGTCCTTTTCGCCAGACATGGCGTCAACGGACTGTATGACCTCGAGGATTTTCTCGCGCTCATTAAGGCGGAGATCATTCCGCATGACATGCATCTTGCCGCGCTGGCGCTTGAGGCCTTTCGCCGTTATGGCAAGGGCATCGATCCTAAGGCGCGCCTCAATTTTTGCGACTGCGCCGTCTATGCCCTCGCCAAGGCGATGCAAGCGCCCCTGCTTTTCAAGGGCGACGATTTCACCGCAACCGACGTGCAGGCCTGTCTCTGATAGTCCCCTGCCCTGCTACCGGCGTTCCTTGCGCAGATCGATCAAATCATCCTCACGCACGGACAACCCCTTTTCTTTGAGGGCGTTCAGCACGAAGGCGCGCATGGTCATGTCGGCATCGCTGGCGAGGCGCGCGAGTTGCTTGCGCAACTCCTTGCGCATGCTGAGGGAGAACTGAATCACCCCCTCTTCTTCCCGATGCGGCGTCGGCACGACCTTCAAAGCGGCGGTCGGCGCGGGCTGTGCGACCGCCGCCGGTGCGGCCACGACAGGCTTTTGCGTCGGCATCATCGACGCCAGAGCCGAAAGGTCAGTCGTGACGCTGGCGAGGTCTTTCTTTCCCATTTCCTATGTTCCTATGAACCTATGTTTGCTCACGAAGCCATTTTCGCCGCTTCGGGGATTCCCCCAAGAGCTTCGATTTCATCGAGGAAATTCGCGCATTGGAGACCGGCCAAACCGCTTGTCGGGACAATCCCCGTGAAGCTCATTTCCTGAAAGGCCACGAGCCGGTGAATCTTCGTTTCCATGACCGGCAGCTTCGCCTTGGCAATTTCGCTCTCGATATGCGTCGAGATGTTGGTGTTCGGCTGATAGCCGGTGAGGATCACGCGCGCCGTCACGTCGCGTTTCATCATCAGGGAGGCGCTCTTGATGAGGTTCATGGTTTTGATTGCTTCCACAATGTCGGCGCTGGAAGTCTGACACGGAACCAGAACCACGTCGGCGCAGCCAATGGCGAAGATCGTCGCTTGCGTCGCCGCGCCCGCCGTGTCGATCACGACAACATCGTGCGCCGCGTGGAGGCTTTCGACGAGCGGAACGATGCGCGTTTCGTCGAGTTCATGCTCGACGGTAATGGCATGTTTGGAGGCCGTCCGCACCCAATCCGTGAGTGTATGGTTGAAGTCCGCATCGACGGTGGCGACCCGCAAACCGGCCTGCGACAGGCGACCGAGGATCAGCCGCGCGATTGTCGTCTTCCCTGCCCCGCCTTTCGACGTGGCGATGGTGATGATGCTCATGGCTATGAACCTCGCTTCCCGTGTTCCTAGCTTTCAATATACCCCGATTCCTAAGAAACAATGAACATATGAACATATGTTTATAACTTACCGTTTATATTGCTACATATGAACATATAAACCTATGAAACAGGGTAGATATTGAACGCGCTCCTTTGCGCCGATCACGCGGCGGGACGCTTGGCCTTCGCGTTGCGCGCCTTGAAGCAGCCTTCCGCGAATTTCAGGAAAGCCCCGTCCGGGCTTTTCAGGGTTTCGCAGCCAGAAGCCCGCCATTTGTCCTGCCAGAGGCCTATGATCTCGTAGGGGTCTTTCCCTGGCCCAATCGGCGCGAAACTTCTCTAAGGCCACTCCAGAGGGCAGGGGAGGCCTATCAGGATCGCCAATGCCTTTTTCGGCATTCAGGCGGCGGGTCTTTGCCTTCACCGCCGCTTTGATTTGCGACTCCTGATGGTGGCGATCGCCCGTTTTCGTCACGGTGAACCTGATTTTTGTGTAGGACTTCCCTTCGCGGACGCCCTCATAGGCGACCGTAAAGCCCGCATCGTCGGCGTGTTTGTTGATTTCCGACACCGCAGGCTCGATCACGCGGCGGCGAAAATCCTTCCATTCGCCATAGGAGGACGCGTCTTCCGAGACTTTGAGCCACGCCCGCACTTCGTCCATTGAGGCGATGCAGGTCTTGTTTTCGCGGTTTGCGTAGGCTTCGAGGATTTCGTAAAGCGTTACCGCGTATTTGCTGCGCAGCTTCATCATCACATGGACGTTGAGCCGCGCCCATGCGCGGGGCGCAAGGAGATTCTGGGCAAGCAGGGGATCGAAGGTGAAATAGTCATGCTCAAATCCAACGGAAAGCAAGGCGTTCCGCAAGGCGGGGTCGCTTCGCCGCTGTTCAGCAACATCTACCTCACGGAGGTTGATAAGATGCTGGAGCGCGCGAAAGAGGTCACGCGTTACGGCAAGTACACCTATGTCGAATACGCGAGATTCGCGGACGACCTGGTGATCTTGATCGACGCCCACCCGCGACATCCTACCTGTGCGGGGGGCGCTCAGTAATGGGCGTCCCTACCGCGTTCGACTTCGCTCAAGGAAAGCCTAAGCTGAAGAGAACTCGTTTTTGCTCTCATCCTCGCACATCAATGCCCGGCAAATGGAAGAGAGCAAAATGTCAGCCTTGAACGGCTTGTGGAAAAAATCGAATGCTCCTTGGAGCATGGCGGCGACCGCGAGTTGAGCATTCCCCTGTCCGGTGATCATGATGACCGGCATAGAGACGCGCCGCTCATTCATCGCCGCCAAGAGATCGAGTCCGTTTATTTCCGGCATATGTATGTCCGTCACCACGCAACCGGAATCGCTTTGTCGTATCGTGTCGAGGAATGTTTGAGCCGATTGATGCGTGTGAACCGCATAACCCTCCGCCGTCAACAACAGGCTTAAGGAGGCGAGAATTGCCGGATCGTCGTCAATGACATGAATTGTTGGCTCATAAGTCATGGCCTTGCCTCCACCCACACACCGCCGCAGGCCAACTAGGCGCTATTAAAACGATACATTCAATACGTATTTACCCGGTATTATTATGCAACTGCGGTTGCTTTTGGTCAAAGGCGAGTATAACACATTAATATTGCAATGGGTTCTGAGCATAAATCATATGTGGATGGCCCCCGCCTGCGAAGGGGTAAAATTCTGTTCTGGCGACTTGGTCGGGTGCGGTCATATGTCCGGCCCTTTCGCGCGGCGCATATGGCCGCTGGCCCTGATGAAGTTCGCGGAACGGGTCCCTATCAAAACTACGCGCTAATGTGCGCCTTGACTTATCCGGGTCTTCCCACTCCACGGCTCGACCGTTTCGCCATCACGTCCTTCTCACCCTCGCAATTTTGCGGGATTGGCAGCCTATTCAGGCCGCTTGCCCGACGATCTCCTTAGCTTTGTAACCGTCTCCCCGTTTCATCACCGCCCAGACGATGCGGGCCGTTCGGTTGGCGAGCGCCACCGCGACTACCTTCGCCGGCTTTCGCGCCAGCATCCCGCGCACCCATTCGGCGTCCTTCGTCGCGCGCGTGCGCGCATGTCGAAGAATGGCGACCGCCCCCGCGACGAGCAGACAGCGGATATATTTGTCGCCGCGCTTGCTGGTTCGCCCCAGCCGCTCCTTCCCGCCCGAGGAGTTTTGGCGCGGCGTCATGCCGAGCCAGGCCGCGAACTCGCGTCCCGAGCGGAACAGGTTCGGATCGCACACCGTCGCCGCGATCGCGCTGGCGCCCATGATCCCGACGCCCGGAATGGTCGCGAGCAGTTTGCTGAGCCGGCTGTTGCGATGCCATTGCGCCAGCTTCGCCTCGACTTGCTGGATTTTAGCCTGGGTATCGTTCAATTGACTGACGATCAGTCGCAGTATCGAGCGCGCGAGTTCCGGCAGAGCCGTGCTTTCCGCTTCGATCGCCGCGATCAACTGTTCGACGTGGCGCAGTCCCTGCGGCGCGATGACGCCAAACTCGGCCAGATGTGCACGCAGCGCGTTGACCAGCATGGTGCGTTGACGAACCAGCAGATTGCGCGCGCGATGCATCATGAGCACCGATTGCTGATCGGCGTCTTTCACTGGCACGAAGCGCATGGAGGGGCGCGTCACCGCCTCGCAGATCGCCTCGGCGTCAGCCGCGTCATTCTTGTTGCGCTTGACGTAGGCCTTCACATAGGCAGGCGGCATCAGCTTTACCTCATGCCCCAAGGCGATCAGCTCACGCGCCCAGTGATGGGCCGTCGCGCAGGCTTCAATGCCCACAAGACAGGGCTCCAGGGTTTTGAAAAACTCGACGACTTCGGCTCGGCGCAGCCGGCGTTTGACGACGACCTTGCCGGCGGCGTCGACGCCGTGGACTTGAAACCAGTGCTTGGCGAGATCAAGGCCGATAGTGGTAATCTGCATAGCGGATGGCTCCTCTCATTGGTGGCGTTTTCCGACGACCACACTTTGGCACATCGATGCCGGGGAGCGGGGGCCATCCACCCCATCAAGAATTTTGAATTGCGCGAAAACGCTTATCCTATAGGCGAAAGCGCGTTTCTTGGGCGAACTGCGCTGCGTCTGAATCAGGGGCGACGGATTCAGGCTGCGCGCTCGTGAAGAAAGCGTTGACGGCGCGCATAGACGGCCCGTTTGGCTTATATGGCATCGCCACCAGAGCGACGCGCGGCATGTTGAAGCTGACGGTAGATGGTAGGCCAATTTTGTGGATCGTCACATAGCAACACGGGTTCCGGCGAGCGCACCCTGAATTCAAACCAGCCCAGAAAGCCCGCCTCTTCATCGGACAGCGTGAAGGATACGGACTGCGCATGGTTCATATTGCAGCGATAGCACCATGCTTCCAGCACGACGCCGTTCTCTGCGGCGGTGTGTTGCACCGTGAATCGCGAGTCACCTTCTGGGGTGAATTTGCACCCGCACTTTTCGCATCGGCCATGCGATCGAGCCAACAAACCCTGTCGGGCTTCTTCGTCCACCTTTCGCGACCGCTTGTCGTAGAAACCCACTATAAGCTGGCTTTTTCGAATGGTGATCGCCTCGGCTATATCTGGTCTATCGTAAGTGCCATCGGCGAGTTTGCGCCTCGCGTAGCGAACGAGTTCCGCAATTTGACGGCAACGCTCTCCACAATAGAGCGAACGACGATTAGGAACCGACGCCTCGCAATTCAGGCATTTTCCCGGAGTGTAGTGGTCAAATGGGCCCATGGGTTCTTGCATGGATAGGCTTTCCACGGGGGTGGGAGTCGATTGACGAGGCTGTTTGGGTTTCCGTTGCAAAGGTGTGGAGCGATCTTGGCGTTCTGTTGTCTGGAGAGCGCCCCGTAGAAGTTAAGTGCACTCCTGCGGAGCTTTGAGTTGCTTCCCCTATGTGCACATCTCAAAACATCTGCAACAGCCGCCGATTTGTCATATTAGGCACTTACGCGACACGGCGTCCGGTTTCATAATTGTTGATCGCGAAGGGGGTCTTTGAACCAAGCGCTGCCTCGCAAAGGTTCAGCGCCTATGGCGTCTGGACCTTTCGATACGGTAGTCGCCGTTCTTTAGCTGAATTACATTTACCTTTTTGCCACGTATTATCGCAGGTCCACAATAGCTTGTGCAGCTAGAGTCATATCCGGATATCCTGCCGTAATTCAAGCATTGACTTCCGACTAGGGTGTAGCAAGCGAGCGTGCCTGATGGCATCCAAAAGATGCCACCTACGACAAATGCAGCTCCGATGACGTAAGCCTTCATCTTATTTCCTCCATGTTGTGGCAGTTAAGCCGAAAGCAACAACGGCTCAGGTGAAGTTGGGCGTCAGGATGCTCGTCAGCTTAAACGTATCAAGAAAACAAAGGTTCCATTAAGCTGAGGCAACGCCGCGAAATAACTGCTTCACGTTGAGGCTGGCTGGGGTGCGGCACGGTTAAG
>PLAI01000305.1:9732-12072 GCA_003134075.1 Methylocystaceae bacterium | reverse complement strand
GTGTCCGGCGCGATATTCAGAGCTACATCGCTGATGACGAAGCGGCGCGCATAGGTCGGCGCCGACACCATTGTGCAGTGGCTGATCAGCCGCCCAGTGCGAAGTTTCGCTTCCTTCTGCAAAACCGCGTGTAACAGCACGTCGGTGTGCAAGCTGCCCTTCATCAACGCCGCAACCTCGCCAGCGCCCGCGGCCATGGCGGCCTTGAGAGCGGATTCCTCGGGGCCGTCCGTGGCCACGATCCGGAACTTAGCGATGTCCAAGCGCGCGGTATCGGCAATCCGCCGGATCTCGGCCTCGGGGCCGAAAAGCACGGGCAGAATCAGCCCGGCCTCGGCGCCCTCCACCGCTCCGGCAAGCGCCTCGGCGCTGCAAGGATGCACGACGCCAGTCAGCATCGGCTTGAGGTCGCGACAGCGCTCGATCAGCCCATCGAGCCGATGCTCCGCCACTTGTCGCTGCTGCCGTGTTGTTGGCGCCAGCACTTCCAGCATCGCTGTCGCCACGACCTGACCCGCCGGGTCGGTGCACTCGCCGTCCAACACGACGATGCCTTGATCGGACTGTTTCTCCCGGACGACGAGCCGCGTCGTCATCGCTTCATCGATCGGCAGTTTACCCTTGATCCACACCGAGGTTGCGCGGATCAAAGTCCCGGGGCCTGGGAGGGCTGAGCTGACCAGCGCGATCAGGATCGCTGTGACGATGCCGGCTGCCCCCTGGCTCTCGCCTGGGCCGGCGAGCATGTCCACGTCGCCGAAAGCGGCGGCCCAGGCCCGCACGTCTCCAGCCTGCAATGTGCGCTGAACCGACGCGGCATCGCCGAGAGCAAGCTCTTCAAACGTTTTATTCACAATGGTTTGCATTGTTGCAACTCCTGGGCGTCACATTGCGTGAGGCCGCGACACGCAAGACAGGCCCCAAGACAAGAGAAGACGGGCGACCCGTCTCTCCGATCACTGGCTCACGAGGGTTGCACGACGCGCCGGTCTGTCAATCGGAGTCGCGAGCAACCGCGACAGTCGAGTCAGGCGGTCGTGCTCGGCGGCGCTGGGGGGAGCGCCCGTATCGATGATCGCGTGCACCTGCTTCAGCAGTTCCATCCGCGCTTCCGCGTCCGGCACAAGAGACGCCAGCGCCTCCATCGCGCGCTCACGTTCAAGCTGGAGCAGGAACGCCTGGTCCCGCACAACCACCTTGAACTCGGCGAGCGAGAGATGCATGAGCTGCTGGCGCGCGACGTTCAAAGCGAGTGCGCATCGCTGGTCGAGCGTCCGGTCGGCTGCGATGACATAAAGCACCGCTCTGGTCAGCGCTTCGTCAAATCCGCCGGTCTGAAGCTTCGCCGCGTACGCGTCCGCCCGAGCCCGTCGCGCCGCCAGCTTTTCTGGTGAAGCTCCGGGGAACGGCCGCACCTCGATGCCAGCGCTGAGGCCGAGGAGCGCCTGCACGAACGGCGAGCCATAGAAGCCGAAGAACATCTGCTCGGCCCATTGGTCACGAGCCACGCGATAGGCGTCCAGAGCGGCTGTGATCTGGTCCGACACCTGGCTCTGTAGCTTGAGGAACGGGTTATCAGCCGCCGCCGGCTTACGGGTCGCCGCCACGTTGGCCGCCAGTTTCTTTGCGCCATTTATCCATGGGTTGCTGTCCGCGAACATCGTGTAGCTGAGCCTAAGTGGGTTCAGGGCTTGGGCCAAGTCGGCCGCCGGCTGATTGGCTAGAGCGCGAACCAAGGGTTGCAGAAAGGTCCGGTAAGTTGAGAGGTTCAGTTCTGACAGCCGGGCCACGGCGGCAAAGGCGCGGTCGTCGTCGGGGCTGTTGCGCCCGAGCGCGCGAATGTCATCGAGCGAGCGGGCCTCGAAGCGGGCTGTCCAGTCGCCGGTGACGAAGCCGTCCCGGGGAACGTCAGTCGGCCGGGGCGAAATGACCATCTCATAGAGACCCGGCGCCAGGCAGTCGATGACGTCCATCAGCTGCACGAACTCCTCGTCCTGCTTGGCGCCCACCTTGGTGGAGACGAAGAGCGCGAGATGGCCGCCTTTGTGATTTAGGCAGTATACGATCGTCCGATCCGTCGCGCGTATGTCCTCGACGTCCCGATATAGATCCAAAATCCAGCCAAGCGTCTGCGGCGGCGGACTGATATTGTCGCCGGTCGAGGTGAACACGATAATTGGCGATGTGATGTTGCGAACGTCGAAGGTCACGCCATCATGCGACTGCAACTGGTTGCGGGTCAGCTTGTCGCCGATGAAGAGATTGTCCACCAGGAACTGCAGCTCGTCGCCGTTCAGCTGAATGAAATCGCCCCACCACTTTTCGAACCCGAGATAACGC
>PLAI01000305.1:0-9566 GCA_003134075.1 Methylocystaceae bacterium | reverse complement strand
TGGCGAAGGGTCGCGGCGCATCTGGATGGAGCTCGACCACCCGTTCGAAAAACTTCACCTGTCCTTCGACGACGTCTAGGAATTGCTGGCCGGGCGCCGGCGTGGCGCCAAAT
Source organism: Methylocystaceae bacterium (assembly GCA_003134075.1). Lineage (GTDB taxonomy): Bacteria > Pseudomonadota > Alphaproteobacteria > Rhizobiales > Beijerinckiaceae > Methylocystis. The sequence goes on along the minus strand of PLAI01000305.1, from coordinate 9,453 downwards.
CCGATGAAGTAAACCGGATGGCCCGCATTTAGAGCGTCGCCGATTTCGCTTTCTGTCTTGAACCCGCCGATGCCTGGCCCTTGACCAGCCCGCGGATCCACCACCACGACCGGTCGTTTGCGCGGGTCGATCGCGACACCCGGCAGCGGCATGATGCGCAAGAGCGAATAGTTGATCGGCCGTGGCAAAGAACGTCCGTTCATCAGCAACTCATGCTCGAAGCGCAGCACGGTCGCCATCGGTCTCGATGTGATCTCGATCTCTTCGTTGCCGCGCCGGCGCAGAATATCGAGGAAAAGAATATTGCGCTGGAAAGCGTCGATCAGATATTTCGGCAATGACCCAATCAGGTTGCTCGGAGGCGCTAATTCCAAATTTGAAAGCGCGAGCCGATCGGCGCTGAAGCGGCCGGGCGGCGATACGCCCATTGACATTTGCTGATGTGACATTTTGAGGTCCTACGATTTTCAACCCCCAAGGAAGGCTTGGGCCGATAGAAGGATTGGTCCGGCAAGCTTCAATATTCCCGCAAGGCGGCGGTCATGGCGCCTCGCGAAAAGATGCTGTCCGCCCAACCCTGATCTGCTCGAGCGACGTCGTCATTGGGAGATGCGGTAGGCGCGCGTTGGGTCGGAAGCCATTCGATCAAGGCGCCACGCCAAGGCGTTCAAGATGGGATTCGCGTCCTAGACCATCGACGAGCGCGAAACGTCCAGCGTGCGAAGTTCTCGAAGAAGAACTCGCGCCTCGCGATCGACAATTCGCGTTTCGCGCTCGTTTGCCCCGCTCCACAGCTTAACTGAAGCGCCAGTCTGGTACGCAGCCGAATCGTCCTTGGACGACCAGCCTGTATCCTGGCGAACATCGGTCACGGCTCGGCTCAAGCGGCAGGTTCTAGGCGTAGACCGGCTGAGTGGGGGGTTCGACCGATCTCTTGCCCTCATGAACGTCAAGGCTTGCAGGTCGAAGGCCTGCGAGAACAGTTCTGGCGCGCGCCACCTCTTCCATTGGCCCATGCGCCATGACGAGAAATCTGTCGCTTTTCAAGGCCCCTTCATATGCGATCACGCTGTCTTTCGGGATGCCGATGCTATAGAGAGCGGCGCTCAACGCGCTGACACCGCCGACCACGACGGCACCCTCGATCGCTGAAACGGCGATAGCGGCCAAGTATCCAAGCACCATCACGTGACCGACTACCGGAACGAACAGGAACAACCCGCCAAGCCAGCCCCATAGGGCGCCCCAAAAAGCGCCTTGCTTGCCCCAGAACTTGACTCGATCTCCGGTGTTGTAGAACCCAATGATCTTTTCGTCGACGTGATATCCCCTGCCAACGAGACTAAGATGCTTGATGTCGATGCCGGCTTCGGCGAGTTTTCTTACGGCTTGTTCCGCAGCCTGATGATCGGCGAAAACGGCGACGACGGTGTCAACTTTTGTCATTTGACGCTCCTTCGGGAAGAAACTGCTTCGAGCAACGCTTGAGCTGATGCGCTCGGGCGCGGACACGAGCCCGAAAACCCCAAGCACCTTGCTTAGCCGACAAGACGATAACCGGCCTTGTTCGTGTGAAGACAGCCTCGGAAACTACTCAGCTACGTGTGCTCCGAGGCCATGGTCGCTTGCAGAGATCGTCGTGCGCGCCATTTCCGCGCGGCTGCATTCGAAGTCCCCGGTCGCCGGCTCTTGCGACGGACGCCGGAAATTCCCTCGCCAGGGAGGCAAACTGCTCAAACCGACACGTTTCGCAAGCGCCGACATCATTGCGGGAAAAGCGCGCCTGCTCTCGCCAGGGCCAACCGATTGACATAGCACCGTCTTGCCGTCGACACGCACAAGACACCAAATGCTTCTCTAGCCCTTCGAGCAAGACGAGATATTGGCCTGCGTGGAGGGCGGAATCGTCGCAATCACGCCCCACCTGACTTTCGGTCCCGAACGCACGTTTGTCGGATGCCTCGTAACGAGTTGGGGCAACCATGACGGAATTGCCGATAGGGTCTTTGCATGGGCGCGCTTGCAGAAGCACGGGCGCGGGCTCCGAAAGCGCCCGTTCGCCTGTGCGCCTGTGCGCCTGTGCGCCTGTGCGATAGATGTTTCTCTGCGCGCGAGAACCCAATGGTCCGCCGATGCAGGTGAGTAGATTCCACCGCTATCGCTTTCACTTTTCTTCGCCCTACAGTCTTTGCGCTGACTCTCCAGCCTTCGAGATCGCCCAACCGGCGACGACGAACAAGGCTGCGGCAATGAGTTTGGCACGAGGAAGGTTTGGAACGATGTTTCCTACGCGAACCGGCGCCACACATCACCGCCCCAACGTGGGCGAAGCAATCAACGGGATAAAAAGGCATCTCGCTATCCGACATCCGCTGCGATTCATGCTCGCGGCGGCGGTGATCCTCGTTTTGGCGCTGGCGATTTTCCCAGGCTACGTGGAGAAATGGTTGTGGATGAAGCAACTCGATTACGCCCAGATCTTCTGGACGCTTTTATCGGTTCGCTGGGGGATGTTCTTAGCGGCATTTCTGGTCACGTTTGTCTTCCTCTGGCTCAACCTGCGTCATGCCGCCAAAACAAGCGGCGATTACAGCATACGCGGCCAAGCTGGAGCGACCGGAGTCTGGTCGAGAGGCAATTTGGAGGCGAGAAGAGGGCTCAGTTTCTCGCCACGCCTGATGATGGTGGATATCGCCTTGGCGAGCGCCGCCGCCGCGCTGCTCTTTGGCGCCGCCTATTATGCCGAATGGGATAGCTTCATTCGCTTTCGCTTCGGTGGAACGTTTGGCGTGTCCGATCCGCTCTTCGGGACTGATGTCGGGTTCTACGTGTTTCGTTTACCCTTTTACGAACTGTTGCAGACCAGCGTGATGCTGCTGTCCGCTTTAACGCTCATGCTCGTCCTGATGACCTACCTATTTTTCGGGTCTGTCCTGGTGAAAGACGACAGCAGGAAAATCGCGGCGAGCGACAACGCGTCACGGCATCTCTCCGGGCTTCTCTTCATTTTGGTGGCCGCCTGGGGATGGGGCTTTTACCTCAGTCACTTCGAACTGCTGTATTCGACGCAGGGCGTCGTCTACGGGGCCGGCTATACGGCCTACCATGTGACGCGGGTGGCGTTGTGGGTGATGGTCGCAGCCTCTGTCGTGGCTTGCCTCATGCTCGCCCTGAATTTCGTTCGACCGAATCTGAAAACATTCGCGGCTGGCGCGGGCGGCTATGTGGCTCTGTGGCTCATCGGAATTGTGGTGGCGCCCTACTGCGTTCAGAAATTCATCGTCCAACCCAATGAACTCGCGCTCGAAACCCCCTATCTAAAGCATTCAATTGACTATACGCGACAATCTTACGATCTGGATGCAATTCAGGAAACGTCCTACGCCGCCTTGCCGGACCTGACGCATGACGTGATCGCGCGAAACCAAGACACGATTCAAAACGTTCGGCTTTGGGACGCCCGGCCACTACTTCAAACCTACCGGCAAACCCAAGCAATCCGACTTTATTATCAGTTCTATAACGTGGACACCGACCGCTATCAGTTGCCGGACGGGTATCATCAGGTGATGTTGTCGGCGCGCGAACTCTCACCCGAACTCCCCGCGAAAGCGCAAACCTGGGTCAACCAATATCTGCAATTTACCCATGGCAACGGCGCTGTCATGAATTTCGTTTCAAAGACGGTTGGGAATGGATTTCCGCAATATGTGCTCGAGGATGTGCCGGCGCAGTCCAACTACGGCTTGAAAGTCACCCAGCCGGAAATCTACTATGGGGAAGCTATGCCCGGATATCGGATCGTTTCGACGAGCGTCAAGGAATTCGACTACCCAAAGGGCAACGACAATGTTTACAAGAGCTATGCCGGCACGGGCGGTATCCCGTTAAACGACATTTGGAAACGGCTTCTGTTCGCATGGACCAAGGCCGACATCAACATTCTTCTGACTTCCTATCTCACGCCGGAGAGCAGAATTCAGATTCACCGAAACGTTCATGAGCGCGTGACGCAGATCGCTCCCTTCCTGCATCTGGACAATGATCCCTACGCCGTGTTGAGCGAGGGCAAGCTGTATTGGATCCAGGACGCCTATACGACGTCCAATCGATATCCTTACGCCACTCCTGAGCGTACGTGGACCTATCAAACGCCGTTCGAACAAGGCGTCGATCGCGGATTTTCGAATGGCTCCAGCAGCCAGGAACCGCGAGGAACCGAGTCTCATTCCTTGGCCTCCTTCGACGGTTTGAACTACATACGCAACTCCGTGAAGGTCGTCGTGGACATGTACGACGGCAGCGTGCGCTTCTTCATCATGGATCCCAAAGATCCGATCTTGGCTGCCTATCGGCAAGCGTTTCCCGATGTGTTCAGCGACCTCGGCGATCTCTCCGCCGATCTCAAGAAGCACTTGCGCTATCCGGAAAATCTGTTCTCGATCCAAGCCGATCAGTACCGAACCTTCCACATGACGGACCCTCAGGTTTTCTACAACCGCGAGGATCTGTGGGCGGCTCCCAAGGAAACATATGCCGGCGACGTTCAGTCAATGGAGCCTTATTACATCCTGGCGAAACTTCCCGGCAGTGATCAGCTCGAATACATGCTGATGACTCCCTTTACGCCGCAAAATCGGGACAACATGATTTCCTGGATGGCGGCGCGGTCCGACTTCCCCCAGTACGGAAAGATGCTCTTCTACCAACTTCCCAAGGAGAAGCTCGTCTACGGGCCAAACCAAATTGAGGCGATGATCGATCAGAACACGACAATCTCTCAACAGCTAACCCTTTGGAACCAAAACGGCTCGCGAGTCATCCGAGGTAAGCAGATCGTCACTCCGATCGAGAACTCCTTTCTTTACGTGGTGCCACTGTATCTGACCGCACAGGGCGCCAACTTCCCGCAACTCAAGCGAGTGATCGCGGTCGCGGGCGACAAGGTCGTGATGGAGCCGACGCTTGACGAGGCGCTATCTGCTTTGTTCGGGACGCCACAAACACAATCTGCGGCAAAGAAGGCGCTCACACCCCCAGCCGTCCCTGCTCCGGTGGAAACGGCCCCGCTTGCGAACCAGCCGGCGATAGCCGAACCGCCAGTATCCGGCAACGCCAAAAGGCAGTTCGACGACGCCCAGCAAGCAATGCAGCATGGGGACTGGAAGAAGTTCGGCAAATCGATGGATGCGTTGAAGCGCCTACTCGCCTCGCCGGTCGTGCGTTGATTTCGTTGGGGAAGGGAGCGTCGACGCCTTTCCTGAACTGTTTGAAATGAAATGTGCATGAACTGCTCGGCGCGGAATGAGAATTGTCGGAGGGGCGTTCGGTTTTTGGGCGCCCCTTTCGCAGTAGCCTTCATCGCCCTCATGCATGCGCATTGAGTAGTTTCCGAGTCTGTCGCAGGCTGAAGATACACAGCTAATTTCACGATGCCACAAATGCCAGCGGAAGCGCTCGACCAAAAACGCGTGACAGGAATGAAAACCTACCTTGCGGCGCGACAACTCGTTGCCGGGGAAAACATGCGCCTTTAGGTGCGGCCGGTTTTCCGACGCCGCAAGCCATGCAGAAAGCGGCATGTCCTCACTAAAGCAAATCGAAACATGCGGACAGTCGCCCTGGCTGTCCTTTCCGTGAGCGTCAGTGCGCCAAGAAAGCCGATTATCGTAGCAGCATCGATGGTGTCGGCCGATTTCGCTTATCTTGCCGCGGAGGTGGGCCGTGTGGACGCTGCGGGGGCGGACTGGATGCGGCCACGGCAGCTCGTTGAGTCCCGCCATGCATGGGATGGTCGCGGCCCGACTTGGACGCTCCGACCTGGCGCTACGCTATTTTCAACGGGCCGCGGCCATAGATCTCGCGGATACCTCTGCGGCGATTGATGGCGGCGTGCACATTGCGGCTCTGGGCGGCATCTGGCTGATGGCGGTATTTGGTTTTGCAGGGGTCTCGCTGTGCAGTGACGGCATAGCCATCGATCCGAGGCTTCCGGCGCATTGGCGCGGCGTTGGATTCCGCCTTCAATGGCGCGGTCGCCACGTCAAGATCAGAATCGATCAAGATAAGAAACAGCTCGAAGCAACGCTCGAAGCGGGGGAGCCAATGACAGTTTTTGTAAACAGTGAGCTGCACGAAGTCCAACGTGATCAGATACTCCGATTGGGGTTGGGCATATGAATTGTGTCGCTCAAATCGCGTCCAACCGCGGCTCTGACGCAGATTTGGTGCATTTTTTGGTCAACTTGCGCCGACGAGTCGCCCTTCGAGCAAATCGAGTTTCGCGCGCCGATACATTTGGCGTTTTATGAGCTTCAACTTGGTGATCTGTTCCTCTGTCCGGAGCCATCTTGGCGGGGTCTTCGTCACTTTCTGGGGAGCTGATTGTCAAGGTTGCGCCTTCCGTGCAGAGGAAGGGGCATGCGAAAGAAAATCAAACTGTCTGTTGCTCCCGGAATCGAAGTCGAAGAGATCATTTTACGGGACGGCCGCTGGGTCCTTTCGGCGCGTGCCGCTGGCGAGCGGTCGTGCCCGGTCTGTGGACCAAACACCTAGTACATCGATTCCGTGAAAGTGCTTCTTTGCAAGGAATTCCTATTTTCTGGGCGCCGTTATAGGGATCCTCGCTCTTGATTTGCGAGATGGAGGATTGGAAGCATGGTTGCGTTGCGACAGGCGCTTGCGCTGGCGATCGACGATGACGAATTGGCGCAACTCACAACGATCGCGCGCTCGCTCACGGCGCCTGCGAGTCGCGTCGAGCGAGCGCACATTCTCCTCGCCTATCGGGATGAGCCGTGCTTTTTCGCCGTGAGCCAAGCCTTATGGCTGCATCATCAAACCGTGCAGCGTTGCGTCAAGAAAGCCGTGGCCCTCGGGCCGTTGGGGGCGCTGGACGATCGCCCCAGACCCGGTAGGGAGCGCAGGATTACGATGGAGTATTTTCCGACGTGAGTATTTTCCGAACCTAGCAAGCGACGCTTAATCGCATTTATAATTCCCTGCTTGATCCGGATACGCTGAAGCACGTGGGCAGATCCTCCGTCAAGCCGAGGAAGCGAAATCAACACATGAAAAGGAGCTATAGATGACCGATATTGATTCGATCAGCCCGCAAACGCTCATCGCGTCCGAGAGAGTGGAAGGTAAAACCGTGTACGATCTGGCCGGCCACAAGCTCGGCAAAATAGACGACATCTTAATCGACAAGGTCACCGGTGTCGCGAACTATGCGGTGATGTCCTATGGCGGCTTTCTCGGTATGGGCAGGAAGCACCATCTCTTGCCATGGGCGACCTTGCATTACAATTCAAAAAAAAATGGCTATGCAGTCGATTTGGACAATGCGCGTTTGGAGGCCTCGCCGCGTTACGATCCCAAGACCAAAAACTACGTTGCAAAGCCACGCTTGCTCGAGATGGATCCGTAGTTTTCTAATGCAACGTCATATGCCCGGCAACACCGCGCCAAAGAAGACCCTCCCCGCAAACAGTTCCTTCTCCGTTACTTGTTTTTGCCGGAGTCCTGCAAGCCGCGAACTGAGTTGCGACACGGTCGGGTCAGACATCCGGTTGCGGTAAAATGGACCGCAACCGGAGCGACCGAGGTCAAGAAAAACAGCCATGCTCAATAACCCGAACCGGTTGCCCTCTACTGGTTGCGGGTTTTTCGTTTCAGCAGGTTGGAAGAGTCGATCGAGAAAACAAACTTGCGGGAAGGCAACCTCGACCAAGGTGATTTTGAGATATTTTGCGCATTGAACCTCGATTTTGTTGTCGAACCAACGTGCGGGATCGGGGCGCAAATGCGCCCGTCACGAAAAGGCATCGGCTGTTAGATTAACCCTGGCAAAAATGGCGCAGGTTGATCATCGTATAGGCCAGGATTTTAAATGCGTAGTGCAACTGGCTGAGGCGATCAAACCGAAGCAGCAAGCGCCGGAACTTATCTTCCCAGCCGAACACCCGCTCGATGGTGTTGAACCGCTCTTTGAAAATGGCGGAGTTGAAGAGCGGCTTGCGGCCTCGCTTGGTGGCTTTTCTACCGCGGGGATTGGCGTTGATGTTAGGGATCATCCCGCGATTGAAAATGGCTTTGCGGTTAATCCGGCAATCGTAGACCCCATCCAGGCTGACGATAGTTCCTTTAACAGCGTGTTGACGAAGTCGCTTCCGCCTGATTCTGTCTGTGGAACAAAGATTGTGGACGGGCTGCGACGATGGCGATGGGGCGTGAGGGCGAGGTCCAGGGCGACCTCATGATGACATGGGCGGAGATGCCGCGCTCTCCTGGCCATGTGTTTTACGACCGTCTCCAGAAGCTTTTGAGCGATGCTGATTTCGACGCTTTCGTCGAAGAGACCTGCAAGCCTTACTACGCGGCGAGGATGGGGGCGCCGTCGTTGCCGCCGGGTCGCTATTTTCGCATGCATATGATCGGCTATTTCGAAGGGCTCGACAGCGAGCGCGGCATCGTCTGGCGCTGCTCGGACTCCCGATCGCTGGGAGATTTCCTGCGGCTTGGCAAGCGCGACAAGGTTCCTGATCATTCCTGGCTGTCGAAGACGCGCAGCCGCCTGCCACACGAAGTTCACGAGAAGGTGTTCGAGTTTGTCCTGAAGCTTGTCGCCGAGCATGGTCTGGTGAAAGGCGAGCGCATTGGCGTCGATGGGTCGACGATGGAGGCCAACGCCGCGCTGCGAACGATCGTGCGTCGCGACAATGGCGAGAGCTATCGCGAGATGCTGACGCGGATGGCCAAGGAGAGCGGTGTCGAGACGCCGACGATCGACGACCTGATCCGGCTCGACCGCATGCGCAAAGGCAAAAAGCTGTCGAACGAGGATTGGACGAGCAAGACCGATCCGGACGCCAAGATCGCCAAGATGAAGGACGGCTCGACGCATCTTGCATACAAGCCCGAACATGCGGTCGATCTCGACACGGGCGTGATCGTGGCGGCACCAATCCATGAGGCCGACAAGGGCGACACGGCGACGCTCGATCCCACGCTCAGGGAAGCGGAAAAGAACCTGTCCGCCATGGGGCTTGGGCCGACGCCAGAAGAACCCTGCGATCTCGTCGCCGACAAAGGCTATCACTCGCGCGACGTTTTGAAAGGTCTCGACGACGGCCCATGGAAGACGCGCATCGCAGAGCCGCGACCGAGCCAGGGCTACTCACGGTGGCATGATGCAGCGCGACAATCTGGATGACGAGCCAGCGACAATCAGGATGACACTGCGCCGCCGCCGGGGTGACGAAGGACGGGCGTAGCCCGACCTGAGGAATCTCCGGCGGCGGCGCGCGTCCGAAAGGGCTCTGTTCTGGCGGTAACGGCGGCTGGGTGATTGATCGGCCTTCTCTTTGGAGAGGACCGTTTCGTTGCCCGGCCGACATGTCACCGATCACCAGATGAGACTTTTCATGAACAACCGTCGCAAGCATTCGTCGG
>PLAI01000088.1 GCA_003134075.1 Methylocystaceae bacterium | reverse complement strand
TTCGTCGTTGGGCAGGATGAAATAGGTCGCTGGCTCGCAGCGGAGAGCCAAGGCCGGGCAGGAGGAATTTTCGTCAATCGACAGGCCGCATTGAACTACGCGGCGTTCGAGGCGGGCCGGCGCCCGGACGCCGTGCGGTGTTCGACCGAACCGTTGGCGTTATGGAGGTAACCCGATGCAAGCGCCTCCATCACATGCGCCGCGCGCGCCTCCCTACCGACCTTCCTCAGGATATTTCCCCTTCTTGATTGGCAGGGATAGCCGCGGCAACTGGGTCGTTTGTGATCAAGGCGGGCTATGCGGCGCCGTCTTTGTCGAGCGTTTGGAAGCCCTTCGCTTCGCCATGCTGGAGAATGATGAGCACCCGCGGGTGGTGATCATGGTCCCCGGCATTCTTAATTTCAGTAGCGGTGGGCCGGCAAAAACCGTCGCCAAAGATCCGAAGAGCGTCATGGAAGCCAGATCGGAGCGCGCGGCCAAGCATGGGTCTGATGGTCCCGTCGAAGACAAGTCCCGACAGTGAGACTTTAGGGTCGGCGCACACCGTTAACCAATCCAAGTTCCCGTGCGTGGAGGCAAAAATTGTCCCCGCAATATGAACACCGCGATTCCGAACCGTTGGTTCATGAAGCGGGTGATCGGCGCGTGTTCGGGCCCAGCAGATACGGAGCACAAAGATGATCGACCTCATTCGCCAAATCATCGACGCGAACGGCCTTTTGCCAGTAGCGGCGCGAACGCTCGCTCCAAACGCCAACCTCTATGAGGCGGGGCTTAGCCCCTTCGCCGCGATACAGGTAATGCTCGCGCTGGAGGAGGCCTACGGCGTCGAATTTCCCAAGCAGATGCTGCGCCGCCAGAGCTTCTCATCGCTCAATTCGATCGCCGCTTGCCTGGAGCGCGTGGAGCGCAAGGCGGCGTAAGGGGAAACAAGACGCCACCACTAACATGTTCAACGTAAACCTCACCGATCGGAACATCCGCCACGATGAAAAACGCCTTCTTGCGGGCGAGTCCTATCGTCATTGGCCTCTTCGCGATGTTCGCGATCGCCTTCGCCTATGTCCAAATCCAGCCGGAGTATGAGCCGGTCGTGACCGGTACAAATTCCTTAGACCGCTAATGCGACCCGATTCGCGCCCGTCGTGAAAGGACGCGCAGGATCTCTCGGCCGTCTCAAGTGAAACAACCAAGAAATGGCAAAGAACGTGACCGCAAGAATTCGGAACCGCCAAATCGTATCGCGCCTGCATGCAGGCGACGAGCACGCGATCGCCGCCGCTTACAATCAGGCCGGCGACAAGTATGAGGCCTATGCCGACGGCGATCTACAGGACCCCAATTCATTCCAAGGACAATATGCGTATGGAGATCGGCGCATCTGGGCCGTTCTCGATGACAAATTGCGAACACTATGTTCCAAAGGCGCTCGATCGATCCGAATTCTCGACTTAGGGTGTGGACCCGGCACATGGCTTTGCCGCCTGGTGACACGCGCATGGGCTCTCGGCTTCACCTCCATCACGGCGCGCGGAATTGACATCGCGGACGAGCAAGTGCGTCGTGCGCAGACGCGGAGCCGTAACTTGGCGGCCCTCGGCGGGGTGAGTCTCGATTTCGAAATCGGCGACATTTGCACTCGGCTTCCCGAAGCTGATGAAAGCATTGACCTCTGCGTCTGTCTCTATGGTGTTCTGAATCACATTCCGAGAGATCGCCTGCCCCGCGTTCTTGCGGAAGTGGCGCGGGTCACATGCGGCGATTTTGTCACCGCGGTGCGCGCCGTAGGCAGCACCCCGACGATTTTTGTCGACGCGGTCGAAGAGGCCCGCTGGTTTTGGTATGACCGTCGAGCCAGCCGGCTCGAGGCGGAGCTCCAAAATGGTCGGCGCATCTCGTTTGATTTCCGACTCTTTGGGGCGGCCGAGCTAAAAGCCCTCGCGGCAGCCTATTTCGAGTTGAAAGACCTGCGGGGGCTCGACCTCTTTCATGGCCGATTCGCTGGCGACCGACGATGGAACCCGCCAAGTTCAGTGGTCAGCGCACAATTTGCCGGCGAGCTTGAACGGCTTGAGGAACTCTACTGCAGAGATGCCGAGTTCGTCGATCACGCGACGCATCTTCTGCTCGAGGCCGCCCCTCGAAAGAGGGGCGCAGCCGTCGACAATCCAAAGATGACCTGCGTGAATTCCACACTTCGCCTGCGCTTAAGCGATCGATGCGCTCACGCTGCTTCAGCGTCGCCTCCCGAGGCCAGGGATGTGAACCGGCAGCCTTGAGCGGAGGGTCGTGAAACCGCGATTGGGGGTCAGCATTGTCTTGGGAGCGCGGAAGCTTTTGTAAAGAAGGGCCCGGCGTGGACAAAATCTGTCGAAAACGGCAATCTCAGCATCGACAGGGCCGCTATCCGGTGGATGTTGGTTTAGAACTTTCCGGGCGCGGACGAATATCCGTGTTGCTCCCTTACACTCGATTGCGCGTCCATTTGCGCGCTCGGGGCCAAGAAGCGTAATCAAGTCGAGCGCGTTGCCTAGCCTATGGGAAATCGATGATGATCAGCGCCGTTTCCCGTTGTGACGGGCGCGAAAAAAGGGATGTTCGATGACGGTCGCGGGCTGGCTTGAGATCGCACTGACACTGGCGCTGGTGGTCGTTGTCGCTTGGCCGCTGGGCGCCTTCATGGCCGCGGTTTTCGATGGACGAAAGACGCTCTTGACGCCGCTGGCGGCGCCCGTCGAACGCGGCCTTTATCGGCTATCCGGGGTCGATCCAAATAAGGAGCAGGACTGGCTCGACTATACCCTATCCATGATCATTTTCAGCTTTGGATGTTTTCTGGCTCTGTATTTAATCATGCGTTTCCAAGCGCTTCTCCCCCTAAACCCGCTGGCGCAAGGCGCCGTTCCGCCCGACCTCGCCTTCAATACGGCGATCAGCTTCATCACCAACGCCAATTGGCAGGCCTACGCCGGCGAGACGACAATGAGTCATTTCACGCAGATGGTCGGCCTTACCGCCAATAACTTCCTCGATACGGCGGTCGCCGTGGCCCTAGCGCTTGGTTTGACGCGCGCCCTCGCGCGTCAGCAATGCGCGACGATCGGCAATTTTTGGGTCGATCTGACACGGGCGGTGCTCTATGTGCTGCTGCCGCTCTCGGCGCTAGTGGCGCTGGCTCTTGTGTTTTTGGGCGCGCCCCAGACGCTGCAAGGGGCAATGGAAGCAACGACGTTGGAAGGGGTAAAGCAAACGATCGCGATCGGTCCCGTGGCGAGCCAGGAGGCCATCAAACTGCTCGGCGACAACGGCGGCGGCTTTTTCAACGCCAATTCGGCGCATCCGTTCGAAAATCCGGGCGCCTTGTCGAATATGATCGAGTCGTGGAGCCAGCTCGTTGTCCCCGTCGCTTTGCTGTTCGCCTTCGGCCGCATGGTGGGCGATCGTCGGCAGAGTTACAGCCTGTTCGCGGTGATGACCATCATCTTCCTCGTAAGCGTGGCCACGCTCTACCAGGCCGAAGCCGCTGGAAATCCGCTGTTGACGGAGCTTGGCGTCGATCCGGTCGGCGGGAATCTGGAAGGCAAGGATTTGCGCTTCGGTCAGGCGGGCGCCGCCCTGTTCGCGGTCGCGACCACGGGGACCGGAACCGGCGCGGCCAATGCGACCTTCGACTCGCTCATGCCGATTAGCGGCCTCGTTCCGATGGTCAATCTGCTGATGGGCTGCATCGCGCCGGGCGGCGCCGGAACGGGACTCTACTCCATTCTTCTGCTCGCCATCATCTCCGTTTTCATCGCCGGGCTCATGGTCGGTCGCACGCCGGAATATCTCGGCAAGAAGATCGAAGCGCGCGAAATGAAGCTCGCCATGCTGTCGCTGCTGCTCACGCCCGCTCTCGTGCTGATTTTCGCCGCCATATCCGTTAATTTGAAGACGGCGCTTGATAGCCTCGGCAACGCGGGTCCGCACGGATTCAGCGAAATCATTTACGCCTACGCTTCGACCGCGGCCAACAACGGCTCGGC
>PLAI01000188.1 GCA_003134075.1 Methylocystaceae bacterium | reverse complement strand
CATAGCACCATGGCCCAGCCCGTCCCGGCCGCCGCCGCGAGGACAATGGGAAAGATCGCCGAGATGAGGGGGCCGATGTAAGGCACGAAACGGAAAATCATCGCCAGCATTCCCCACAACGGAGCGCTGGGAACGCCGATGATCCACAACCCCGCGCCCACTACGAGCCCAAAACCTGAGTTGAGCGCCACTTGAGTGAGGAAAAGCCGGCTGAGCCGCTGGGCCGCGTCGTCAAACGCCGCGGTCGTGCGCGGTATGTCCCTTGATCCGGCGAGCCGGACCAGCCGGTTCCTCAAATCCTGCCTTTGAGCGAGAACGAAAATTACAAAGATCACGACAATCGCGCTGGTGGTGAGAGGAGCGACCACCGACGTGACGATGGCCCTAAGCGTCTGCAGAGCGCTGGAGCTGGGTTGCGCTATTTCCACCTGAATGACGTCGCTGGAAGGTTCGCCCCCGGGCGTCGGAGTAGCGCGCGCCGGAGCGCCGCGTTTCGGCATATTGAGGTCGCTGTTTAGCTCTTGCAGCACCTCGGACGCCCGTTGGAGCGTGCCGGTCACGGCCGTCGCGCCGCGTAGACTTTGAATCTTTTCGTGCAGCGTCAATTGATAACGCGGCAGGTCCCTCGCCAGTTCGTTGAGCTCCCCCACCATCAGCCCACCCAGGCTGAAGATCCCCGCGAATGCGACGACCACCACGACGATGACGGCGAGAACCCGCGGCACGCGCCAGCCTTGGAGTAGCCGGACCGGGGGGGCAAGCAAGAAGCTCATGAGCACCGCGAGCGCGATTGGCACCAAGACCTCGCGGCCAAAATAGAGGCACGCAATGATTACGCAGCCAAAGACGATGCCCGTGAGCGCCGTTCCTTGAATATTCTGCCCGTTTAGGCGCGAAGAGTTGACGGTGACCATTTCGGGGAGATGGTGCGAAACAGCGATGGAGGCAAGGCCGGCCGAAGAACCTCCGGCAAAGTCAGCGAACTCCTCTTTGGGGCGCGCCGGTCGACGCGGGCCTTGCTGGGGTGCTTTGACGCGCTAATTCTCCATTATCCGAGCGGCGCGGTTAACTATCCTCGACTAACTATTCTCGACGCGCTTAAATTCGTGTCATTTTTCGGCGCGGGTGGCGCCAGGTTCGACGTCCCCCGCGTCGTCATGTTGGAGATGTCCATGTCCAAGAATTCTGAAGGCGACGTCGCCGCGGATTTGGCCGCCATCCGGGAGGATGTCGCGCGTTTGGCCGAAACGATTAGCAAACTGGTGCAACGTGAGACGCACGCCGCCGGCGTTGGCGTCTCCGAGGCCGTCGGAGACGCCAAAGACAAGGTTGCGGATACGGTCGCCGAGGCGCGCAGTTTCTCTCGCGCGGCGAGTGGCGAAATCGAGGCCAGCATCGAGCGCAATCCGTTGACGGCGGTGTTGATCGCTTTCGGCGTGGGAATGTGGCTCGGTCTGATGAGCCGATCGCGTGGCTGATCGCGCATGATACGCTGGCTGACAGGCCTTTTGGGCGGCGCGGCGGAACGGCGCCTGGGCGATTTCCTTCTCGGCGTCGCCGCCGCGGGGGCGGTGGCGCTGTCCGCCGCCATCAGCCTGGGGTTTGGCGCTTTCGCCGTCTATGCCTATCTCCAGGCGTCGCAAGGGCGCGTCGTCGCCGCGCTGATCGTCTGCGCGGCCTTTGGGGCGACCGCGATCACGATCTGGGCTGTCGCGATGGCGCGTCGGCGCGCCCGCCGGTCGCGCCTCGCCGCGATGGCGTCCGCGTCGGCGTCCGTCGAGGATCTCAATTCAATTCTACGGCATTTGGTCACGGCTGGCGCCCAACAGGACCAACTGGCCGCGGCGATGCGGCTGGGACGCGAGCTTTCGCCGATGCAGCTTTTCGCGCTGGCGCTCGTTGGAGGATTCATCGCGGGAAGAAAACTCGCGAAGTGAGTCGATTCCGGATTGAAGCGACCCTGGCGAACCAGGCTGCTAAATCGGACCGCGAACAGAGCGCGGCGTTGCTCGGCGGCGCGCGAATGGCCCCTTCCGATGCGCGTTTTTGCGCGGGCGCCAGCGAGGCGACGCGAACTGCCATCACTAATGCCGCGCCTTTGTCTTCGTGCCTGCTTCCGTCGGCGGAAGTGCGTAGGTAAAAGTACCGAATTGATAATTTCCCGTCATTAGATGCTCAATGCCAATCCGCCGCGGCTCCAGACCCTCTGGCGCAAGGTTGGCGGGACCGCCTATAGGCGCGCTGATGTCTGATACTCTGATTACTGACGCTTGGCAGGCAGCTCATCGCCGCATGGATCGTGTTCTCAAACTTTTTTTTATTATCGACGTGTTCGGGATTTTCATTGGCGTCATCTATCACGATGCGTGGCTTACCATCGTATGCTTAGTCGCATCGTTGAGCGCCGGTATGACTGCGATGTCGGAGCGCGAGAGCTTTTTCGTGGTCAATACGACTGAAGACGAAGAGTTCACCAATGAGAAAGAGCTTATCGAGGCCTATGTGTTCGCGCGCAAATTCGCCGAGGCCAGCAATCTGCTCGCGGCCACTATGTTCGCGGTCGGGTTCGTCATTGGAGCTCCTTTGTTGAGCAATCTACTCGTCGCTCTTTCAGCATGGTTCGCGGGTCTATTCGGACTGCCGCTGCTATACGCCGCAAGAAATAATAAAGCGCGCGACGCCGAGGGCTTTACCGCGAGCGGCGATGATCTCGCGACGCCGACAGGGTTCGCTGTTTAAGCGCCCGGAGCGATTTCAAGCGCTCAATTCCGCGAGCACTCCATTCCTTGACCAATCCATGCGCGGCGATGTCATCAACGGCCGATCTGATCCGAGGAGTGAAGCGCCTCGCGCCGCTCTGGCGCCATGGCCTCGAGCGCGCATTCCTCCAGATTAGCGACATCCTCCACCAACCAAACTTTACGCATCTGGCTTCGCGATCCAACTCGCCGGTGCGAATACGCGCGACTTTCTTTATGTCCTGAATGAAAACCTTGCCGTCCCCAAGCTGCCCCGTTCGAGCCTCCTTCAAGATCGTCTCGAACACCTTCTCCGCATGGTCGGCGACGACGAGCACTTCGACCTTGAGTTTGGGAATGAACTTCACTTCATATTCCGGGCCGCGATATACCGCGCCTTGTCCTCTCTGTCGTCCATAACCCTGCACTTGGGTGACGGTGACGCCGGAGACGCCGATCGCATTCAGCGCGTCCCTCACTTCGTTGAGTCTGAACGGCTTGATGATCGCGGTGACTTGTTTCATTTGAGTCTCGCTTGCTCGTTTCCTTGGGTTTCACATCCCGCCATCGCCCCGCTACGGGTCGATAAGGCCCTGAATCGTCGCCCTCACGGCCGCCTCGATACGGGTCTTGACGCCCAGCTTGATTTGGGCGTTGTCGAGATGAAACTCCACGGTTCTCTTCGTGATGTTCATTATGTGGCCGATTTCCTCTCGCGTCTTGCCGCGCGCGGCCCAGGTCAGCGCCTCTTTCTCCCGATCGCTCAGCGCGCCGCTCGTCGAGCCCGGGAACAATGGCGCCGCGCCTCTCAGGCGCGCGGCGATGATCGTTTGCAAAATCTCGAAGTCGACTGGCTTTCTTACATAATCGTCGGCGCCAAGCATTCTACCGGCGATCTCGTCTTCCCGATCGCCGAGGCCGGTCAGGAAGATGAATGGAATCGGCGAGTCCGGCGCCAGTTCCTTGAACTTTTCCAATACTTCGAACCCCGACATGCCCGGCATGTTGATGTCGGAAAGCACCAAATCCACGCTTGAGTTCAACAGCAACGAAAGCCCTTCCTCGCCGTCATGGGCGAGGACGACCGAAAAGCCCCGCTCCTTCAATTCTTCCCCGATGAGCGAGGAACATTCCGGATCGTCTTCGATGCAGAGGATCGTCCACAATCGCCCCGGCGCGCTTGCCCGATTCCCGCTTTCGGGCGCGGAGGAATCCGCGACCGGGATGGGCTCGGCTCCCAAAGGGGGCGGCGCGGGCTTTCGCGCCGCGTCGCTCACCGGCCGCCACTGAAAAAAGTCAGGCGCGGAAATCATGGCGCCGACGCGCCTTCCGGCGCGGGAGCAGCAGGCGTCGTCGGATGTTCTTCATGGTGATCGTCGCCGCCAAGGAACATCATTCGAAGCGCCGGCACGACGAGCAGGAGCATGACCGGTCCGATCAACATGCCGCCGACGACGACGGTCGCGAGAGGCCGCTGCACCTGGCTGCCGATGCCCGTCGAAATCGCGGCGGGGAACAGGCCAATACAGGCGGACAGCGCGGTCATCAACATCGGCCGCATTCTTTGTTCGGCGGCGTGATACATGGCTTCGAGAACGCCCATGCCGCCCCTTGGCGCCTGATTATAGTAGGTGATCATCAAAATCCCGTCCATGACCGACACGCCGAACAGCGAGATGAAGCCGATCGCCGCGGATATGCTGAAGTCGAGGCCGGTAAAATACAAGGCGAGAATGCCGCCGGCGACCGCGAAGGGAATGCCGGTCAAGGCCAAAAGACTGTCGCGAAGCGAGTTGAACAGGCTGTAGAGCAGCACCACAAGGGGCTTGGGCATTTCGCGCCGCGAAGCGATCGCCAGCTATTGCGAACAAAACGAGAAATGTGGTTCACTGGTTCGCCCTGCCCCATCCACCGATTCGCAAGCGACGCCTTTGGCCTATCTGGAGAAACTCAATCCCGAGCAGCGACGGGCCGTCGAACATGGCGCGCGGGAGAAAGAGCGCGCGCCGGCGGCTCCGCTTCTCGTCATCGCCGGCGCCGGGTCCGGCAAGACGAACACGCTCGCCCATTGCGTCGCGCATTTGATCGTCAACGGGGCCGACCCCCGCCGTATCCTGCTGATGACCTTCTCCCGCCGGGCGGCGGCCGAGATGACGCGCCGCGTCGAACGCATTTGCGCGCAGGCGATGGGAGCGAGCGCCGGCCCCATGACCGACGCGCTCGCATGGGCCGGCACGTTCCACGGGATTGGCGCGCGCATCTTGCGCGACTACGCCGAGCAGATCGGGCTCGATCCGAATTTCACGATCCATGACCGGGAAGATTCCGCCGATCTGATGAACCTCGCCCGTCATGAACTTGGCTTCTCCAAGACGGCGAGCCGGTTCCCGACCAAGGGAACCTGCCTCGCCATTTATTCCCGCGCCGTCAACGCGGAACTGCCGCTCGACGAGGTGCTGCGAGACGCGTTTCCCTGGTGCGCGGGATGGCGGGCGCAGCTGCGCGATTTGTTCGCGGCTTACGTCGAGGCCAAGCAGGCGCAAAACGTTCTCGATTACGACGACCTTCTGCTCTACTGGGCCCAGACCGTCGCCGAGCCGGCGCTGGCGGACGACATCGGCGGCAGGTTCGACCATGTTCTGGTCGACGAATATCAGGACACCAACCGCCTGCAATCCTCGATCCTGCTGGCGTTGAAGCCCGGCGGGCGCGGCCTCACGGTTGTCGGCGACGACGCCCAGTCGATTTATTCCTTCCGCGCGGCGACCGTCCGCAACATCCTCGATTTCCCCAACGCCTTCAGCCCCGCCGCCGACATCATCACGCTCGAACGCAACTATCGCTCGACGCAGCCGATCCTGGCCGCGGCCAATGGGGTGATCGAACTCGCCCGCGAGCGTTTCACCAAGAATCTTTGGACCGAGCGCCAATCGGCGGAGCTTCCGCGAATCGTCAGCGTGCGCGACGAGGCCGATCAGGCCCGCTACATCGCCCTGCGCGTGCTGGAAAACCGGGAAACCGGCGCGAGCCTCAAACAGCAGGCGGTGCTGTTTCGCGCGTCGCATCACAGCGGCCCGCTCGAATTGGAGCTGACCCGCCGCAACATTCCTTTCGTGAAATTCGGCGGGCTGAAATTTCTCGACAGCGCCCACGTCAAGGACATGCTGGCGGTGCTGCGCTTCGCCCAAAATCCGCGCGACCGGGTGGCGGGCTTTCGCATCATGCAGCTCATGCCTGGCGTCGGGCCGTCGACGGCGCGGCGCGCGCTCGACCTGATGGCCGAGCGACCCGATCCGATATCGGCTCTTTCGGAGATTCCGGCGCCGCCGCGCTCGGGCGACGACTGGACCGGCTTCGTCGCGACGCTACAACATCTTCGCTCGGGCAAGGCGGGCTGGCCCGCCGAGATCGCCTGCGCGCGGCGCTGGTACGAGCCGCGGCTGGAAAACATTCACGACGACGCCGCCGCGCGCCTCGCCGACCTGCTGCAACTCGAACAGATCGCGGCGGGCTATCCCTCGCGCGAGCGCTTCCTCACCGAATTGACGCTCGACCCGCCGGACGCGACCAGCGATCAAGCCGGCGCGCCGCTGCTCGACGAGGATTATCTGATCCTGTCCACGATCCATTCCGCCAAGGGACAGGAATGGAAATCGGTTTTCATCCTCAACGCCGTCGACGGCTGCATCCCTTCCGACCTCGGCGCCGGGACGACGGCGGAAATTGAAGAGGAGCGCCGGCTGCTCTATGTCGCCATGACCCGGGCGAAGGACAGTCTGCACCTTGTCGCGCCGCAGCGCTTCTTCACCCATGGCCAGCACGCCCAGGGCGACCGCCACGTCCATGCCTCGCGAACCCGCTTCATTCCGGCGACGCTGCTGCATCGCTTCGAATGCGTGACATGGCCGCTGGCGACGACGGAACCGGGGGAGCGGCAAGGCGCGAGGCAAGTGCGCGTCGATGTCGGGGCGAGAATGCGCGGCATGTGGCGATGAGGCGTTAATACAGACAAACGGGAGAGAATGCATGACCAGCTTCACGTTTTCGGCGGAACAGATTAAATCGGCGCCGCCAGAGGCGCGGCGCTGGATGGAGAATGAAATCGCCAAGGCGCTGGGCGCGCCGGCCCACGAACACGATCCGTCAAGGATGAAGGCCGACGCGCTCGCCGCGACCACGATCGACGAGGCGGTCCAGATCTTCAATCTGATCACGGGCAATTTTCTCGTCACGCAGGTCTTTTTCGAGCTGGCGCGCGAAACGCCGCTCGCTCAGGGCATACCGTCGCTCCACGGCCTGAACCTCGGCGACATGCAACGACACGTGCAACTCGGCGACGGGCGCCAACTCGCGGAATGTCTCAATGTGATCACTCACGCGTTACAGAAAGTTCGCAACGACCCGACCGCCTCGCTGTTCGCGCACGATGAACGGGGTCATATTTATATTCATGAAACGACCTATCGTAATATTCGAATGCTGCGCGAGCAGTTGGTTTCCCCGAATTCCTCCGGCGCTCAGGGCCAACCAACCGAGGCCGGCGTCGAGGCGCCCGAACCTGTGATGCGGCCCGAACACGCCTTCGCTCGACCGCGGCGCGATTGAGCCGGACCGCGGTCGTCAACAACAGCGTCCGCGTTCCCACGCAATTCGTGGCGCGAAATGCCCAAGCCCCTCACCGCACCTCTCCCCGCGAGCGGGGAGACGAGGCGGCCGGCCATCCGCCGGGCGTTGGCCGCGCGCCGCGGAAGTTCCATTATTTGACGAGCTTGTTTCCGCCGGCGTCTTCGACCGCTGTGACTGTTAGAAAAAAAGACGCCTTGTGGAGGGCTTCCCCGGCGACGGAACTCCAATCGCCAATAGTGTCGGCATCGAGGGCGACATGTTTGGACTCTCCGGGCGCAAGGCCGCCTGGAATGGCGTAATCGATATCATGATCGGCGAAAGGAACCGACCTCGCGGGCGCCTTCAAAACGGCTCGCAGGTATATCCGCTTGATGGTCACGCGCCCTTTGTTCGACATGTTGAACGATATAATCGGCCATTGCAGCCCGCCAAATTTTTGCAAGGTGAATTTGCGAAACGCGAACTTTTGATTCGAGATTTTGATTGCGTCGATCGTCGCGGGCGCATGGGTTTCGATGGTGTTGAATTTTGTTATGTCCTGCGATAGCGCCACGTCGGACCACATCAGTCCAAAAATCAACGGCAAGGCTATCGGCTTAAAGATCCCAGACATGCGCCTCCTCCGTTTCAGCCTAAATCCGGGACGTTCTGGTATTATTGGCAGCTTTAGCGACTCGACCTCAAAGCTGCGGGAAGATCGAGATTCCCGTCGAGATTTCACTCGGCGTCGGCAGCCTTGACTTGTCCCAGCCGCCGCCAAGCGCCTCGATCAGGGTGACGCTGGCGATGAAGAGATTCTGCCGCGTCGCCAGCGCGGCCTGTTCCGCCGATAGCAGCGCGGCTTCGGCGACCACGACGGAGGTGAAAGCCACGGCGCCGGCGCGATATTGATTGAGATACACCGTGACCGCCTTGCGCGCCTCGACGACGGCGTTCTCCTGAACTTTGAGCTGCGCGGTCAGCACGCGGATCGCCGCGAGTTGATCCTCGACCTGCTGAAACGCGGTCACGACGGTTTGACGGTAATTGGCGACGGCTTCGAGATAGGTCGCCTTCGCGGAGTCGACCTGCGCCGAGCGCGCGCCGCCGTCGAACACGGTTTCGAGCGCCATGCCGCCGAGCGACCAGAATTCATGCGCCGGATTGATCGGCAGCGACATCAAGCCGGTGTAGCCGAGATCCGCCGAGATGGTGACGTCCGGGTAGTAGGCGGCGATCGCGACGCCAATCAGCGCGTTCTCCTGCTGCATCACGCGTTCGGCGGCGGCGATGTCCGGCCGGCGCTCCAGCAGTTGCGACGGCACGCCGACGGGGAAAGGCGGGATGGCGCCGGTAAGCAGCATCGGCGACAGGTTCACCTCGCTTGGCGGCTTGCCGATCAGCATGGCGATTGCGTGCTGCAACTGCGCGATTGTCTCATTGGTGCTGATCGCCGCGGCCTGCGCCGACATATACTGCGTCTCGGCGCTGACGAGATCGGCCTCCGAGACCGTGCCGCCCTTGTATTGATTTTGCGTAATCGTCACGGTCTTTTTATATTCCGCCGTGGTCTTTTCCAGCAGGCTTCTAAGCGAGTAGGCCGCGCGCAGATTGAAATAAGCCAACGCGAGCTGGGCTTGCGCCGTAAGCTTGGCGTTGATGAGATCGGCGGCGCTGACCTGAGCGCCGGCGACATTGCTTTCGATCTGGCGGCGAATCTTCCCCCAAACGTCGAGGTCCCACGTTAGCGCGCCCTGCGTCGTTTGGACCGTGGTCGTGACGCCATGCCGGCTCGTCGTCGTGCCGCTCCCGGCGGAGGCGACCGCGCCGCCGCTCGAAGTCGTCGTGGAAGAACTGCCGACCAGCGCCGAGCCCGTATAATTGCGGGAAACGCTGTAGCTCGCCGTCACGGTCGGAAACAGCGCGGCTTGCGCCGTGCGTATCAGCGTGCGCGCCTGTTCATAGGCCGCCGCCGCCGCCGCGACGGTCTGGTTCGAGATTTCGACCTGGCGCTCGAGCGAATCGAGCACGGGATCGCGGTAGACCAGCCACCATGGCCCCGCGTCAACGCTTTCCCGCGGCGCCGCGACTTTGAAGCCTTTCAGCGCCCTGCCCCGCAACTCCTTGAAATTCTGCGGTATGGCGGCGAGCGCCGGAACATAGTCGGGGCCCACCTCGCAGGCCGATAGCGCCGCGGCCGCCGCGAAAAGCAACACGCCCCTCGTCGTTCCCGAAGCTTTCCGCGCGTGGGAAGGAGCGTGACCGGCGACAGAGGCGCGCGACTCGCCGCGCTCAACTCGATCGCTCATGGTGGCCTTCCCTGATTCGCGCCCATTGCGCAGCTTAACCGCCTTTGGACGAAGCTTGGCCAAAATCTCGACCGGTCGCAAGCTTGACTGTATTTGTTTGATGCTGCAATAGTGACCTTGCCTCGTCAAGACATTGCGCCGCTATTCCCCAGAATTACTGCGGCGCGCCTATTTTTTCTGTGTTTAGCCGAGAATCGCCTTCTTGCGTGGGCCGGGCTTTTTGATCATGTTGCGCGTGCGAATTGAGTCGGTTGATCTGGCCGACGCGCCGCCAAGCTGGGCTTTGTGCTTAAGCGTCAAGTCGGTGGAATGATGGTTTCGGAAGAGAGAGAGGTGGGGAACAAGGGCGGCCGCGGCGAGCGCATTCGGCGCGCGGCGCCGAGGATTCTCATCGCCCTGCTGTTGATATTCGGCGCCTACGAGTTAACGCGGATGTTTTTGTCGCGTGGAACGCAATCGAAACAGACGCAAAGCGCTGTTTCGATCAAAGCCGCGACCATCGGCAAAGGCGACATCAGAGTCATCGTCAACGGACTCGGCACGGTGACGCCGCTCGCGACCGTCAATGTCGTGACGCAAATCAACGGCCAGCTGACGCAAGTGGCCTTTCGCGAAGGCCAGATGGTCAAGAAGGGCGATTTTCTGGCGCAAATCGATCCGCGTCCTTACGAGATTCTACAGGCGCAATACGAAGGCCAACTCGTTCACGACCAGGGATTGCTCGACCAGGCGAAAATCGATCTGGCCCGCTACCAAACGCTGTTGCGGCAAAATTCGATCGCCCGGCAGACCGAGGAGGATCAGGTCTATCTCGTCAAGCAGTACGAGGGATCGGTGAAGACCGACCGGGCCCTGATCGACGCGCAGAAACTCAATCTGATCTACGCCCACATCATCTCGCCGGTCGACGGCCGGGTGGGCCTGCGTCTCGTCGATCCCGGCAATTACGTGCAGACTTCGAGCACCAGCATGATCGCGGTCCTCACTCAGTTGCAGCCGATCACCGTCATTTTTCCGGTCCCCGAGGACGAGTTGCCGAACATCATGCCCAAGGTGAACGCGGACGTTCCATTGCAGGTCGACGCTTACGATCGCGCCAATGTGACGAAACTGGCGACCGGCCAATTGCTGACGATAGACAATGAAGTCGACACCACCACGGGCATGGTCAAGCTGCGCGCTCAATTCGGGAACACCGATAACAAGCTGTTTCCGAGCCAATTCGTCAACGCGAATCTGCTGCTGGACACGCTGCGCGATGTCGTCACGATCCCAACGGCGGCGATCCAGCGCGGCGCGCCCGGCGCCTATGCCTATGTCGTCGGCGCCGACAATAAGGTCGCCGTCCACGTGCTAAAGCTTGGACCCACGGATGGCGATATGACGCAGGTGATTTCCGGGCTCGCGCCCGGCGATCGCGTCGTGACCGAAGGAACCGACCGGCTGCGCGAAGGCGCGCTCGTCGAAATTCCTGACGAGGCCAAGAGCCCGGCGCAACCACAGCCGCCAAAATAGTCCCCGCGGCGGTCACGAGCGAGCGAAAGTCGATGAACGTTTCAGAGCCTTTCATCTTGCGCCCGGTCGCGACGACTTTGCTGATGGTCGCGATTCTGCTCGCGGGCGCCTCGGCCTTCCGCCTGCTGCCGCTCGCCACGCTGCCGGCGGTCGACTATCCGACGATCCAGGTCCAAACCTTTTATCCGGGCGGCAGCCCCGAGGTCATGACCTCGGCGGTCACGGCGCCGCTCGAAGTGCAGCTTGGCCAGATGCAGGGCCTCAATCAAATGCTGTCCGCGAGTTCCGGCGGCGCCTCGATCATCACGCTGCAATTCAATCTCGACATTACGCTCGACGTGGCCGAACAGGAAGTGCAGGCGGCGATCAACGCGGCCAACAATCTTTTGCCGGCGGATCTGCCGGCGCCGCCGATCTACGCCAAGGTCAATCCCGCCGACGCGCCGATTCTGACGCTCGCGGTCACGTCGAAGACTCTTTCGCTGATCGATCTCGAGGATTTGAGCGAGACGCGACTCGCGCAAAAAATTTCGCAGCAGCCCGGCGTTGGACTCGTGAGCATAAGCGGCGGTCACAGGCCCGCGGTGCGGGTGCAGATCAACCCGCGCGCGCTCGCCGCCTATGGCCTCAACATCGACGACGTGCGCACGATCATCGGCAACGCCACCGTCGATATGCCGAAAGGCAATTTCGACGGCCCGGCGCAGGCGTCAAGCATCAACGCCAACGACCAGCTGATAACCGCCGATGAATATAAGGCCATTCTCATCGCCTATCGTAACGGCAATCCAGTGCGTCTGTCCGACGTAGCCAACGTCATCAAGGGGCCCGAGAACAGATTTCTTGCGGCCTGGAGCAACCGCACGCCGGCGATCATTTTGAACATTCAGCGCCAGCCGGGCGCGAATGTGATTCAGGTCGCCGACAGCATCAAGCGGCTCTTGCCGCAGATCAAGGCGAACCTTCCGACCGCGCTCGAACTCGATATCATCAACGATCGCACCACGACAATTCGCGCCTCCGTCGCCGATGTGGAATTCGAGCTTGGCCTCGCGGTCGTTCTCGTCGTTCTCGTGATCTTCGTTTTTCTGCGCACCTTCGCGGCGACACTCATCCCCAGCCTCTCCGCGCCGCTTTCCCTGATCGGCTGTCTCGGCGTCATGTATCTGTTGCGTTTCAGCCTCGACAATCTCTCGCTCATGGCGCTCACGATCTCGACGGGCTTCGTCGTCGACGACGCGATTGTGATGATCGAGAACATCGCCCGCTATGTCGAAGGCGGAGAAGAACCGATGCAGGCGGCGCTGCGCGGCTCGGGACAGATCGGCTTCACCATCATCTCGCTGACCGTCTCGCTGATCGCGGTGCTGATTCCGCTGCTGTTCATGGGCGACGTGACTGGACGGCTGTTCCATGAATTCGCGATCACGCTCGCCGCGACGATCGTGATCTCCGCGGCGGTCTCCCTGACCCTGGTGCCGATGATGTCGGCGCGGCTCATCCATCATCGCCCCGACGCCGAACGCAACCGCTTCGATCTCGCGGCGGACCGCGGCTTCAAAAAAATCATCGAACAGTACGGCCGGGCGCTTGAGGTCGTGCTCGATCATCAAACCGCCACGCTCTTTGTCGCGCTGGCCACCGTGGCGGTGACGGTGGGGCTCTATATAGCGATCCCCAAGGGTTTTTTCCCGGTTCAGGATGTCGGGCTCATCCAGGCGATATCGGAGGGGCCGCAGACCGCGTCGTTTTCGGAAATGACCCGGCTTCAGGGCGAACTCGCCGACGCTATCCTCAAGGACCCGGATGTCGAGAGCCTGAGCTCCTTCATCGGCGTCGATGGGACCAACCAGACGCCGAACGCCGGCCGCTTTCTCATCGCGCTGAAGCCTTTCGATCAGCGCGCTCTTTCGGCGAGCCAGATCATTCGCAGGCTTAGGCAGGAAGCCGCCAGCGTCGCCGGGGCCGCGCTATACATGCAGCCGGTGCAGGATTTGACGATCGACGCCAGCGTCACGCGCGCGCAATATAAATTCGTGCTTGAAAATCCCCGCGGCTCCGAATTCCAGCAGTGGACCCCGCAACTGGTGCGGCGACTGCGGCAGTCGCCCGCGCTCGCCGATGTCGCGAGCGATTTGCAACAGAACGGCTTGGGGGTGAACCTTAAAATCGACCGCGCGACGGCGGCGAGGTTCGGCGTCACGCCTTCGACCATCGACAATGCGCTCTATGATTCCTTCGGCCAGCGCATCATCGCGACCATCTACACGCAGTCCAACCAGTATCGCGTAATCCAGGAGGTCGATCCGTCGCTGCAAGAGCGGCTCGAAAGTCTCTCCGCGATCTATTTGCCGTCGTCGTCCTCGACCACCAACGGCCAGGCGCCGCTCGCGGCCTTCGTATCGACGCGGCAGGAATCGGCGCCGTTGCTGCTCAGCCATTTCGGCCAGTTCCCCGCGACGACGATCTCGTTCAACCTGGCGCCGAAGGCTTCGCTCGGCGAGGCGATCGAGGCGATCGAGCAAGCCAAGAAGGACATCGGCCTGCCCGAGAGCTTCATCATGGCCTATCAGGGCGCCGCGGCGGCGTTCCGTTCTTCGCTGACGAACGAACTGCTGCTGATCGCCGCCGCCATCGCCACGATGTATATCGTGCTCGGCGTGCTCTACGAGAGCTTCATCCATCCCATCACGATCCTCTCGACGCTTCCGTCGGCCAGCGTCGGCGCGCTCCTGATCCTCATGTTGTTCGGCTACGAACTCGACATCATCGCGATCATCGGCATCATTCTTCTGATCGGCATCGTCAAGAAGAACGCGATCATGATGATCGATTTCGCGCTCGACGCCGAACGTCACGAGGGAATGGCTCCGCGCGACGCGATCTACCAGGCGTGCCTGTTGCGCTTTCGGCCGATCTTGATGACGACGATGGCGGCGATTCTCGGCGCGCTGCCGCTGATGATCGGTGGCGGCTCGGGATCGGAATTGCGGCGCCCGCTCGGTTACGCCATCGTCGGCGGCCTCATCTTCAGCCAGGTGCTGACCCTCTTCACCACGCCGGTGATCTACCTGTTTTTCGACCGTCTCGCGCGCCGGGTCAAGGGCGTCCCACCTTCTCCCGAGGCGCCGCGATGAACATCTCGGCGCCCTTCATCGCGCGTCCGGTCGCGACGACGCTATTGACCATCGGCATCGCGCTCGCGGGAGCGCTGGCCTTCTTCAAGCTGCCGGTCGCGCCAGTGCCGCAGGTCGATATTCCGACCGTGAGGGTGCTGGCGCAGCTTCCTGGCGCGAGTCCGGAAACCGTGGCGAACAGCGTCGCGAGCCCGCTGGAGCGCCATCTCGGTCAGATCGCCGACGTGACCGAGATGACCTCATCGAGCAGCCTTGGGCTCACGAGCATCGCCCTGCAGTTCGGACTGGATCGCGACATCGACGGCGCCGCGCGCGACGTGCAGGCGGGCATCAACGCCGCGAGGGCGGACCTGCCGACGAATCTGCGCACGAACCCGACTTATCGCAAGGTCAATCCCGCCGACGCGCCGATCGTCATTCTGGCCCTGACCTCCAAGACGCTGACGCGCGGCCAGATGTACGACGCGGCGAGCAATGTTTTGCAGCAGCGGCTCTCGCAACTGGAAGGCGTCGGACAGGTCATCATCGGCGGCGCGACGCTGCCCGCCGTGCGCGTCGAACTCAATCCCGACGCGCTGAACAAATATGGCGTGAGCATGGAGGACGTGCGCGCCGGGCTCGCCTCGGCCAACGCCAACAGCCCGAAAGGCGTCATCGAAGAGGGCTCGCGGCGCTATCAGATCTACGACAACGATCAGGCCACGCGCGCCGCCGACTATGCGCCGCTGGTCATCGCCTATCGCAACGGCGACGCGGTGCGTTTGAGCGACGTGGCCACGGTCCTGGACTCGGTCGAAGACCTGCGCAACGACGGATATTTCGACGAGGACCAGGCGGTCGCGGTGATTCCCTTCACGCAGCCAGGCGCCAATATCATCGAGACGGTGGATCGCGTCAAAGCGGAATTGCCGCGCATGGAGGCGGCGATGCCCGCCGGCTTGAACGTGAAGATCGCCGGCGACAAATCGCTGACCATCCGCGCATCGTTGGAAGACACCGAGACGACGCTGGTGATCGCCGTGTTGCTCGTGATCATGGTCGTGTATTTTTTCCTGCGCGACATACGCGCGACGATCATCCCGAGCATCGCCGTGCCGGTTTCGATCGTCGGCTCGTTCGCCGTCATGTATCTCGCCGGTTTCAGCCTCGACATTCTTTCGCTGATGGCCTTGACCATCGCCACGGGCTTCGTCGTCGACGACGCGGTCGTCGTCGTCGAAAACGTGTCGCGACATTTGGAAGCGGGCATGCCGCGCCTCGAGGCGGTGATGCTCGGGGCGCGCGAGGTCGGCTTCACGGTGTTCTCGATCAGCCTGTCGCTCATCGCGGTGTTCACGCCGATCCTGTTCATGGGTGGCATTCCCGGACGCTTTTTTCGCGAATTCGCGTTGACGCTCTCTATCGCCATTTTGATTTCGCTCGTCATTTCCCTGACGACGACGCCGATGCTGTGCGCCCTGCTGTTGCGGCCAAAACTCGGGGAAGAGGACGGCGGAAAAAAGAAGCGGACGATGTTCGACCGCATGCTTTCCGGCTATGAGCGCACGCTGCTCGTGGCGCTTTCGCGTCCTCGGCTGGTCATGTTGATTTTGTTCGGCGCGATCGCGCTGAACGTCTATCTGCTGATCATCGTGCCCAAGGGCTTCTTTCCAGAGCAGGACACCGGGCGCATCACGGGCGTGTTGCGCGGCGATCAGTCCGTCTCGTTCCAGACCATGCGAAAGAAGCTCGTGGAGATGATCGCCATCGTGCGACAGGATCCGGATGTGGAAAATGTCATCGGCTTCACGGGCGCCGGCAGCGGAGGCAACGCGGCGGCGATCAATACCGCGTCGGTCTATGTGAATCTCAAGCCGCTCGGCGTGCGCAAGGCCTCCGCCGACGAAATCATCACGCGCTTGCGGCCGAGACTGGCGCAATTGTCGGGCGGGGAGGTTTTTCTCACCGCCATCCAGGATTTTCGCGTCGGCGCGCGCCAGAGCAACGCCGAATATCAGTACACCTTGCTTGGCAACGGCCCCGAACTCTATTCCTGGACGCCGAAGCTGGTCGAGGCCTTGCAGCGCGGCGGCGTGCTTCGCGACGTGAGTTCTGACCAGCAGCTAAAGGCGCTGGAGTCGGACGTGGAGATCGATCGCGACACCGCCTATCGGCTGGGGCTCTCCGCGGCGCAGATCGACAGCACGCTTTATGACGCCTTCGGGCAGCGGCAAGTGTCGGTCATTTATCAGGCCAACAACCAATATCACGTCGTCATGGAGATCGACCCGCGCTATACGCAGCGTCCCACGGAGCTGCAAAACGTCTATGTTTCGACCTCCGGGGCGCCGGCGAGGGGCACGAGTCTGACCAACGCGCCAGTCGGAAACGTTGTCGTCTCGACCAGCGCCGAGAGAACGCCTTCGACGCCCTCGACCAGCCAAAGCGCCGCCGCCACGAATATGGCGAGCCTTACCGCGACGGCCCGCAACGCGCAGAACAATTCGATCGCCGTCGTCGGCAACGCCGTGGCGTCGACGGGTTCGCCCGTCAGCACGAGCCAGGAGACGATGGTGCCCCTGCCCGCCTTCGCCCGTTACGTGCCGGGCCACACGGCGCTGGCGATCAATCATCAGGGGCTGTTCGTCGCGACGACGATCTCGTTCAATCTCGCCGTCGGCGCTTCGCTCGGCCAGGCGGTCGAAGATATCGAACGCGCGATCAAAGAGATCAAGATGCCATCGACCCTGCGCGGCTCGTTAACGGGCACGGCGCAGCTTTTCGCGGAGTCGTTGCGCACGCAGCCATTGCTGATCCTGGCGGCGGTCATCGCGGTTTATATCGTGCTCGGCATCCTTTACGAGAGCTACATCCATCCGATCACCATTCTCTCGACGCTGCCGTCGGCGGGCGTCGGCGCGGTGCTGGCGCTGATGTTGTTCCACACCGAATTCAGCATCATCGCATTCATCGGCGTGATTTTGCTAATCGGCATCGTCAAAAAGAACGCGATTCTCATGATCGATTTCGCCATCGACGCGCGGCGCGCGCACAACGCATCGTCGTACGATGCGATATACGAGGCTTGCATCCTGCGTTTTCGTCCCATCATGATGACGACGATGGCGGCGATCCTTGGCGCTATTCCGCTCGCCTTCAGTTTCGGCAATGGCGGCGAGGTGCGCCGTCCGCTCGGCATCGCCATCGTCGGCGGGCTGATCGTCAGCCAGGCGCTGACGCTCTATACGACGCCGGTCGTCTACCTCTATATGGATGGCTTCGGCGAATGGGTCCTGCCGCGCTGGCGCGCGCTGCTGGCGCGAATCTCCGGCGCCGCGCCGAAGAAAGAGCCCCGGCGGGACGACCCGACGCCCGCGGATCACTGAAAGATCGCGAGCGGATTGCCCAGGAGGGGAAGGGTTGGCGTATGCTTCGGCGGCGGCGGTATGGCGACGATCAGCCTGGAGGTTCCACCGACATAAGCGAGGAACGATCCCGTCAACCAGTCGAGGTCGGGAACGCAGCCCAGAAAATTGGCGCAGCGGATTTGCAGCACGAGTTCCATCGAGCCGTCCGGCGCCGCGAGCTTTTCCACCTTCATCGCGGTTCCCGGACTCTTGCCTTCCGGTCCGAAGGTTTGAATGAGCCAGTCGCTCCGCGTCTCAATTTTGTAAAACGCGTTTTGCGCCACCCATGTCGCCGCGCGCGACCATTTCCTGTCGCAGTCGACGCCCGGACTATAACTGATCGGAGGGGAAGTGGCCTCGTTCGGCTCGACCCCGGCGCAGGACGATAGCGCGATGGCGAACGCGGCCTGCGCGAGTAGCGCGAAGCCGCGTCTGGGTTTGATTCGGCGCACGGTTGCTCTCCGCTTCGTTCAAACGCAAATTACAACCCAAACGCCTGTATAGCCGCGCGGTCATGACATCAAACGCTCGCGCCCATCCACAATATCTGGAATTCGCCGAAGCAAGCAAGAAAGAGTGAAGACGGTTCGCGCTTGATTGGCTCATTCGGCTTCGCGCGGCGAAACGATCAGGTGGAATTCGTATCACGCCCCGCCCAGCGCCCTCGTCAGATCTTCCCGCGTATCGATATCCATGAGCACGCTTTCGTCGTCGACCGCGATCTCGATCACCCCGTCGCGGGCGCGCAGCAAGCCGCGCGCGCCTTCGTCGCCGGTCAGGCTTGCAACGCTCGCGAACAGCGAGCCGCCAAGCAGCACCGGGTTGCCGCGCCTCCCCTGATATACCGGCGCCACCGCCGCGCATGCCGGCGCGCGCTCGAACGCCGCGATCAATAGATCGAGGGTCGCGCTCCCAACGCCCGGCATGTCCGCGAGCAGGATCAGCGCGCCCGCGCAGTCCGCCGCGCGCGCGAGCCCCACGCGCAGCGACGACGCGACGCCGCTCGCGAAATCCGGATTATGCGCGAAGTTTACCGGCAGGCCAGCGAGCGCTTGCTCGACATCGCCGCGCGCGTGACCGGTGACGACGATCGTTTTGGACGCTTTCGACGCCAGCGCCGCCCGCACCGCGCAGCGCGCCAATGGACAGCCGCGATAATCCGCGAGCAGCTTGCCGCGCGCGGCGCCAAAACGCGCGCCGCGCCCCGCCGCGAGCACGATGGCCGCGACGCTCATGCGCACGCCGCCGCGCGCGCCGTTTCCGCGCGCAACGGCTTTTGGCGCTGCGTCAGCACGATCTCGCCCATCACGGCGACAGCGATTTCCGTCGGGCTCACGGCGCCGATGTCGAGTCCGATCGGCGCGCGCAGGCGCGCCAGAGCGTCGGCCGTGACGCCCCTCGCCTTGAGGCGCTCGACGCGTCGCACCTGGCTCGCCGCGGAGCCGAGCGCGCCGACATAGAACCAGTTCGACGCCAGGGCGATGCGCAGCGCGGGGTCGTCGATCTTCGGATCATGGCTCAACACGGCGAGCGCCGTGAATGCGTCAAGTTCCAGCGCCGGCAGCGCTTCGTCCGGCCATCGCGGGATCAGAACCGTGTCCGGAAAGCGCTCGCTGGTCGCGAAGGCCGCGCGCGGATCGATGACGACGACCTCGAAACCGGCGACCCGCGCGATCGCGGCGAGCGCTTGCGCCGCGTGCACCGCGCCGACGATCACGAGCCGCGTCGGCGGCCTGTGCACATAGACGAACATCGGTCGACCGCGATGTTCGACGAGAGCGCTTCGTCCCGCGCGCAGTGTCGAGGCGGATATGTCGTCCACGGCGTCGCTCATGCGCGACAGCCAGGGCGCGCCGCCGTCGAGCGGCGTGACGAGCCCGCAGGCGCGGCGCGCGGCGTATTCGCCGCGCATGTCGGCGAGAAGTTTCACCAAGGCCAGGTCGAGCTTTTGGACGTGGACGCCGATGCCGCCGCCGCATGGCAGTCCCGGGCGCCATGCGACCTCATCCGCGCCGCCGAAGTTCAGCAGTCGCGGCGCGCCATCTTCGATCACGTCGAGCGCCGCCGTGATGACGTCGCCTTCGACGCAGCCGCCCGAGGCCGAGCCGAAAAACAGTCCGGACTCCTCGACGACGAGATGCGATCCAGGGGGCCTTGGCGCGGAGCCGAACGTCTGAACCACGGTGGCGACAGCGACGCCGCGCTCCAATTCTCCCCATAGCTCGGCTTGACGCAGGATCTCCGCTTCATCGGTCGGCATTGGCGGACCCATTCGCTCTGCTGACGCGCGCCCCGGAATCGCTAACCCGGCTCGGACTAATTGATTCCGACTCCGATATTGCCGCGCGCGGCTTTCGAATAAGGACAGATTTCATACGCTTCGTGCGTTCGCTCGCGAATTGGGTCTTCGCGCTCTCCTGTGCGGTCCCGCCGCGATTTTCGGCTGAGTCAAAGGATAGGTCGCATCGGAACGCCGGCAATCCCGCCGGGACGATTTCGGCGGGGCCAGCGGACGCGATGGAAAGTCCGCCGATGAGGTCACACGAACTCCGCCTGATCGCTTCGCGGCGCGAAATGCCCCAAGCCCCTCACCTCACCACCACGCGCGCGCCCTTGTTGACGCGCCGGTAGAGGTCGATCACGTCGGCGTTGAGCATGCGGATGCAGCCCGACGACACGGCCTGCCCGATCGTGTCGGGCTCGTTGGTCCCGTGGATGCGAAACATCGAATCCTTGTCGCCCTTGAACAGATAAAGCGCCCTCGCGCCAAGCGGGTTCTCCATGCCGCCTTCCATGTGCCTCGGCAAATCGGGACGGCGAAGCAGCATTTCCGGCGGCGGCGTCCAGCCCGGCCAGAACGCCTTGCGGCCGATCTGGGCGACGCCCTTCCAGGCGAAGCCCTCGCGACCGACGCCAATGCCATATTCGATCGCCTGGCCGGCGCCGACCGACAGGTAAAGCTTGCGCTTCTTCGTATCGATGGTGATCGCGCCGGAGCGCTCCCCGGTCGGATCGTCGACCAGGTTCGCCGTCGTTTCGGCGTCGACCTCGTCGTCGTAATCGACCGAGGTGGAGTAATTCGGATCGGCGTCGGCCGGCAGAGCGGCGACGCGGGCCCTGCCGCGCGGGCGGAGGCGCCTGGAGGGCGCCGCCCGCTGCTCGTTGTCGAGATCGTCGTCGTAATCGCGCGCCGCGCGCGGGCGCCGCGACGGTTCGTAATCATAATCGTCTCGCGAGGGACCGCCATAGCCGCCCCGCTGGTCGCCGGGATAGCCGCCACCCGATGGATAGCCCGAATAGGGCGGATAATAATAATATTGCGCGACGGCGGAATGGCTCCCCGAAAGGAGGGCGCCGAACGCGAGACATAGGATGAGAGGACGCATACGCGACATTGGCGAGCCGTTCGTTGGTTGGTTGAGCCGCTATTTGTCGCGGGCAATGGCGGCGAAATGATGGGATTCTCGCGTCGGCCCGGTCAACCTAAAACATGCCTGCGCGAGACGAGCGAAGCTTTCGCGCCGGCGGGTTCCGGGCTCATTTCGAGTGGGCGGAAAGCCAGGCCTCGGCTTCCTCCAACGAAAAGGAATACTCGTGGTCGGCGACGCCGGAACGCATCCTTGCACCCTCGACCGGATTCACGATGTAGAAACGGCCGTGCCCCTTTCCGTGTCCTGCCTTCTCCAGACGAAAACCATTGCGCTCGGCGATGCGACTGACGCGTTTCTCGTCTGCGTTGCTCATGGTGTCGCTCCTGTTGAGCCGCTCGACCCGATTAGCTCATCGCAAATAGACCTGATCAGCCAAGGGCGAAAGGCCTCCTGCTTGTTCGGGACATCCTCTCGACTATTTTGACGCCGAGTCCTTTGACATCAGCGCGATGGCTTCCTGAACCGTGGTCATGAACTGCGCGGGGAAGATGATGGTCGAGTTTTTTTCAACCGAGATCTCCGCCATCGTCTGGAGGGTGCGGAGCTGAAGCGCCACGGGGTGCTGGGTGATGATGTCAGCCGCTTCGCCGAGCTTGACCGCGGCCTGGTATTCTCCTTCGGCGGCCACGATTTTGGCGCGGCGCTCGCGTTCGGCCTCGGCTTCCTTCGCCATCGCGCGCTGCATGTTGTCGGGCAGTATGATGTCTTTGATTTCGACCGCCGTCACCTGGGTCCCCCATGGCTCCGTGTGGAGGTCGATGACATTCTTGATTTGCTCGTTGATGCTCGCGGTGTCCGAGAGAAGTTGATCGAGGCTGAATCGACCAACGACGTTACGCACGGTGGTCTGGCTGATTTGATTGATCGCGTTATAGACGTTCTCGATCGCGATCACGGCCTGATCGGCGAACGTCTGCAGCAACAGGACGTAATGGGGGGCGAACGTGCCTGCTTCCTTGCGGCTGACGCTGATGATCCCGATCGTCGTCCCGTGGCGCAGCAGCGGGACGAAGAGCAAACTGCGGAAGCGGCGTAACCGCGCCATCTCCAGCAAGGTGGGCTGCCCGGCCCATTCGATTTCAACGTCGGGGATGTGGACGGTCTCGCCGTT
>PLAI01000005.1 GCA_003134075.1 Methylocystaceae bacterium | reverse complement strand
CGAACGCGATAGGCCAACCGGCGCGGGGGCAGCGTCGGTATGGTCCAGGCGAAAGCCTCGCGAGGATATCCGGCGAGGTAAAACCGGCCTCGTGGCCGTGGCGAAAAAACCGCTCAACCCCGATCCAGCGGAGCAGCTCCGCTCCGAATTGCGGCGTTGGAGCCTAAGCCGAACTTTCGTTCACCAGTTCGATTTAATGGCGAAGCCCGCGCCGACAGCCAAGACCAAAGGCAGGGTTGGCGGACGCGGGAAAAAGGGCAGGGGCAGCGCCTGGCGCGCCTACAGGCTGCCTTTGAAAAGAAAGCGCGGCTTAGCGGCGGTTAAAGCCCGAGACGATCCGGGGGATTTATCGTTCGAGTCCGGGCAAGAGGCGATCCGCGCCCTTTATGGCGCGAAGATCGAGGCGACGCGGCGGAATCTGCCGAAGCGAGAGGCCGCCGCCGCCGTGCGGGCTTTGCTCGACGAGCAGGGCGCGGCCTTCAGAGAGCTTGCCGAACGGCAGCAGGCGGAGAGCAGGGCAAGACGAGAGCTCGCACGATTGCGCGCCGACCCCGAGCGGCCCGATGACGAAAGTATTACAAATCTACCCGCGCTTGTGGCATAGTATATTCATAGATTAAACAATTGAATTGGAGGCGATATGGACGAAGAAATCAAAAAGAAGTTTGCAGAATTAGAAGCAAACATTGAATCGCTTCAGTCGCTTGTGGCTGCGAAAGATACTGAGTTCAAAGCGCATCGCAATGAATGGGCGGAAAT
Organism: Methylocystaceae bacterium; assembly: GCA_003134075.1. Classification (GTDB taxonomy): domain Bacteria; phylum Pseudomonadota; class Alphaproteobacteria; order Rhizobiales; family Beijerinckiaceae; genus Methylocystis. The sequence continues at coordinate 4,277 of PLAI01000005.1, read as the reverse complement.
GCGCATTAAAGATCTAGAACTGCTTGAAGATGTTGAAAGCCGTCTTGTTAAAGCAGTTAAGTATAAATTGCATGAGCTCGGATATGGCCGCGAACGCGAAGACGACGCGGATGAAACCGCGCGGAAAATTCCCGCTGGCTGGAGAGCGCTTGATTTAGAGATTTTCGAAAAGATGGCTTTTCTTGAAGCCTGGCTAACCGTTTCTGATAAGCGCGAGAATTTTGAGCTTATAAAGCTGAAAGACGCTTACTACCATGTTTTCCCTGAGCGCTTGGCTCAGGACGTGAAGTTTGAAAAGCAGATGGACGCGCTTATGGCAAAGCCCTCCCCTTCCGCCGATCCGAAAAAGTCGTGATAGGATCATCCCATCCCCGCGCGGAGGATGGGCTATGGTTGAAGGAAATGGGAAAAAACCCTTGTCGCCCGACGAGCGGCGGCAAGAGGAGCTTCGCCGTGCCTACGACGAAAAGCAAAGGCTAACAATAGAGCGGGCGGCACTGATTATAGCCAAACATGGCGATGAGATAGCACGACTTGTTGATGATCCTAACCGCGATGACGAAATCAAAGAATTAGCGGTCGATATCATCGCGAAGCGCCTAGCCGAAAGCACCCTTCACAGAGAGAATTTTTCAGCGGATCACGTTATCCGCGATTTGGATATGCGCAAGGTAAGCGACGCCGTCAGTAGCGCGCATGAAACGCTAAAAGCGAACCAAAAAAAAGAAGCGCAAGAACACGCACTAAAGCAGGTGGCGCAGCCGCAGCAACCGGCTCAGGGCTCCGCAACGCCGGCAGGGGAGGCGGAGACAAATACGCCCGATCGCCGCAATCGGCAGATTGGTCTTTATGACGAATTGAAGCGGCTGTCAGAACAGTCGCCCAAGGAGCTATCTCCTGCTCCGATTGTCGCCGCGTGGCGAGCGACAGCGGATGAGGTCTGCGACCCTAAAACACCGCCACCCCCGTCGCCGAGACGAGCAACGGAGCCATCCGCGCCGCCTTCTCCAGACCAGCCGCCTACGCCTCCAAGCCCGAATGCGGCGGCACTTTCACTCTCGCCCGACGATGTGTTGCAACGGTTCGGCAATCCTGCTTTGGAGGCCAGCTACCAGCAGCAGGCGCAACAGCAGCAAGAACGGGAAGCGAAATCCCCATTCTCGACCCCGGCGACGGCCGCCAGTGTCGTGGCGCGGGCCAATGCTCCGGCAGAAACGCCGCGCGAAGACGGCCTCATGTCTGTCTTTGTGAAGGCGGAAACCAAACAGAAGGCCGAGGAGGAGCAAGCCGCGCGCGCCAACGATCCAAACAAGACCCTCGAGCGCAGCGGACGGGACCGATAGGGCGCGTCTATACGATGCCGGGCCTGATAGCGCCGGACTTCACTTCCGGCAACTCCGTAAAATCGCAGCTAGAAAGGCGCTTGATGAGCTGTCCTTTGTCGGTTGGGATAAACACCCATTGCTCGCCCATGACCATTTGCCGCCATTCATGGGGTGACACGAGGTCATCCTTTTGCACGCTGTTGGTCACGTTCGTTCCGCCATCCGAGCCATGACTTGTTGAGCGAACGATCTTGGTGCCGGTCCCTATCAGCTTGGTCAGATGATCGCGCGTAAATACGTCACGAGGCGCAAAAGTGGTGACGCATCCGGCGGAGAGGAAGGTTTCCCAGTTGTCACCGTAGTGCTGTTTTAGCTGCCCGAGATGCTGGACAGCGGCCCAAACTTTCACCCCATAACCGGCGTTGAGGCTTACGGCGGTTTCGACGGACGCGAGCCGTCCGAGCTGGGGAAACTCATCGAGCAGGAACAGAACATCAGGCCGTCCTGGAACCTTCAAGCTTCGTTGCATGGCCGTCATCGCGGAGCTGATGATGAGCCTCAGCCACTTTGCATGCGTCACAAGGCGTTCGGGAGGAAGCACCAGATAGACGGTTGTCGTCTGCGTCTTGAGAAGCGAGAAATCGATACCGTCCTTTTCAAGATTCCTGGCAATGCCGGGACTGTCCAGAAAGCGCGTCTGCGTTTGCGCATTGGACATGATCGACGGGATTTCCTTGCTTTCCCCCGCGCCGCTGAATTTGCTCAGCTTATTGCGGATGGCTTCATGCGGCGGTGATTCAATAATCTGTTTGGCGATCACCTCCATTTCCGCAGGGCTTCGCGAAATCTCCCGGCGCACCAAGCCAAGTGTCGCGCGATCTTTGAAAACGCATCGGACGAGCATAATCAGGCCGGCAACAAGGTCTTGCGCCGATTCCGACCAATGCGGTTCGCTATCGTCGGGATTTACTTGCACCAAAGCTTCCGCGAGACCCATGGCGTCATCGACGAAATCATCGGAATCCGGATCAAGCCGCAGCATCGGATTAAATCCGACGCTCTGGATTTTTACGCCCCGGTTCGGCAGCACGCCGAACGGATCGAGGGCGATGGCCGTGCCGCCCTTCGCCGCCCTATGAGCGGCGGTAATAGCTGCCAACTCGCCCTTCATGTCCACGACCAGCATGGAGCGACCGGTTTCATAAAGAAGGTTCGGGATCAGCAGCCGCCGTGATTTGCCCGAACGGGTTGGTCCGATCGTCAGCATGTGGCCGTCGCCGTGGTAGCCGATACGCCGCGCCGTGGTTGATCCGTTTCCGGCTTCGTCGCCGAGATACATTGTCTCAGCTCCTACGAGTTCGGCCTGTAGGAAATATCGTCCTGCGCCGGGTGCTGCGACGAGCTCTCGGCGGACTGCGGCCCATAACCGGATTCCGTTCCATGCTCCGCCTGGAAGGCTTCCTCGACATGGAAAAGGAACCATCCACCCCATTCTTTAAAATGGGCGGGCATGGTCACTCGAAAGAAGTTGTCCCGGGCGTCGATCGCTTTGTCGACCTCTTGGCGCCTACGGGCGATCCTCGCATCGTGGCCGCCGGTCACAATCTCACTAGCGCGCTCGACATCGATGATAAGACGAACCGCCTCCTCAATTATCGTCTTGTGGACTGTTCCTGTTGCTGCAAAATAATAGCGAAATATCCATTTTTCCCAGTATTGAAAGAAGTCGAGAATATCTTGCTTGGCCCATAGAACGGGCTGCTGCGCCGAATCCAATACCGTAAAATGCCGCGCATACATCTGCCAGAAGCTTGCTTCCCTTTCCTTGCTTTCGACTTCGTTGTCAGGCCGATTGGGATACTGCTTCATCATCACCTTCCACCAATCGTCGCAGTTTTCACGATAGGCAGGGTCGCCGTCTTTTGGTGAAACTTTCAAAAGCTGACGGATGTTTTCCGGAACGAAAAAGATTCGGTTGGCAGGGAAGCGCGCCTTTAAATTGTCAGGAAACCCTTCTGGATAAGTCGAGGCGGTGTTCATGCGGTTCCTGCCGAAATAAGTGCCCAAGGCAACGAGACCGCCGAGCAGGGCTAGGCCTGCCGCAATTTCAATATAGAGGGTATAATCTACCGGGGCAGGTGGCGTAACCGTCCTGACGGGTTCAGGTCGATCCGCCGGAGATAACAACGGAGGCGGTCCATCAACGATATCGAAGGCCGGTTTATCTGCTAACCCCGTGTATGCTCTGTGATTATCGATAAAGTGTATTTCATAGTAAGGGCCGCGCGCGCCGGAAACGCTCACATCTGCTCCTGAGACAAGGCTATTTATAACCTTAAACTCACTTGGTTGAACCGGCTGGTTTCCCTTCGGAATTGTATAGACGTTGAGGCTCCTGCTAACGCGGCCATGAAGCCAGTGGATGTTCATCGTAGCTTCCAGAGGCTCGACAGCCGTTTTGTCTATGGGAAAGTTGTCGAGATAATTGCCTCGGGCGGCACCGGCACCCAACGAGCAATATTTGTCCGGGGGCAAGTTCGGACAGGCGGCGGGGGCGGTGACCAGATGAAGCCAGGTGCCCGCTTCATAGGTTTTTCCGGCTACGGCGATTGATTTTTTAGTCCTTACGAGAAAAGGGGCGTTTTCTGATTGCGCGGTCGCCAGCACTGGAGCGCCGATGCAGAAGGCGAAAAACGCGGCGGCAAAGCGAGTCAGGTTACAAAGGGACAAAAAAGGGCTGCGCGTGAGCATGTCGAAGCGCCTTATCAAGCGTTATCATAGAAGCAATCCGCGCTTTAAAAGGTTCTTGGGAGAAGCGCAATCGAGCTCGTGGCCGTTTTCGTAGCTCTTGCCGACTTGTCCCCTGTTCAGAATTCAAGGCTTCCGGGCGTGCCCCCTCTGAGCAAGTTTGGGGGCCGGGCTTTAGGCGCGAGCGCCCGTAGCCGCTCCTTC
>PLAI01000262.1 GCA_003134075.1 Methylocystaceae bacterium | reverse complement strand
GCTTTTTACCGCTTCTCCCGCCCTCGCGGTGGATCCCACTGGCGTTCCGCAATGCGACGCGCTGCTGAAGCGTTACGAGGAATGCTCGTCCCTGTTGTCCAAGGATCGCGTTCACGCCGCCCAAAAGGAACTGCTGGAGGGCGCCGTCAGCATACGCGCCAACGCCGCCGACCCGAAGGTTCGGCCCGATCTCGAGCGCTATTGCGTGGACACCTTCGAGCGCATGAAGAAAGAAAGCGAAATCAAGGACTGCATGGCGAAGTGAGCGCTTGCGGCTTGGCGCCGCCGCGGCGCGACGGCAACGCGTAGGCGATGCGGGTTTGGGGGGCATCGGGCCGTTCGCGAAATTGTTTCTTTGTTCCTTCGCGCTATTCTGCGAGCCTGTTGCGTAGGAGTACCGCGTTGTCAATATATCGCGCCATCGGACTAATGTCCGGCACTTCCATGGACGGAGTCGACGTAGCCCTCGTCGAAACCGACGGCGAGTCCAGCCTGTCTTTTGGTCCGGCGGGCGCCTATCCCTATTCCGACGCCGACCGCGCCTTGCTGCGCGGCGCCTTGGCCGAGGGGGCGACGCTGGAGGATCGTTCGGCGCGTCCTGGCGTGCTCGCCTTCGCCGAGCGCATGGTCACGGATCGGCACGCCGAAGCCGTCGAAAACTTCCTGCGCGACAACGCGATCGACCCCGCCAGCATCTCGATAATCGGGTTCCACGGCCAAACCGTGCTGCATCGCCCAAAGCAGCGACTAACCATTCAGATCGGCGACGGGCCGGCGTTGGCGGCCAGGCTCGGCATCGACGTCGCCTATGATTTTCGCGCCGCCGATATTGCCGCTGGCGGCGAAGGCGCGCCGATCGTGCCGGTCTTTCATCGCGCTCTGGTTGTGGCCGGCGGATTGCGCGGCGAGGTCGCCTTGCTCAATATCGGCGGCGTCGCCAATGTCACGTACATCGCGGATGGCGACGAGCCGATCGCCTGCGACACCGGTCCCGGCAATGCGCTGATCGACGATCTGATGCTCCAGCGCACCGGGGCGCCGATCGACCGCCATGGTCATACCGCCGCGAGAGGACGCGTGAACGAAGCGGCCTTGCTCCGTTTGCTATCTCATCCATTCTTTGAGGTTTTACCGCCAAAGTCTTTAGACAGAAACACTTTTTCACCTAACATAATAAGTAATCTCTCAACTGAAGACGCCGCCGCGACGCTGACCGCCTTCACCGCCGCTTCCGTGCTGCGGCTGTTTCCCCATCTGCCGAAGGAGCCGCAATTGCTGATCGTCTGCGGCGGCGGGGCGCGCAATCCGATCCTCGTGCGGGAGTTGGCCTTGCGCCTTCCGTGCAAGGTGACCACCGCCGAGGTGGTGGGTTGGTCTTCGGATTATCTGGAAGCTCAGGCGTTCGGATTTCTCGCGGCACGTGTATTGGAGGGGCTTCCGCTGACCTTTCCGACCACGACGGGCGTTCCGCGGCCGACGACAGGCGGAGTGCTCGCGCGGGCGAGGCCGGCGGGCGATTAACTGATTATTAAGAGTTCCAGCCGCTCGCGGCCATAAGAAAGAGGACTGCGAAATGCAAAATGGCGCCGAAGATATTGCATCGCAACATGGCAGCCGCGCGACGCGACGCGGTGTTTTGCGAGGGGGCGTCGGCATCGCTTGTCTTGGGGTCGGGGCGGGTCTGGCGGGAGTTCTGTGGACCCGAAAGAACATTGGCGCGCGTCTGTTCAATCCTTTCACGCTTGGTCAATTCGAGCTCCCTGCGGTGCCTGGACTCACTCGGCCGGATGGCGAGCCGGTGGCGGGATTTTCCGCCGCCGACCTCGCGGGTCGTCGATCGATCCTGAATTTCTGGGCGAGTTGGTGTCCGAGCTGCGTCGAGGAACATGCGCTTCTCGTCGATCTCGCGGCGCGCGACCTCGCGCCGATCTTCGGCGCCGATGTGAAGGACGAAGCCAAGCACGCGCGAGAGTTTCTCACCCGACGCGGAAATCCCTACCGTGCCGTGGGCGCCGACAACCGGGGGTTTCTGCAACGCGCGCTCGGCGCGCGCGGCGTTCCCGCGACGTTCGTCATCGCGCCGGGACCAAGGGTAGAGGTCGCGATTTTCGGCGAACTCGACCGCGCCGCGATCGAGGACAAGATTCTTCCCGCGCTTACCCAAACGGGCTAAGGCGGCTTTCAAGATCGGAAAGAAACGGAACGCTCGCCCGGATAAATGTGGGAGCGACCCGCGCACAAATGGCCGGCTCCGAGGCGACGACAATCATGGAAGCATGAGATTCATTTCAGCAAGTTATAATAATCCGTAATAACTCTCAATATAGGCGTGTCCGTAATTAAACTGATTGTAATCAGATACATAACTAGTACTATAAGGGTGTTGCCTAATACGCTTGGAGTAACCCGCAAGGCTCTTCTTAACCTTGCCGGAAAAGTTCTTGATGCCCCATTGGCTTCTGGGATGGTTTGCTCCGTCATGTTCGTTCCTCGGCTCAACACCACGCTCGCGCGCCGTTGCCGACGTCGCGGCCGCTAATTAAGTGGTGCTGGAAAGGCGTCTGGAAAACGCGCGCCGGCAAAAAAGTTCGAACTTTCGACGTTTTCTGAAAAGCGTCGCAAACTTTTTGGCGAAAGTGGACGCCGATCCTAGTCCCCACGCGCCGGGATGGCTATGCGCGGCGGGTTGCCCAAGCGCTTGTCGAGATAAGCGTCGACTTCAGCGATGAGCGGGTCGATCTTATTCTCGAAAAAGTGATTGGCGCCCTTCACCACGGCATGCTCGATCATGATGCCCTTCTGCGTTTTAAGCTTTTCGATCAGGCCGGTAACCTCCTTCAGAGGAGCCACGCGGTCGAGATCGCCGTGGATAAACAAGCCGGAGGACGGGCAGGGGGCCAAGAACGAGTAGTCGAAACGGTTGGCCGGCGGCGCGACCGAAACGAAGCCCTCGATCTCGGGACGCCGCATCAGAAGCTGCATCCCGATCCAGGAACCGAACGACACACCGGCGATCCAGCAGGCGCGCGCCTCGGGATTGACGGCCTGAGCCCAGTCGAGCGCGGCCGCCGCGTCCGAAAGCTCGCCGGCGCCGTGATCGAACGCGCCCTGGCTGCGGCCGACGCCTCTAAAATTGAAGCGCAGCACCGAGAACCCACGCTCCGCGAAGGCGTAATAGAGATGGTAGACGATCTGATTGTTCATCGTCCCGCCGAATTGCGGGTGCGGGTGCAGCACGATGGCTATGGGCGCGCCGCGCGTCGCGGATTGATGAAAGCGGCCCTCCAGCCTGCCGGCCGGGCCAGTGAAGATGACTTCGGGCATTTGCCTCCCCAGTAGCTTTAAGTTAAATATCGGTGAGCGCGCCGATGCTTCGCATGGACTGTTCGGCTTTGCCAGCCTTATCCGAGAGAGCGCATCGCACACGCGCGCGACTGCCCTGCATTGCAGCTTTCTAGCATGCGGCTAGGTCGCGAATGCAAGCAATTTCGACATTTTGGCCGGGTCGCCGGCCAGGGTCGGCGAACGCGCCGCGATTTCTGGCGCTCCTCGATCGTCCAGGGCGGCGCTAGCCCGTCGATCGCCGCGGGCCGACGGAAAACCCGCTTTTCTAACCTCCCCGCCTCTGTATTGTCGTTGCGGGGCTGGCCTGTCATAGGCGAACCCTAAAACAAAAGGCCACGGCGATTCCTGTTGCGGGAGGAAACAACGATGAATATTATACTAAAATGGTCAACTTCTAACGGCGGCGGTCGCCACAGGGAACCAAGGCAGATGGCTCGGTCATTCGTTTATTCAAGCGCGCTGGTCGCTTTCGCGGCGATTTTGTCGATCTCGAACGCCGGCGCCGCTCCGAAAGACGGCTGGGCTGGATGCCGTAGCGCAAGTCCCGACGACCGTATCGCCGGCTGCTCCAGCGTGATCGATCACATCGCCAAGGAGCCGCGCCACAATAAGATCGCGGCCTATTTCAACCGCGCCGGCGCCTACGCGGCCAAATCGGATTGGGATCGGGCGATCGAGGATTACACCAAGGCGCTCGAACTCGACCCCAAATCCGCGACGATACTCAGCGCGCGCGCCGTCGCTTATCGGGGCAAGGGCGATCTCGATCACGCGCTCGCCGAATATAGCGTCGCCTTAAGCGGGAGCCCGAAGGACGCCGCCGCCCATCTTGGTCGTGGCGAAATTTATCATTTAAAAGCCGACTACGATCACGCCATCGCCGATTATGACGAGGCGATCAAGCTGGACTCCAAAAACGCCGCCGCCTTCAGCGCGCGCGCCATCGCTTGGCGCTTGAAGGGCGACGGCGAAAAAGCGCTGGCGGATCTGAGCGAGGCGGTCAAGCTCGACAAAAAGACGGCGGCGGCTCTGAACGCCCGCGGCGCCTTCTATCACTCAAAGGCCGATTTTGAGCACGCCCTCGCGGATTTCAGCGACGCGATCAAGCGCGACCCCAAGTTGTCGCAGTCCTACGGCAATCGCGGCCTCGCCTATCACGCCAAGGGGGATCTGGATCACGCCATCGCCGATTTCGACGAGGCGATCAAACGCGATCCAAACTACGCGGCCGCTTATCTTAATCGCGCCAACGCCTGGCGCGCCAAGAAAGACTTGGACCGCGCGAAGCAGGATTACGAGGCGGCGCTCAAGCTGAAGCCGGATTTGGCCTCGGCCAAGAAGGGCCTCGACGAAGTGGAGAAATTAATCGCCAAAAAGGCGGCGTCGGCCGCTCCGACGACGGCGGCGCCCGCGCCGGCCGCGAGCCATTAAGCCGGGCGCTCGGCGTCGCCGGCGCGAAACAGAAACGCGAAGCGGCCCCTCCCGAGATGCTCGGTCGGGCGGGGAGGGGACGAGAGTTCAAGCCGTCAATGGCCGCCGGCGCCGGCCGTGGGCGTCACAAGGCTTTCGCCGCGGCCAGCACGGCCTCGGCATGGCCGGGAACCTTGACCTTCCGCCAGATTTTCGCGATGCGGCCATCGGCCGCGACGAGAAAGGTCGAGCGCTCGACGCCCATGTATTTCCGGCCATACATGCTTTTTTCGACCCATACGCCATAGGCGCCGAGGGTCGCCTTTGTCTCGTCCGAGGCCAGCGGAATCGCCAGTTCGTATTTGACGCGGAACTTGTCGTGGCTTTTGACGGAATCCGGCGACAGACCAATAATCGTCGTTCCGGCCTTGTCGAATTTATCGCGCAGCGCGTTGAACTCCATCGCCTCCTTGGTGCAACCCGAAGTGTCGTCCTTTGGGTAAAAATAGAGAACCAGATTCCGGCCCTTCAGCCCGGCGAGCGACAGCGTCTCTCCCCCCGCGCCGGGCAAATGAAAATCTGGCGCTGCGTCGCCTTCTTGCGGTTGGCTGGTCGCGGCCGTCATCGGGCTTTCCTTTCGTGTCGCGAGAAATTATGTTCGTTATCAGTTTGCAAAGGCCGCGCGAGCAATGCAAGCGCCGTTCCGAAAAGGCGGCGCCCCGCGCGTGACGCGAAAAGTCAATTGGAGGCGACAAGTCGCGCCGATAGCCGATACTTCAAGCAGGAAAGGCCGGGCGCATTAGCGGGGGCGGAGCGCTGGCGAGAGCGAAATTTCGATCGGCGCCATTGTTTCGGCTCAAGCGCGGACAATTATAGGAGCTTCGCCGCCGCCGGGGGGGCGTCGCGACCGGCGAGTCGGCGCGACTTGCGAGGGACGAGTGACTCAAGACAAATGCGAGGGCGATTGACGGACGGAGGACGCGGCGACGCGGAGATCCTATCGAACGAGGTCGACCTGACGGCGATGCGGCTGCAAGCGCCGAGGCTCGTTTGCGCCGCGCGCCGGGTTACGCGCGCCTGCGTCTATCTCGGGCTAGGCGTTCTCGCGGTTTTGAGCGTGTCGATCGGCGGCTTTCTTCTCGTGCTGGCGCGCGGCCCAATCGGCTTCGATTGGCTTACGCCCGTCATCGTCAAGTCGTTGGACGAGCTCTACGCGCATCGATACGATTTTGGACTCGGAGGCGTCGCGTTCGCGAGCACGGACCACGGGCCGACGCTCACCGCCGCGGGATTGACGGTGAAATCCGACGGCCGGACGATTATCGCGGCGCCGCGAGCCGAACTTTCCGTGGATTTGTCTTCCTTACTTCTTGGCCGGATCAAGCTGCGCCGACTGGAAATGCTGGACCTGGAGCTGCGCCTCGCGGTGATGCCCGATGGTCGGGTCACCATCTCGGCGGGGACGGCCCCGCAAGACGGCCTTTCGCTTGATCCGCGGGCTCCGACGCCCCTGACGCCGAGCGCGCCGACCGACCAAGCCGACGCGGCCAATAGCGCGAAGTTGCTCGCGCGGGGTGGGGCGGCGCTGCGCTTGCTGACCGATCTCGTAACCAGTCCGGACAGCGCGATCGGCGCCATTGACCGGGTGGGCGTCCTGCATGGCCGACTGGTTATCGACGATCGCACGCTAGACCGGGTGATTCGCTACGACGATCTCACGCTAAGTCTGGAAAAGGGCCGTGGCGGGATGAAATTCAATCTCGCCGCGACCGGAGCGAACCGCCGCTGGACCTTGGTCGCGACCGCCCAGGGCCAGCCTGGCGCGCGGCGTGTGTTCGAGGCGAAGGCGCAGGACTTTTCGCTCGACGAGATCGCGCTGTTCGGCGGTTTGCGGAACCTGCCGTTCGACAGCGACGCGCCCCTATCGGCGCAACTGCGGTTCGCGCTGGGCGAGAACGACCTTGTCGCCGAGGCGAGCGGTGGGATCACGATCGGCGCGGGCTATTTTCGCCTGGACGAGCCCGATTTCGAGCCCGTCATGATCCAGTCTATTTCCGGCGCCGCGCACTGGGACCGGAAGAATCGGCAATTCATGATTTCGCCGATAAAAATCAGGACGGGCGCGCTGGATATGACCATCGAAGGCGCGTTGGCGCCCCCGGCGACGAGCTTCTCGGCTCCGCCAGACGCGGCGGCGCCTGCCGAGGGAGACTCCTGGATTGGCTCCTTGCGCCTCGCGAAACCGAGCAGCCTCGGGCCCGAGCGCGCCGGACAATCGCCGCTGACGCTCGAACGCTCCTCGCTCAGGCTGTATCTCTCGCCCGTCCAGAAGAAATTGACGATCGAACAATTCGAACTTGTCGGACCCGAGGTGAATTTGACGGGCTCGGCGGCTGCCGACTGGGTGGATGGCCCCCATGTCGCATTCGGACTGACATTGGAGAACACCCAGCTACAGGCGCTGGTGCGGCTCGTGTCCACGCATGTCGCGGCGCCCGTCCGCAATTGGCTGGTCGAACACGCGCCACTGGGCGCCATTCGGCGCGGCGAGTTCAAAGCCGAGTTCACGCATGCGGATCTGATCGCCATGCGCTACGAACAGCCGCCGCCCGACACGGCGATTCACGGTGAGGGCGATCTCGTGAATGTGACCTTGTCGGATTTGCTCCCCGGTCTGCCGCCTCTGCGCAATCTGTCGGCGCATTTGCGTATGACCGGCCGCACGTTGACGCTGGACGACGCCAGCGCCGTGCTGGACACGCCGCATGAACGCCGTCTCGTGCTCTCCGAAGGCGGTTTTGTCATCGACGACAATATGTTGAAGCCGGCGCCGGCCACGCTCGACCTGCGCTTTGCCGGAAATGTCGAAGGCGTCGCCGAGATTCTCGCCCTTCCGAGCCTCGCGCCCTATGCGAACTTGCCGCTCGATCCTTCGCAGTTGAAGGGGCAGATCGACGGCCGCTTGCGCGCCAATATCGAGATAGGCGACGAGGCGCGTGGCGATCACACGGTTGTATCGATCGAAGCGAATACGACCAATCTCTCGGTCGATCGCTTTGTGGGAGCCGAACGACTAGACAATGGCGCGCTCAACATTGTTCACGACCACGCCGGGCTGCGCGTCAGCGGAACAGGGCGGCTCTTCGGCGGGCCGACAACGCTCGACATTCGTCGCGCCGGCGAGGAAAAAGCCGTGACGCAGGCGCTATTCTCCGTCGTGCTGGACGAGGCGGCGCGCGCCAAGGCCGGCTACGCCCTCCCCGGCGTCGTGGGCCCAATATCCGCCTCTGTGAAGACACAGCTCCCGTTGTCGGAGACCGAAACGCCGGTCGAGCTCGACCTGACCCGCGCTTCGCTCGACAATCTGGCGCCGGGCGTCGCCAAGCCGTCGGGCAAGGCCGCGAAAGCCCAATTCACCTTGGTCAAACGGGCGGATGGAATGACGCTCGATCATTTCGCGCTCGAGGCGGGCGCTATGCAGCTTTCGGGCGTGGTCGAACTGGCGCGCGATGGAGCCTTCCGCTCCGCGAAATTTTCGCAGTTCCGGCTTTCGCCCGGAGACGACGCCAGGTTCGAGGCGCAGCGGAGCGGCGATGTTCTGAAGCTCACGGTGCGCGGGAACAATGTCGACGCGCGGCCATTCCTTCACGGTTTCGCGGAGAGCAATGGCGAACGGCAGGCGCCGAGCGCGGGCAAGGGGCCGGTATCCTTCGACGACATCGATCTCGATCTGAAATCCGCGCTGGTGACCGGCTACGGCAAGCAAATCCTCTCCAATGTCGATTTCAAATGGGAGCGCCGGGGCAATAAACCGCGTGTGTTTTCGCTCACCGGCAGTTTTGGCCGCGAACCGCTCGCCGTCGCGCTGATGCGCAATCAGAACGGCCCGCCGCAAGTCGAAATTTCCACTTCGGACGGCGGGTCGCTGATGTCCTTCCTCGCCCTTTACGACCGGATGGACTCCGGCGTGCTCAACGCCCGTGTGCAGCTGGGCGCGCAGGGGCGCGCCGATGGCGTGCTGCATGTGCGGGACTTTTACCTCAAGAACGAGCCGGCGATGCGCCAACTAATGTCGCAGGGCGCCCATCGCGCCGATGATAAGGGCGTTATGAGCTTCGATCCCGAATCCGTGCGCGTCGCCCGGCTGCAAATGAATTTCGCCTGGGGCGGCGGCAAACTGGCGCTGAGCGACGGCATAATGTCCGGCCCGGAGATGGGCCTGCTGTTCGAGGGCGAGGCGGATATCACGCGCGATACTCTGGATATTAGCGGCTCCTACGCTCCGCTCTATGGCCTCAACAATCTCGTGACGAATATCCCGCTGGTTGGCCCGCTGATCACCGGCGGCGCTCACGAAGGGGTGATCGCGCTCAATTATCGGGTCACCGGCAAGGTCAGCGCGCCGATTGTCAGCGTTTCGCCGGCCTCGCTGCTGACTCCGGGGCTGTTCCGCAAGATCATGGGCGTGATGGACGGCACCGCGCGTCCGGAAACGCAAGGGCGGTAAAGCTACGCCCGCTCCAACAGCACATGCTTCTTCTTGCCGAGCGAAAGTTTCGCCACGCCGTCCTTCTCGAAATCCTTGTCTCCAAGCGTCGCGCGCTCGTCGGTGACGGGAGCGTCATTGACGCGCAGGCCGCCGCCCTTCACCTGCCGCCGCGCTTCGCCGGTCGAGGCGACGAGGCCTGCCTTGACGAAGGCCGTCAGCACCCCAAGGCCCGCCGCGACTTCCTCGGCGTCGACCTTGACCTTCGGCAAGGACAGCGCCAGCGCGCCTTCCTCGAAAGTGGTCTTCGCGGTGGCGGCCGCTTGCTCGGCCGCCTCGCGCCCATGCACCAGCGCGGTCGCTTCGGTCGCAAGCGTCTTCTTGGCCTCGTTGATCTCGGCGCCTTGCAGCGCCGTGAGCTTCGCGATCTCGTCCAGCGGCAGGAAGGTGAACAGCTTCAGGAAGCGCTCCACGTCCGCGTCCTCGCTGTTGCGCCAATATTGCCAATAATCGTACGGCGATAGCAGGTCGGCGTTGAGCCAGACCGCGCCGGCCGCCGTCTTGCCCATTTTCGCGCCGGAAGAGGTTGTGAGAAGCGGCGAGGTCAGGCCGTAAAGTTGCGGGCAGCCCATGCGCCGGCCGAGATCGACGCCCATGACGATATTGCCCCATTGGTCGGAGCCGCCCATTTGCAGCAGCGCGCCATGACGCTTGTTTATCTGCGCGAAATCATAAGCTTGCAGACACATATAGTTGAACTCGATGAAGGACAGCTCGTGCTCGCGCTCCAAGCGCAGCTTTACGCTGTCCATTGTCAGCATGCGGTTGACCGAAAAATGCCGGCCCACGTCGCGTAGAAACTCGATGTAATTCAGGCCCGCCAGCCAGTCGGCGTTGTCGAGCAGCAGCGCGTCGCCGGCGGCGTCGCCAAAACGCAGAAACTTCTCGAAAACGGTCCTGATCGAGGCCTTGTTGGCGTCGATCTGCTCGATCGTCAGGAGCTTGCGGCTCTCGTCCTTGCCGGAAGGGTCTCCGACCCGCGTCGTGCCGCCGCCGACCAGCGGCAGCGGCTTGCCGCCGGTCCGTTGCAGCCAGGCGAGCAGCATGATCGGCAACAAAGAGCCGATATGCAGCGACGGCGCGGTGCAATCGAAGCCGATATAGGCCGAAAGCCCTCCCTTGCGCGCCTCCGCGTCCAGCGCGGCGAAATCGGTGCACTGATGCACGAATCCGCGCGCGATCAGCGTGGCGAGAAATTCGGATTTGGGGGCGAAATCGTCGGACATGGGAGCGTTCGTTGGGGTGCCCGCCGATTTCGACGGGCTATGCGCGGTTGTTAAAGGGAAGGGGGAATAGGCGCAAGGCCCGCTCCCTTGCCGCGCCCTTGCCGCTCCTGCGTCGGCTCTGCTATGACCCGCGCGCCCTTCGCTTCTCCCCAAAGGATCGGGATGCTTTTTTACGAACCGCTGTTCCTGTTTCTGTTCGCGCCGGCGGTTTACCTTTTATATCTCGCGGTCGGCGCGCGGAGGGCGTCCCGGGCGCTCGTGCTGCTGCTCGCCAGCATCGTGTTTTACTCCTGGAGCGAACCGGTCTTCGTGTTCGTCGTCTTCGCCTCGGTCGCGCTCGATCTTTATGTCGCGCGGCGGATTTTCGCGCTTCTCGAGGGGGCGCCGGCGCGGTCAAACTGGCTGACGCTGGGCGTCTGCGCCAATATCGGCGTCCTCGTCTATTACAAATACACCGGTTTTCTCGCCGCGAATTTCGACGCGCTGCTTGGCGCGCTCGACCTCGGCGGCGTGAGCATCCCCAAGATCGCGCTGCCCATCGGCGTCTCTTTTATTGTTTTCGAAAAGATCACCTATCTCGTCGATGTCTATCGCGGCGTCACGGCGCCGGCGCGGACCGTCTCGCTCTATGCGCTTTACGTGTTCTTCTTCCCAAAACTTCTGGCCGGCCCGATCGTCAAATATCACGACATCGCCGGCCAGATGGAGGCCTGTCCCCCAGCCCATGTCGACGATTTCGTTCTCGGCTTTTCCCGCTTCATGCTGGGGGTCATCAAGAAGGTGCTGCTCGCCGACGTGCTCGCCGGCGGAGCCGATCTCGTTTTCGCGCACGACCCGGCGGAGTTGGGGTTTGTCGAGGCCTGGGCCGGCGTGATCTTCTTCACATTTCAGATTTACTTCGATTTCTCCGGCTATTCGGACATGGCCATCGGTCTCGCCCGCATGTTCGGCTTTCGCCTGCTTGAGAATTTCGACGAGCCCTATATCGCGACCACGATGACGGAATTCTGGCGCCGCTGGCATATGTCGCTGACCAGCTGGATACGCGAATATCTCTATTTTCCGCTCGGCGGAAATCGTCGGGGCGCGCTACGCACGCATTTTAATCTGTGGCTGTGTTTCCTCGCCTCGGGCCTGTGGCATGGCGCGGCCTGGAACTATGTCGCCTGGGGCGCCTATAATGGATTGTTTCTGGTGCTGGACCGGCTGTTTTTGGCCCGCGCGTTGGGGCGGCTGCGTCCTTGGGAGGCAAATATCGCGACCTTTTTCATCGTCATGATGGGATGGACGATCTTTCGCTCGACGGCTTCGCTGCATCAGGCGGGCGCCATGCTGGCGCTGATGGCGCAGCCTTTCACGCGGGCGCCCTTGGCGCAGATGATTCCGTCATATTACTGGCTCGCCGCGCTTATTGGCGCCGGCGTCGTCGTCGCGCAGCGCGCCGTGCTATCGATCGAGGGCTTCAACTGGATGGACTTGGCGCGCCGTCACGCGCTTCTGGCCAATACGCTGCTAGCCCTATTGTTCGTCGCGGCGCTCGGGAAGGGGCTAGCCGACCCGTTCAAGCCCTTCATCTATTTCAGGTTCTAGCCATGACGCGACGGATCTTCGAGCGGCTGCCGATTTTCGCCTGCGCGGGGTTCATCGGCTTTTTGTTCCTCGCCAATCTTTGGAACTATGCGGTCGAGCGCGATTGGCCCAAGCTGCGCATCCGCAGCGCTCAGCCCTTAAACGGAGTGACGTCGCCGGAGCCCGCGCCTTGGACGTTGAGTGCCTTCCTTACTGGCGAAACACAGCGCGCAGCGTCGATGAACCTTGGACGCACGTCGCCGGTGTTTCCGATTTCCGTGCGGGCAAAGAATCAGACAATGTATTCGCTGTTCGGGGTCTCCGGCGCGGCTAACATCGCCATCGGGCGCGGCGGACAGTTGTTTGGCTGGGAATATATCGACGAATTTTGCTCTCGGGGCAGGGCGCCGACCGCCGCTGCGGGGCTCGACAACTGGGCCGACGCGATCACGGAAATCGCCGCCGCCGCGAAGACGCATGGCAAGGGCTTCGCCTATCTGATCTCGCCATAGAAGCCCGCGCACCTTCCGCAATATCTGCCGGTAGGGCTGACATGCCCGGCGCTGGCGCGGGGCGGGCCGGGAGACAAGCTCGCTCCGTTCCGCGCGGCGCTGGAACAGCGAGGCGCACCCTATGTCGACGGCGCGCGATTAATGGACGCCGAGCGGACGAACTACGCAATCGACTTTTTTCCACGCGGCGGGACGCATTGGAACCTGCTTGGCGCCGCATTGACCCTGCGCGACATAAACCGGGCATTCGAGGCGAGCCCTGGCGGCTCGCCCGTCGGGCGCTTCGAGTTCGACTGGCGCGAGGACGATTTGGCGAAGGGAACCGACCGCGATCTGCTCGACCTGCTCAATCTCTTTTGGCCAGCGGATCATTATCCGACCGCCATCGTCGAGGGTCGCGAGAAACGCGGGGCATGTCCGCGAACGCCGCGTATTTTAATGGTGGGCGACAGTTTCATGCGCGAACTCATCGTCGTTTCGGCGCAAACGCCCTGTCCGCCAACGATCGACTACTGGTTTTACATGCGCGACAATCATGGCGGCGTCACCCTGGCGCGCTTTGTCACGGCGCCGGGCGAAACCGGCAATGGCGCCCGCCTCACCGCCGACCTCGCCCAATTGCCGCGAAGCTTCTTGGACGCCGACGCCGTGGTGCTGGAAGAAAACGAACTCAACATCGGCGAAACCAAGCAGGTCGGCAATTTGCTGGCGGCGGCGCGGGCGTTGAACTAGGCCGGCTCAAGCCGCTCCCGCGGCTTCCTCCCGCCAATAGCCCGCCGCGCGGGCGACGCGCGCGTATTCGGCCCGCACTTCATGTGGTCCATACTTCCGCTCTAGCCGCCGCACGATGAAATGTCCGTGCGCGAGAGTCTGGAAGTGTTCGGTGAAGGCGAGATTGATCACGGCGCCACTGATCGCGCCGAGAACCGGGGCGGCCTGCGCCGCCGTCTTCTGCGAAACGACGACGCCAAAGCGCCCGGAAATCATGCCGATCAAACGGACCAGCGCGGGCGCCGATTCGGAGGAAACGCCGCCGTGAGCGACATAGGCCGCCGCACTGGACACCGACTTGGCGAACAGCCCGCGCAGCGCGAGATAGCCGCCCTCCATGACCTTTTCGTCCTCGCCATGTCCGCCGAGCGCGAACACTTCGAGACAGGCCATCGCCGCCGCCGGATCGGACAAATCTTCCCCTTCCGCGCGGGCGATGTCCGCGATGGCGCGTAGCATGATCGTTGTTGAAATCGGCAGTTCGACCGGCAGGCTGGCGAGGCCGAGTGCGCCGCCGAGCGCGCCGGAAACCATCGCCAGCTGGCGATGGCGCAGCCGCGTATCGGCGACGGGCTTCCCTTTGAGACTGGCGAGCGCGACGTTCATCGCGCCAAACAGCGCCCTTCGCGCCGCGATCGCACTCATCTGCTGGAGTTTCGCCGGCATGACTCGACCGGCGAAGCCAATCTGGCGGCCGGCGAGATGCGCGAGCTTCTTGGCGAAGCTGGTTTTCTCCAACGCGGCGACGGCGGCCTCCAGCGCGGCGCTGTCGGCTTTGTTCATGCGATTCGTTGGAACCGGCAGGGGATAGGTCACGGGCGCTCTTCCACAAGGGCCGAATTAGGCTTGTCCGATAAGATCGGGCGTCGGAAGCGCGCTTGCAAGTGGGCGCGCCGCCTCAGGTCGTCGCCGATATTGATTGGGCAGGGAAGGCGCGGTCGACGCCGCTCGCTTGATGCGGCCAACCGGAACCTCGGCCCTCGCGACCGGGCTTTTTCGCCGCGCTCCCGACGGTTGATCGTGCTGTCGGCGCGGCTTTTGATTTTAGCAGCGCCGCCAATTCAAAATTGTGAAACTTATCCTTCGATTCCATGAACGCGGCCCATGGCGTCTTGTCCATGGAATTATTGGAGTTGCGACGCCATTGAACCATCAAGCGCCCGTCAAGCATAGCGCATGAAATATTCAATAATATCTCATGGTAACTTCATGTAAGTCTCACTCAAATCTCACATGTGAACGCTAGAACTCCGTGTCGATGTGGCGAACATCGTGATAGACGAAGGAGAGACTCCATGAGCGACAATGTGTCGAATAGCGCCGACAAAGCAGTTGCCGAAAAGCCCGAAAAGTGGACTGGCAAAATCGCCGGAGCCGGGGTCGGCTTCGTGCTCGGCGGGGCGATTGGCTACGTGCTGCTCGGCTACGGCGGCGTTTTTTTCGCCGGCGTGGTGTGCGCCCTGCTTGGCGGCGCGCTTGGCGCGGCCTTCGACTGAGTTTGCAACTCTCGACTAAGTTCGTGCGCGTTGCGTCGCCCGTGTGAATTTTTTTGAGCGCAAAAGCGTTCAAAAGGGCGCCAATGGTGATTTGTTGCGTTCCCTTACAACTGCCGCTTGTGTGGCGACTCCGCGCGGCCTGCGCGCGGAGTCTTTTTTCGCCGGTTTTCCGGGCAAACGATCGTTTTTTTCAAGAATTTCATCGAGTCAAGGCGGGGGCCCAATTTTTGATAACACGTTAACGCGATAACGTGTTATCAATGCTCCACAGGCGCTCGGTGCGCGTGATTGCGTTCGGCGCAACCCCTGAGGCCAAGATTGATGAACGACGCCGCCAACAAAGCTGGAACCGGCCAGCTGATCGGGGTGCGGATGCAGCCAGACGAGCTCGCCGCGATCGACAACTACCGTCGCGATCTACCAGGCGTGCCCAGCCGGCCCGAGGCCATGCGACGGCTAAGTATGCAGGCGCTTGACCCGCGCGCCGCCAATTCCGCGGCGCCGGCCCCGCGCCCGCTGCGAGAGATTGTCCGAGACTTTTTCGAGGCCGACCAAACAAGAATCGAGAGCTTCCTTCGCGGCCACGACGAAGGCTTGTCGCCCAGCGAAGCGGTCGAAATCAGCTTTTCCGCGGAGGACGACACGAGCTTCTCGATCTTGCAACGCGCGGCGCGCGACGTGCTTGAAACATACCGGCGCTTCGCCCAGGGGGGCGATCCGGCCGCCCGGGAATTATGCGCGCGGATGCACACGATTCTCGACGACAAAGCGATGGCCGACCAAGACCAATATTTGACGACTTTCGCGAAAGGTTCGAGACGCGGGCGCTAACGGGACCAGGGGATCATCCGGCGCCCCGAGCGAGTAGCAAAGACGAGCCGTTAAATTTTCAACGAGCGTTGACGCGCGATTTTCCGTTCGCTGGCGATAGTCATCCCTGTGATGGAAGAGCGAGGCGAATCTCCGAAGCCATTTGCCGACGCTCGTTCTCCGCCGAGCGATTAGGCGGCAAGGAACTCCGCCATGATCGGCTCCATGCGGCGACGAAACGCGCTAAAACAAAAATTCGCGCGCCAATGCTCGCGCCCGTTTTCGCCAAATTGACGAGCGAGGGCCTTATTCGACAGCAGTTCGATTGTTCGCCGCGCGAGTTCGCCCTCCCGCTCGAGATCGACATTATAGCCGGTGACGCCGTGAAGATTGATTTCCTGGCCGGCGTCCTGCATGGAGGCGATCACCGGCAATCCACGCCGCATCGCTTCGATATACACCAAGCCAAAACCTTCCCCACGACTGGGCATCGCGAAAACATGCGCCCGGGACCAGAGCGCGTCGATCTGGTCTTGGGGCAGAAGGCCCGTGAACTCGATATTGCTTGCCGCCGCAGACGCCCGCGCCCGGAGGCGCAATATGCCGAGACCATCGCCGCCGCCGGCGATCAGCAGCCGCGCATTGGGTATCGCGGCCAGGACGCTGGGCCAGCAGTCGATCAGTTCCAAATGCCCCTTATACATCTCAGTCGCGTCGATACGGGACAGGATCAGAACGGTCGGAGGACCGGCGAGATCGCTTGACGCCTTGGGAGCGTCGTCCTCTTCGGTGGCCAACCAGCAAACCTTGGCTCTTTGCACGGATGGCAAGAGTTCCGCCGCGCGCCGGCGCGTAAAGTCGGTGATCGACAGCAACAGGCTGGCTTCTTCCATGCTTCGGCCGTAGTCGCCGTGCATTCGAGAGCTCCAAGCCTCGATTCCGTATATCCAGAGCGCGTAGGGGCGGTCCAGCATCGGAATGGAACAATGCGCGCGCGCTATGCCGACATGGTTGTACATGAAATGGGATCGGGTGACGCCGCCCGTCCAACACCGAAGCGCGAAACCCGCTCGGCCGCCCGCCGCTGTCCGCGCCGGCAGGCCAAAATCCGTTGTCGGCTGGGGATCGGTCAGCGCCAGCAAGTCCGCTTCCAGGCCGATGTCGGCGGCGAGTCGGGCTAGCAATCGCCCCGTTCTCGCTATCCCGCCGCGCACCAGCGAGAAAGACTCCGCGGCCACGAGAAGCTTCGGTCGTTCAACTGTTTTTCCATTTGAAGTCATCATAGTTTACATTCCCTCCCAATAATTAAAATTTCATCCAATCGTTCGTCCCGACAGGGCGCGGATTTTTTCAACTCGCGGCGCGAGGATTCTCGCCACTCCCAAGCCTTGCCGCGTCGGAAAAAGCGATTCTCCATGCCGGTTCGGTCATACCGTGCGTCCGCCGCTTCGCGAGAGATGCGTAAAATTCGAAACCAAATTTTAGTGGAAGTGTACAATAACCAAGTGGCGATCCTTTGCATGCTGACCCCATGCGCTGAGCGTGGTTCTGTAAGGAGTACGAGTTTTATGGCGAAACGCGCGCTGGTGACTGGAATTACGGGGCAGGATGGCGCTTATCTGGCGCAGTTGCTGCTGAGCGAAGGCTACGAGGTTCACGGCGTGATCCGCCGTTCGTCGCATCGCGGGGTCGAGGATCATCGCCTGCGCTGGCTGGGCGTCGCTGAAAT
Organism: Methylocystaceae bacterium; assembly: GCA_003134075.1. Classification (GTDB taxonomy): domain Bacteria; phylum Pseudomonadota; class Alphaproteobacteria; order Rhizobiales; family Beijerinckiaceae; genus Methylocystis. Next base: position 6,710 of record PLAI01000262.1, on the reverse strand, counting down.
GGTTCTGCCGCACGATGGCGATATAGCGGATATCTCCAGCCTGCTGCGCATCGTGCGGGAAGTTCAGCCGGACGAAATCTATAATCTCGCCGCGCAGTCCTTTGTCGCTTCCTCTTGGCGCCAGCCGCTGTTGACCACCAATGTCACCGCCGTCGGCGTAACCAACATGCTTGAAGCGATGCGCCTCGGCGCGCCCAATGCGCGCTTTTATCAGGCGTCCTCCGCCGAAATGTACGGGCTCATCCAGCAGCCCCTGCAAAACGAAAAAACCCCGTTCTATCCGCGCTCTCCCTACGCCGTGGCCAAGCTCTATGGTCATTGGATGACCGTGAACTATCGCGAGAGCTTCGGCCTGCATGCCTCTTCCGGCATCTTGTTCAATCACGAGAGTCCGCTCCGCAGCGTCGAATTCGTCACGCGCAAGGTCACCGACGGCGTCGCGCGCATAAAGCTCGGCCTCGCCGGCGACCTGCGGCTCGGCAACATCGACGCGAAGCGCGACTGGGGCCACGCCAAGGATTATGTGCGCGCGATGTGGCTGATGCTGCAGCAAGAAACGCCGGACGATTATGTGATCGCCAGCGGCGTGACGACGACCGTGCGCGACATGTGCCGCATCGCTTTCGAGCACGTCGGACTCGACATGGAAAAATATGTCGTTATCGATCCGGCCTTCTACCGTCCCGCCGAGGTGGAGGTCTTGCTCGGCGACTCCTCCAAGGCGCGAAAGACGCTGGGTTGGGAGCCTCGAATCCCGCTCGACGCGCTGATCAAGGAAATGGTCGACGCGGATTTGGAGCGAGTCGTCAGGCATTCGTCGGAAAGCGCTGTCTCGCGGCTCAAATCCGTAACGGCTAATTGGCAAGACCGTGGCGTCGCGGCGGAGCCAGAGCAATCTCGGCAATGCGCGTGAAACGCTTGGCGAGCGGGCCAGCGGGACGGACGAAGCGCGCGGGGCGTGAAGGAAAGGACCAAGGATGTCGCGCCCCAGCGGGGCGACATGGCGCGCGCTATCGAAAAGCCCGACGATTCGGGCGCCGCGCGGATTTCCGGACCGGTAAGCGGCATGTTGGCGTCTGATTTGTCGGCGGAAACGGCATGCCAACAATTTTCGCGGACGCCAACAAGCGGCTCCGGACTCCTTCTGACGCTAATATATTGTATTATATCGATTTCTGGATGCTGTCGCGCTGCGATTTGGTGCCCCTGGCCGTTCTGAAATAATCGCGTAGAAACAAAGCTTAATCCGAAGGTGCGGGCGTTAACGACACCGTTGAAAGCTAAAGGGAATTTGCGCCGACGCCCGCACCTTCGCGAGACGTTTGAGCGGGTCGCAAAAGGCGGCCGGCGCTTTTCCATTTCCATTGGTCTGAGATCGGGTGGAGCCAAGGCGGTCATGCGTTTCTTAAAATACATATTCATTTTTCTGTTCGCCTTTTTCGGTCTGGAGCACGGGGCGAAGGCTACTGTATGGATACATATCGATCTCAGCAGCCAACGAATGCATGTGAAGTCGTCGCGCGGCAGCTATGTCTGGCCAGTGTCCACGGCGCGGTCGGGCTATTACACTCCGCGCGGAAGCTTCGCCCCTACGGGATTGCAGCGGATGCACTATTCGAGCAAATACGAAATGTCCCCGATGCCCTATTCGATCTTCTTTCGAGGCGGCTATGCGATTCATGGCACCTACGCCGTTGGCGCGCTTGGCCGCCCCGTCTCGCATGGCTGCGTGCGTTTGTCTCCAGCTCATGCGGCGCAACTGTTCCACATGGTCCAGTCTGAGGGCGCGCGTATCTCGATCAGCGGAACGCCTCCCCGATCGATTCGCTGAGGGCGTGGGCGATTATCGCCGCCGGACGCGGTAAGCTTGGCAAGCAAGTCAAACCCTCTCCATATCGACGCTAACGTCATAAACACCCTGCATCCACAAGTTAAACGGCTGGTCGATTTCGAGAACAGCGTTAGCTTCGGAGCGCGAGCACCGCACGGGAGATGTTCAAATTCGCGATAAGACCATTTTGTTTTTAACTCGTCGTCCTTATGCCCACCGCCCACCAATTAAATGTGCGCCGGCTGCAGGCGTATCTTTGCGAGGCTTATTGGAGGGACATTCCAGACGCTCTGCGGGCGATTCAAGACATGGGCAGAGTCCGCATAACGGCATGTGCAGTTGCCCATATTTCCCAAACCACACACCTCTCCTCTCTTCAAAGTTGGCGGTGCTGGCATCTAAAACTTTTCCAAACTTGTCAGCGGTGATTTGCGGGCTATCCCGCGTTAATTGCTCCCTCACTTCGTGAAACGGCGAAAGGCGCATTACTCCAGCAACCGGACTGGTTCTCCAGCGGCTGGAGCGGCCGAGTTGCGCCATTTGCGAACCTTGTGATGCTTTCTCCGCCTTTGGCCTTCCTTGCATGTTCCGAAGGTCGATCATGGACTAGGGCTTAGTCCGCATCCCATCCAGTGACGAAGGCTTCGCAAAAGTTCGCGTCTCAAAGCCGCGACAGAAACGGCAAGCGCGGCGCGATGGCGTAGTTGAGCTGCGTGAGTAAGATGGCGCCGACGCCGACGGGCGGGTCGAAATAGCCGATTACGGCGCCTAGGGCGTAAAGCGCCTGCGCGGTGACGATGCGGCGGCGGATCGCCTTCGAGACTGCGGGTTCGAGGTCGCGTCGGGTCAGCCCGGCGCGCTCGGAATAGGCCCAGCAGGCGTAGATGCTGAGGCCGGCGGCGACCAAATTCGTCCAGTAAAGGAAGAGCGCGACGCGGAAGGTGATGAACTCGGCGAGGAGTTGCGTCGTGAACGGCATCACGGTCACGATAGCGAGGAACAGAAAGTGCAACCAGCTCAAGTCGCGATCAGAGCGCTCGAGCTGGTCGAGCTGGGTATGCTGGCCGACCCAGAACATCCCAAGCGTCAGGACGCTCATCAGCCAGGTGACGATGCGCGGGGCGAGCTGACCGAGCGCGGCGATCAACTCCCGCTCGCTGTGGATTTCCTCCGTCCGCGGGAAATGCACGCCCAGCACGAGAATCGTCATCGCCACCCCGAATATGCTGTCACTGAGATTGGCGATGCGACTGACGTCGCGCGCCGCGATTTGGTTGAAATGTGTTTCCATGTTGCGGTGAGTTAGCGGATGGTTATCGCGCGTCAATGCGCCTTTCCCGCCGAGGAACCGATGAGAACCTCCGCAGGCGGCCTACCAGCTTGCGCGAGCGCTTCGAACAAATCGACCTATATGCCTTGGCGGCCCGACGCACATAGCGTTTGTAAGGGCGTCAGGCCATTCAGCCTCCGGCGACTTTGCCGACCCCGGCCTCCCAAGCGGCGAGAGCGCCGATCGCCGACCAGTCCAGCTCCTCGCCGCCGTTCGCGAGGAGGGTGAGAAAGCGGTCGCGCAGCAGACTTGCGATCGGCAGCGGCGCTCGGAGCTCCTCCGCGGCGGCGAGAACGAGCCGGATGTCCTTGAGGCCAAGCGGCGCCGCGAAGCCTGCCGGTTCGAAGGTCCCGTCGGCGATCAGCGCGCCGTAAGTTTTGTAGACCGGGGCTCCGAACAGGGTAGACGTAAGAATTTCCAAATATTGACGCTTGTCGACGCCTCCCTTGCTGACGAGCGCCATCGCCTCGCCGAGCGATTCGATGACGGAGGCGATCAGGAAGTTGCCGCTGAGCTTGACGAGACTCGCCGCTTTCGGCGTCTCGGAGACGACGAAAGTCCTCTTTCCGATCACGTCAAGAAGGGGGGGGCGCCAAATCAATCGCGTCGGGAGCGCCACCGGCGACGACGAACAAGCCGCCCGCCTTCGCGGCGTCGGGTCGGCCGAATACGGGCGCCGCGACGAAGCGCTGGCGACGGTGGGCATGCGCTTGGGTTAGCCGGTCGCACAAAGCCACGCTGATCGTGCTGGAGGAGATATGGAGCGCCCCGGGCGCAAGCGTGGCGAGGAGGCCGTTCCCTCCGAACGCCGCCTCCTCCAAGGCTTTGTCATCAGCGAGCATCGTCCAGACCACTTCGACTCGGCAGGCTTCGGCGATAGAGCCGGCGACGCGCGCACCGAGCTTCGACAGCGCCTCCGCCTTCTCCCGCGACCTGTTGTAGAGAACGAGTTCGTGCGTTGCCCTGATGAGATTCTCGGCCACGCCCGAGCCCATGCGTCCAAGTCCGATGAAGCCGATTTTCATCGCCGGGTCTCCTTTCGCGCTGCCTAGGCCCGCCTCCGCTCATCGCCAAAAGCGGATCGTCTACACCGACATTCGCCGGTTCGCGTCGGCTTAAGGCGCATATAGGCCCTCCGCCGCTTTGAACGAGCTTGGACGGGCGTGAACAAGGTGACTGCGGCATCCATGGACAGCTCTCCCGTTACAAGCCGATTTTTGTTTTCCTGCGTCGTGTTTGGAAGCTGGCCTGCTCGGGGATCACGAACTCAGCGACTGAAATCGCTTGAATATAACAAGTTTTCCGGGATCACCTTGTAACAGTGCCGATCCGCGCACTATGGGCGGACCTGGCGCCGATCGCTATTATCGGATGTCCAGATGTGCCGGCGCCAGCCGTGCGGTTCACGTGCGCCAAGGATGCTCGGGCAGATCGCAGACGCCGATGGCGCCGCCCCCAGCTTCCGCGACCGCATGATCATTCTCGACCGAGCTGCCGGACACGCCGATCGCGCCGATCATGACGCCGTCAGCGTCAACGATTGGAAGGCCGCCCGGGAAGGTAATGAGCCCGTCGTTAGAATGTTCGATGCCGAATAGGGGGCCTCCCGGCTGAGAGAGCCTGCCGATCTGACCCGTCGGCATGCCGAAGAAGACCGCCGTTTTTGCCTTTTTCATCGCGATGTCAATGCTGCCGACCCAGGCGTCATCCATTCGGTAAAAGCTTTTGAGGTTGGCGCCGGAGTCGACGACGGCAATGCACATCTGAGTATTGAGTTCGAGCGCGCGCTTCCTTGCCGCCTCGATCGCCTTTTCCGCCTGTTCGATAGTCACATGCATCGTCGTTCTCCTCGTAACACGTTGGAGCGCCGAGACACCCGGGGCGTGATCTTAGCCTTATTTGCTGTCCGCCTTGTGGGCGCGTCGCGGGGCGTCGTCGCACGAACCAAGAATAGCCGATTTTTGACCTAATTTGGCTCGCCAATGAGCGCCCAATCCATTGATATTGAGACATGAGGGCTTTGAGCGATCGGCGCTACTGACAAGCAAAAACTCACGAACGTCACAGCGCCGTTGGTAGCCATGACTATCTCCTTTCGCGATGTTGCAGCGCTCGTCTTCAGACGCGGCGCCATGAGGGCAGATTCGGATCCGCCAGTTCGATGTCCACTGGCCCGATGCCGAAGACCGCGACGACGACGGCATCCCTGATGCCGCTTGGCACGCCGTCATAGTGGAACGTCCGCGCCGTCCGTTTGACGAAGCTCCCGGCGGGAGCCGGCACGGCGCTCTTGGGATCGAAGTCGGCGCCGCTGTTTACCCACCACGTCCCCGACAGCACCATCTGGATGCGATCGGCGGCGTAGCTGTGCGGCGCGCTGAACCAGCCCGGATTCCATTTCATCAGGACAAGATAGGGCTCGGGCTTGTTGAAATCGCCATAGAGCTCCGCCGTCTCGCCGCTGCCCGGCGGAAGACCGTTCCAGGGCGCGAATTTGATGTCGTTATGCCGCAGCACCAAAGTCTCCTTCGGATCAATCGGCGAAGCTTCAGCCACGTCGGCAGCCAGCGCGGTCAAGAAGGATGAAAGGAGAAATGTCCTGCGTTCCATGATCGTCTCCTTCAGGTTTGAGGTCTGGATAGACGCATCATCCCTCGTCGAGAAACATCGATCCGGCTCCGGTGATGACAGGCCCGAAGATCGACGAGGCGACCAGTAAATTCGGTGTCGCATCGCGCACGCCGAGGAAGGTTTCGACGATGGCGAATGAGCGCTCAAGCCACGGATTTTTGCGAGGGCGCCATAAACTCGGGCCCGATTGGCGCGCTGATCGCTTCTTCAAGAATTTTGTCGATCTCTCGCATGGCTTCAGCGTCGAGGCTCCAGCCGAAGACGTCGCCGATCGGGTCCAACTGCCCTGGCTTGCGCGCGCCCCACAACGCAATCGTCGTCTCGGCGCGGTCGAGCACCCAGCGTAGCGCAAGGTGTATGACGTCCTTGCCGTAGTTTTCGCGCGCGAACCTTTGGAGGCCATCGACGGCCTTCAGATACTGACCTCGGCGTTCCCCGCTGAACTTCGGGTCCTTGTTGCGTAGATCGTCTCCAGAGGNNCTTCGGTGATGTGGCCCGAGAGCAGGCCGCGGCAGAGCGAGCCGTAAGCGAGCGTGGCGAGCTTGTGGTCGACGGCGTAGGGCAACACGTCCTTCTCGATGCCGCGTTCGAAGAGATTATAAGGCGGCTGCACGGCGTGCAGCGGCGCGCTGGCGCGAAACTCGTCCATCTGCTCCGGACTGAAATTGCTGACGCCAATCGCACGTATTTTGCCGGCGCGATAAAGCTCGGCCATCGCCGCCGCAGTCTCGCCGGTCGGCGTATCAGGATCCGGCCAATGCACCTGATAAAGATCGATGACGTCGGTTTGCAGGCGCCGCAGCGAGTCTTCCACTTCCTTTACAATCCGTTTCTTGCTGGCGTCGCGAAACGGCGTGGAGTCGCGCCAGTCCAGGCCGACCTTCGTCGCGATTGCGACGCGGGCGCGGCGATTGTCCC
>PLAI01000176.1:4713-10185 GCA_003134075.1 Methylocystaceae bacterium | reverse complement strand
AATTCCTCCAATGGCGGTGGGAGTTCTTCTCAGCAGCAGTCGCTTTACTTGTTCTTGGCCAACCATAACAGGCCCGCCAGTCCGTGATCCCATCGTACTCGACTCCCATTTAGACCCCGATGGATTTCAATTCGTTAACAGGAAGTTTCGATGACAGGAGCTGTTGGAGGAATGCGATTATTTGAGCGGGCTTCGCGGATAGTGATTTTGCGGAGGACACCGATGCCGAGAGCAAAGAGCGACCACGCCCTGCGACCATGTTTTTTGATGGGGATAGGACGGAGCCGCGCCGCCGCCACGCCGGTCTTGACGCAGAGCGTCACGGTCAGCGCCAGGACGGCCAGCAAGGTTGACAGCTTGTCCGGGGCGGTGATGTGCGTGTCTTCCAAATTGAAGCCCTTGGTTTTCAGATTTGCGAACAGGGTTTCAATCGTCCACCTTTGGCGATAGCTGGCCAACGCGCGGTGAGGCTTGGATGAGCAGGCAAGCGCCAGAAATTCGCCTGTCGGCAATCGCATCACGACGAGCCGTATGAACGGCGAGCATTTGCCGGCGTCTTGCCCGAGCCGACACCAGCTCTTGATAATCATTTTCTGACCCTTGTCCAAACGCCGAGCGATGTTGGCGATCGTCCATGTGTCGTAGCCCTCGCGCACGACATGCTGGTTCTCGCGAAGCCGCAGGATGAAAGGGATTTTTCTTGCGCTCAGATAGGCCATCCAGGCATCGCCGATGAACTCGCGGTCGCCCATCAACGAGGCGACTTTCAGATCGGAAAACGTCCCTTGCAGACGATCCAGAAGATCGGTCCGCGCTTTCGTGTTCGAGTTCCCCGCCGATGGCAGCAGCGTCCAGATCAACGGAACGCCCATGCCGTTCCAGATCACCGAAATCATCAGGATGTTGATCGTCGTCTTGCCGAATTCCCAGTTGGTCCGATCCATCGCCAGAACCCAGGGCTTGCCGCGCATTCCCANNCCGCGCCGTCATGGCGCCGTCCAGTTCGATATACTGGAAGAACCGATAGAACCGGCGGCGAACCGAGTCGATCGTCGCCATCGTCGCGACATGCGCCGCCAGCCTCCAAACGCAGATCGTGCCATGACGCATGATCAACAACGCCAGCCACGCAAGTGTTTCGCGCCTTGTCGCGGAGAGCGGCATGTGTTTGGATATCGTCTCGGATAAGGCGTTGGCGAACGTATTCTTCATCAAAGCGATCCTTCGTTTGGCGACAAAGAATCGCTTTTGTGAATCGTCTCAACGCCTTATTCAACCGCGTCTAGTACGATGCCGTGATCCTTTGATAGCGGAACCGCCGGGCGCGAGCGGCTGCGAACTGCGTGGACTATTTAGCTTGCAACTGCTCTAACGGAATTATGGATTGATGAAACGGACCAATCCAGCAACGTGTGAGGGCGTTCCCTAGGACGCGCATTGTAATGTGGGACTATGGCGGAGGCATTCGCGCCCATGCGAAGCCATCCTGCGGCGACCTATTCGTGCGAAGCCCGCGCCGGCCGCGCGCGCGCGGCTACGGNNNCCGCCCTTGAACACGCGCACGCCCTTGGCGGTCATCACGCTGTCGCCCGGCTGCAGCGTGGCGTCATGCAGCAGCGCGTCGACATGGCCGACGTCGTCGCCGAGCGGGCGGACGATGTAGCAAAAGCCGGCGAGATTGAACCGGCCGCGCCCAGGGAGCTCGCTGTCCTGTTTCGGCGGATAGGACAGGCGTCGCTCCCGCATCCGTTCGCTGTGGGCGAAGCGATGCCGCAGTCCCCGCGCCTCCGCCCATTGCGCCGCGCGCGGCCAGCGTGGTTCGGAACTCATCCGATAGTGGGGATATTCGCCCCGGAACTGGCGCGCGGGCCGGAACCGGCGTGGACCTTGCTGGTAGTTGCGCTCCATCGGCTCGCCGGCGCCTAACAGCTCGTCGAAGAAGCCGGCTTTGGCGATGTCGAGCCCGGCGTTGGCAATAAGTAGCGCAACGACCACGATCAGCGGGCGCGCCTGCGAGCGCCAGCTAAAATGCTTCGACGGCTTCGGCGCTTGCGAAGCAATGGGATGACGCGAGGGAACTGGAACTGGTGGCATGTCCCGGCCTCCCCCAACCTGGCGCATCAATGAACGCACAAACATTCACGCTAGCCGCAAAAACCAGGAGCTAGCGCACGCAGGGCGTAGGGCAAGAGGAAGGGGACGTGTTGAGCGGGCGCGCCGGCCGCAAGCTTTTGGCGCCATGGCTAATGGTTCTCTGACCCTTGGAACCCTGTTTTCCCATCGTGGAACCCTGTTTTTCACATCGATCGGTTCGGATGCTTAGTTCGGCAATGGGTCTTGGTTGTGTGAAAACGCTTTGTCGACACTCGTAGGAGGCGACCACGGCGACGCGCCCGGGCGCGGTTGCTTTGCCGAATTTCTGATATTTTCTGGCTGAGTAGCGTGCAACGCATCTGTTCGAAGAACCACTTGAAGCCGCACCTCGTCGAGACGTTCAAGCTGTCGAACGATCCAAGATTCGAGGAGAAGTTTTGGGAGTTGATCGGACTCCTTCTCGATGAGTCTGTCGGCAATTTCGTGTGAGGGCCATCTCGATGGGAAATAAGGAGACATCGTATGGCGACACGGAAGCAACCAACTATTTCCGACGACCTGCTTGATCAGCTTTTGGCGGGGGCCGACGCGAAGACAGCTTTTGCGAAGGACGGGCTGCACGATGAGCTGAAGAAGGCATTTGCTGAACGAACGTTGAACGCCGGCGCCGCTCCCCTTTGCGCGATCGCGCCGCTCTAAGCCTCGAAGCGATTTGTTTCGCATGATCGCATGCGGGCCATCCGCCGGGCCCGCGGCGGGCGGTCAAGACCGCAGCCGCGCGCGCGGGTGAGAGATTCTTCGCGGTAGTCGCGGCGCCCGCGCGCGGTGAGCTTCCGGTTCAGATCAACACCAATTCATCCGCGAATATATCCCCGTCGCTCCTTGGCGTGGCGCTGGTTCCTCAGCGCGGCATGGGCCTCCATGGGCGTGGGGTAAGGGATCATGCGCATTTGTCCGCCGCGTCCGATACGGCCCCACTCGCGGATCAAACACCACATGCCGAATAAATCGCGTTCCACGGCGAGGCGATAGAATCGGGCCATGTTCTTGTCTGGGTCGATACGGCAAAGCCTCACGGAATAGACCAAGCGCGCCTCTTGCGTGGCCAGCCAGTCCTCGATGTCGGTTTGCACTGGCGTCATGGCTTGAGCCTCGAAATCGTCGAATGGCTTAGATTATAACCGTGACCAATTTCGGCAAGCGTCTCGTCGCCATCGTCGCGTCGCCGGTTCGGCTCTCGCGCGCCTAAATCTCACTGGTCGGCGCCCGCCCATCGGGGGCGCACGACGCACAGCGGACGCTGTAGCATCCACGCCGCTTTCCCAGACGCGCCGACGCGCCACAAATTTCGCAGACATAAGACGACTGATCATTCGCGCATTGCATGATTTCGCGTAACCGATCCGAGACCTCGGTCGGTAAACCCTTTTCATGGAAATAGATCCTTAGCGCGCCAAATTTCTCTTTGACTTGCACGATCCTGAAGGACGCGCCCGCATGGTCCGATAGAATTTGTTCGGCCAAACTGAAGGCGTTGTCGATCAATTGACGCCACCCTTCATGTCCCTCCTCGATGTCGATCCTTGGCTGATCGAACCATTCTGGATGTTTTTCGATCCATCTATCCACCGCGAGCATCGACCTCTCCATGTGACATTCGAATCCCGCGACCTTGCGCGCGCGCATCAACCAACATTCGTAGGCGGCGGCCGTGTCGCCCGCCGTCAAAGCCCCGCGAGCCAGCCGCGCCCCGTATCTGGCGGCGTTTATCGATAGTACGTTTGTCGCAATGTGTACTATTGGCCGATTCCTAGGCGTTTCAGCCATGCTCTCGCCGGCTTGGCGTCGCCTGAGACGCCTCCAGCTCTGAGCCTTGCCCGCGGCCGCCGCGATCAATGTCGCGGCGGCGGGTCTTGGATCGCGGCGCGCGTGACAGCTAGAGCGACGTAACCAGCCGCCGCTGCCCGCGCGTATCGCCGTCGATATAGCCCTGCGTGATCTCTATCGACTTGTGACCGGCCAACAATTGCACGTCGCGCAGGCTGCAGCCAGTCTTGTGCGCGTTTCTCGCCGCCGCCGTAATGAAGCTGCGCCGCCCTGAATGCGACGAGCAGCCCTCAAGCCCCAAGCTGGCGAACAGCGCGGCGAACCAGTTGACGATGCTGGTCGGCCGCATGCACCCGCCACGCGCCGAGCGAACCACCGGCCCCACCGTCACCGAGCCTCGCTTGAGCGCGACCAGCGCCCGCCCGAGGCTGGGATGCATCGGGATGCGCCGACCGCCGCGCTTCTTGGCGATGGCGTCGCGGACCGCGAGGCAATCGGCGACGCGCCCGCGCGCGTCGAGCACCATCGACCAGTCGAGCCGCGCGATCTCGCAGGCGCGCAGGCCGGCCTTGGCCGACAGCAAGATGATGACGCGGTCGCGGCTGGTCGTTTGACGATTGGCGACGGCGCCGAGCATGCGGCGCAGCATCGTGGGGGTGATGATCTTGGCTTGGCGACCCGGCATTGCCGATCTCCTTGGGTTGGAAAGTTTCGGGGAAGGGAAGGGGAGGGAGGGCGGCACGCGCTGGGCGTTGGCGCCGGTTGGTTTACTCTTCGGCGGCGCGCGGGATCGTCAGCGCGCGCGACGTCGCCGAAGGATGTTCGCAAAAGAAAAAAGACCCGCTTGACGGGTCCCGCGCTGTCTTTTGATGCTCGTGCTTGTCATCACACGCGTCGTCGCGCTGCACGCGACAGCGGAGCGCGGCTACGCGGCGAGTCTCAACGAACTCGCCATGCGTTCGCCGAGAACCCACAGCGCCTTGTTGAGCTTTACGTCCCGGTCGATGTTGTTCACCGCGCGCGTCGTCACCACGCGGCCGCGCCGCCAGCGCCCGTGCTGGTCCGTGGCCGCCGGCGCGCGCGCCGACAGGCCGCCGCGAATGACGTTCTCCTGAACGACATTCATTACCGTCCAAAGATCATCGGCGCGGTCTTCAGCGCGGCGCGGCGTGAGCAGTTGTTCCGGCTTGATTGGCGTCGCGACCTTGCCCTGGGAGTCGCCGAAGCGCAGCGCATGCGCGCTCGCGGCCAGGGCGGCCCTCGCGTCGCAATCGAGCGCGATGCGGCTCCAGTCCCGCGGCGCGGCCAACACCGCTTCGGCCTGTCCAAGCACGCGATAAGTTCCGTCGATGACCTTTTCCAGCGCGTCGCCGGAGTGGCGAACCTTGATGGAGTCAATTGTCGCGATCCGCGCCACCAGCGAGTTCAGGCAGCGGATGCGAAACAAGCCGGTCATCAGCTCGTAGGCGCTGGTTCCGTCATTGGCGTTCCGCAAGATGATCTCGCAAACCACGTCGCCGACCCGGTACTGCCGCGCATCGTCGAGACGGC
>PLAI01000176.1:0-4699 GCA_003134075.1 Methylocystaceae bacterium | reverse complement strand
GCGCGCGGGCGCCGTCGTCGAAGCGGGCGGCGCGGGGAGCGTAAATGGCGCCGCCAAGCCAGGGCCGTTCGGTCGGCGGAGGATTGGGCTCGATGGCGCCGATAATCGTCGAGGTCGCGCGGTCGTAAAGTTTCGCCAAAGAACCCGTGGCTTTCGGGGGTTTCGTGGGGTTCGCGTCCATGCTGGTTGCTCCTGACGGGCCCGGTTTGCCGGGGCAAGGCTATCGCCTCGTCAGGGTATAGGAATTTACTCCTAATGTCAAGCTTTTGTTTGGCGAAAAGCCCAAAAAAGAGACGACAAAAAGCGCGGAACGAATCCGCGCTATAGGCCGGTTTTCCGAGGTTTCTCATGAGGTCGTCGCGGTCTGCGCGTCTCGCTCCTGGCGGCGCCAAGCGGCCCGCCCCCGGTGGTTCGAAGCTGGACGATGCGGCTGCGGTTTTTCGCGAGGCGTTGAAGGAGTTGGCCGATTTAATCGGGGTAGACCCAACAGCCGTGTCGCTCTTGCTGATTTAGCTCAGTGGCGTAACTCTGCGTGCGTCTCCCGCTCGATCCCAACAGACCTGTGGCCGGAAGCTTACGCTTGCCGATGAACGCAGCAACCCCGCCCGGCGTATAGGCGGGGAGTTGCGAACTGGTTCGCGGAGCATCATGCTCATGACAGCAATAATCTCGGGCCGGACGCCACGGTCGAAATGTAAGCGGTCCGGCGGCCCCACGCCCCGTCGTTCAGGCGTGTCGATGAACGCGACTGGCGCGCAATTGTGCCAAGCATCGGCCGGCGGAACGGTCGGCGGCGGCGAGGCGAAAGTCATCAAGCTTGAAGGGACATCGCATTTGATTACGTGTCTGGCTTCCTCTCTTTGGGCGCGCCGTCACGCGAAATGTATTTATCAGCGAGCAGCGCGGCGTGACGCTTCGCAATTGCGGCCGCGCGTTTAGAAGCCTCGGGACCGTAAACTTTCGGCGCGGGGGTCTTGCGTTTAACGTCGTACCCTTCGATTACCATCCTGATTCGATACCTTCCCGGCAAATAGCGCCCTTCCAGCGACAAGCTGTGCTCGATCAGCATTCGAATCGCCGCCGAACGGGAAAGCCCGCCCGGGGCGGCGTAGGCGTGGTCAGCCGTCCACTTGTCGAGGCCCGCGAGCAGCTTTTTGTGCAGGGCGGAGGGAGACGTGCGCCTCATGGTCCATGACGGGCCGCTCGAGGCTGCTCGATTCGAGCCTGCGAGCGCGGCGGCGACGAGTTTTCTTCCGCGCGCCGGCCAGCAGCGTCCTCGCCTTCGAGCGCGCCTCGACGAGGGTCATGGTCGCAACGTCGCCGATCGTCACGCGGCGCGAGCGCCCGTCCTCGCGATACTGCGCGATATAGGCCTTCTTGCCGCTCGCGAAAGCGATGACCCCGAAGCCCGCGAGGCCGGAGTCCCACGCGAATGCGCGGTCTTTGTCAGAAGGGCGTTCGAGGGCCGCGATGCCGGCCGTGGTCAGTTTAACTCTCATGGCGTCTGGCGCCTTTTCGGTAAGCGGTTTCGTAATACAAATTTGCTTACCAAAGCGTAAGGCAAGGGGAGGCGTGATGAATCTCGTGACGCCTTCAGGCCACTACGGCCGCGCCGGCGGAGGAGCCGCGTCGGTGGCTCCGAGTAATGGGCGGACTCGGCTGGAGTTGGCCGTGCTGCTTATCGTTCGCGTGGGCGAGGGCGCACGCGCAAGGCGACCTGGCGACGGCTGGCGAAGTTTTCAAAAATTCAACGGCTAATGCGACGCTTGCAGCGGGGGCGCTCGCGCATTAAATTGGCTAAATCGGCCCTGACCGCCACGGCGATCAATTCACTCACCCAGGCCGGCAATCTCTGAACAACTAGCGGCGCTGTGCGCCGCGAGGGAGTGTTGCTATGGGTGAAACCGATCAAAATTCCACGACGCCAGACCCTCGCGCCAGGGGCGAAGGCACGAACCAGCTAGCCTTAGAGCCGCAGGTCGCGCGCGACGACTTCACCGTCGAAGCGTTGCGCGCACTGGCCGAACTCGACGCGCACGGCCACGGTCAACGCGGCATCATGCTGCGGTTTGGCGAAGCGGTTTCGAAGGCCAAAGCGCAGCTAAAGCACGGCGAATTCACGCCGTGGTGCGAGAACACGCTAAAGCGCAAGCCGAGCTGGTGCGCCGCGCACAAACGCTTGTACGAATGCGGCGGAGATCTCGACGCTGCACGCGCGTGGGCGAAAGAAACCGGCCATCGCTGGGCCGATTGTCACTCGGTGGAGCGATTGCTCAAGATGGTCGGTGACTGGCGAAAGGCCAAGCGCGGCGTTAGCCCATCCGCGCCAAAAGCGCGGCAAAAGCCCTCCGAGATCATCGCTGAATTGCGGCGACGTCTCGCCGAAGACGACGCGGATTTCCTCGCGCTGCGCGACGCGTTACCTCCGGAGAGTGAAGCGAGGGTGGCGGAGTTGCTTGCCGCCATGGCTGCCGGCGATGTCGCGGCGAAGGAGGAAATCGCGAAGATTGCTCGCGAATATCACTGGCGATTCCGCGATCTCGTTCAGCGCGAAACCTGCGTCGCCGCGCAAGTTTCCGACCCGAGCCCAGAGGTTTCAGCCGATGCGCAGCCGGACGCGCCGAAGTTCGCGCGTTTGACGTTTGACGAAGCAGGCCCCGAGCGAGAGGAGGGCGAATATTCACTTGCAAGCGCGGCTCCGGCCGCCACACTGGACAATGTCGACAACGCTATGCGTCTCGAATACGAGCCTCCACCGAGCGGCGAGGCAGTTCACGCGGCCAAGCTCGGGAATGCCGTCCCACCTATGCCCCCGAGTTTGCCGCAAGACCGCATAACCATCTTCAAGATAGTCAATGGCCAGGTTGAAAAGCGTCACATCCCCGTCGAGCGCCTTCCGAAGGCCCGAACCCTGATAGGCCGTCAACATTAGCGAGAGATTCTGCGATGACGTCGCGTAGGCGGAGGAGCCCGCCGCTATGCGGCGCAAGGAACGGCGCGAAGTCGGAACCAACCGAGCCAATTTTCTTAGACGCACGAAAACACCCCTTCGCGCTTACGCCATTCGTCGAACGCCATCGCTATATCTCCGGTTGCTGGCCAATTCCCCGCGACCGGATGTCTGACCCAGCAGCGCCGCGCCGATACAGCGGCGCGAGGGTGAGTAAATAACCCCGACGGCGCCGGCGACGCCTCGCACGGGCGCCGAATCCCACAGGAGAAACACATGTCGAACAGCTCCAGACCTACACGCGCGACGCGGACGACCATCGACGACATTCTGTCCAGCCAAGCAGGCCGCCGGTTCTTCGGCGACGGCCCGCCGAACTGGCGCCAGGGCCGCAACGACCAGCCCGCCAAGACCAGCGAGCTCGCGGTCCACGAGCGCGGCCTGCTCGCCAAGGCGCTGCGGCGAGACGGGAGCGCCGAGGCCCTCGAGCTCGCCGGCAGGATCGACCTGTGCCGGCGGGGTCGGCGGTGCCTGAGCGGCGCCTGCCCGGCATGCGCGCGCGCGGCGCAGCGCGTCTTCGTGCACGCCTGCCGCAACCTCTTCGACGGTCACGGCCAGGAGATGGTGGCGGTCAACGTCGTCTGCCACTGGGCGGGCATCGACCGCGGCCGGCTGGCCGAGCACGAGGACATCTTCGAGGACACGCGCGGAAGGCTCCTCGACGCCCTCGCCGACGTGGCCGCGCGAGCGGTCGGGGGCTTCGACATCTCGCTCAACACGCACGAGTCCGACGCGTTCGAGCCGTACTGGGCGCCTCACGTCCTGATCATGGCGCCGGCCCGACGCCTGCTCCGACTCGGCCAGGACTTCCGCCCCTGGTTCCCGGCGGGCGACGACACGCCGCGCCCCGTCCGCATGTCTAAATTCGACGGCGAAGCGCGCGGTTTCGCCTACGCCCTCAAGCCCGACTTCTCGCGGCGCATCTCGCTGGAGCCGCGGCTACTGGCCGACGGCTCGCGCTCGACCTTCGGCACGCGCGGCAAGCCGATAGGCGGAGCAAGTCGCGTGGAGCTGGCCCTCGCCCTCGACAGGGCGGGGCTCGACGCGCGGCTGTTCATGCGCGGCTACGAGCTGGTCACCTCAGGTGGCGACGTCGAGATTGTCCCACGCACGTCATCGCAGGGCAGAGCCAGCCAACAAGCTGATCAGCCCGGTCGGACGCCCTCGCCAAGGTGATGGAGCCTTCTACGCGCCCCGCACAGTGACGGCGCCGGGGCGCTCCATCCCGACTCGCCTTAATCGCGTAAAGGCGTTCAAACACGCCATCTGCCTCCCCTCTCAGTCCACGACCTCGACACATCCGCGTCGCTTACAACCAGGAGTGGATCGTCACCGCTATCGACGACACCAACCTTGACGCCGTCGTCAACACATTGAGCAACAGGATCGATCCGGGGGCTTGACAGGAGTCGATTGTCGGAAGCGGCCCACAAACCACTCTGTATCGCATCGGAAGGTTGATGCTCGCGTGGAAGGGTAACGTCGATCACCAAGCGATGCATGTCCATAACGCTTTCAACGGAAACAACGACAAAAACGGCACCGAGCGCGACGATTGCTTCCTCACTCTCATCAGCATGCAGAAAGATGGGACATGCAACTCGATCCCACATGTTTAGGGGAAAGAAGGTAAAGGGGGGGGAAAGCAGCTCCATCCGGCACATCGACAGGAAAGCGGGGAACAAATGC
>PLAI01000164.1 GCA_003134075.1 Methylocystaceae bacterium | reverse complement strand
AACAGCAACTCTTGCGGTGAGGCGCTTGGCGCGAGGGCGGGGAGGATGGAAGGCCGCATTCCAAGGTCGCCGTCGTTCCGCCTGATAACGCCGCCTTTCATGTCCCGACGAAAGAGAAGCGAACGCGCCTCGGGCATCCAACAAAGGAGGCCGAAATGCTGCACGCATATTTCGTCGAAGTGTCCGTCGTCCGTCCGATTAGATGAGCAAAACATGCCGATCACACAGACACGCATCGTTCGCATCGTCGTCGAAGGCGCCGTGCAGGGCGTCGGCTATCGCGTTTTCGTCTCCCGCGAGGCCGGGCGACTGCAACTCGACGGCTGGGTGCGCAACCGCCGCGACGGATCGGTGGAGACCCTTGTCGCCGGTCCGAGCGCAGTGGTCGAGCAATTCCTGATCGCGGCGCGCCGGGGACCAAGAACCGCGGCCGTTGCGTCTCATCGTATCGAGGAAGCAGATGAGGCCGCCTTGCGCGAGGGCGGCGGCGAGCACGGCTTCGTCGTGGCGGGCGAGGATTGAGGCGGCCTCGCCCTCCGCCAGTGGTGATTTCCACAACGCCATTCACACAAAGCGAACTTGCGGTCGCGGCTGCAATAGATTACTATGTCTATAGAAAATATTAGACGCTTCCGTGGAACGGTCGCGGCGATGGCAAGGGCTGGCGGCATGAGCCAACTGATCGAGTTGAGACCCGGCGCGGGTGAACGAACGCATATCAACAGCGTCGTGCTGGAGTTGCGCAAACTCCGCGCGGCGTCGCAGAAGAGCCGCTATCAAGGCGGTCCCTTGCCCGAATTGCCGTCGCGCGACGCGATGATCGACATTGTCGACGCGCTGGTGTCGGTGGTTTATCCCCGGCATTTTGGTCCGCCAGGACTGCGAGCCGGCGACCTCGACGACTTCATCGCGGAGACGCTCGATGCGACGTCGCGGTCGCTCGACGAGCAAGTGCGACGCGAGCTTTTGCTTTTCTCGCGCAACGAAGATGAAACGCCCGCCGAACTGGAGCGACGCGCGACCGCGATCACCCGGGAATTCATTTTGGAGTTGCCCAAGGTCCGCGCGCTGCTCGACACCGACATCAGCGCCGCTTTCGAGGGGGATCCGGCCGCCAAAAGCCATGATGAGATCGTGTTTTGCTATCCGGGCGTCGCGGCGGTTATTCGTCATCGTCTCGCGCATCAGCTTTATAGGCTGGGCGTCACGATGTTGGCGCGGATCGTCTCCGAAATCGCTCATTCGCAGACCGGCATCGATATACATCCGGGCGCCGAGATCGGCGAAGGCTTTTTCATCGATCATGGAACCGGCGTCGTCATCGGCGAGACGGCGGTTATCGGACGGCGCGTGCGGCTCTATCAGGCCGTCACCTTGGGCGCCAAGCGCTTCGAGGTGAACGAAAACGGCGCCCTAGTCAAAGGCCGCGCGCGACATCCGATCATCGAGGACGAAGTGGTGATTTACGCCGGTGCGACGGTTCTCGGCAGAATCACCATCGGCAGAGGCTCGTCCATTGGCGGCAATGTCTGGCTGACGCATAGCGTGGCGCCGGGAACCAACGTCACCCAGGCCAAGGCGCATAGCGAATCATTCGACAACGGAGGCGGCATTTAAGCTTGGCGACTACGTCGCCCGTCGAAAGTCGCAAGCGACCGCATTCCTGCGCCTGCCTCACTTCTTCAGCGTTCGAGGATGTCGCGCCAATTGCTTGGGCGTATGCCGCGCTCAATTTTGGACGAGCGTGATGAGGCCTTTCAAAAGAGCGATTGGCTCTGGCGGACAGCCGCGAATATGGAGGTCGACGGGGATCACCTCGGAAACCGCGCCGACACAGGCATAGCCGCCGGCGAACACGCCGCCATCAAAGGCGCAGTCGCCGACGGCGACGACCCATTTCGGATCTGGCGTCGCCGCGTAAGTCCGCTCCAGCGCCTCGTGCATGTTTTTTGTCACGGGACCAGTCACCAGCAGAACGTCGGCGTGTCGCGGCGACGCCACGAAACGCAATCCGAATCTTTCGAGGTCATAGAACGCGTTCCCGAGCGCGTGAATTTCGAGTTCGCAGCCATTGCACGAGCCTGCGTCGACTTCACGGATCGCCAGACTTCGGCCGAGCCTGCGACGGCTCGCCTTTTCAAGCGCGCCCGCGAGTTCCGCGACCGCGGCTTCGTCCAACGCCGGAGCGGGCTCGGTCAACGGCGAGCGAAGCAACCCCTGGAACAGAAATTTGCGCATAAGCGCCTTTCCCCTATAGGTCGTGCCCCGAATAGGAACAGTTGAACGATTTATTGCAGAGCGGAAAATCCGCGACGATATTTCCCTCGATCACCGCTTCGAGCAGCGGCCATTGAAACCACGACGGATCGCGCAAATGACAGCGCTGCACGGCGCCCGAGGCGTCCAATCTCACCCAGACGAAAATGTCGCCGCGAAAGCCCTCGATAAGCGCGGCGCCTTCGCGGCTCTCGCTCGGCTCGGGCAAACTCTCGATCCGAATCGGCCCTTCCGGCATTTTGTCGAGAATCCGCTCGATCAGCCCGAACGACGCCTTGATCTCGTCGAAACGCACCCAGACCCGCGCATCGACATCGCCCGCATGGGCCGATCCGACTTTGAAGGAGAGTTCCGGGTAGGGCGCATAGCCCGGCGTGCGCCGCGCATCGAAACCGCGGCCGGAGGCGCGTCCAATGACGCCGCCACAAGCATATTGTTTGACCAGTTCCGGACCGAGAAAGCCCGCGCCGACGGTGCGATCCTGTATCGACGTGGTATCGCCGTAAAGGTCGATGAAGCGAGGAATGATTTTTTTCGCGCCGCTCAGCAAGGCGTGCAACGCCACGACGCCTTCCATGGTCAAATCGTCGACGACGCCGCCGGGTACGATACGGTCCATCATGAGCCTGTGTCCGAAGCACAGGCGCGAGGCGCGAAGAACCCGTTCGCGGAGAATGCTGGCGTGCGCTTGCATCAGTGAAAAGGAGGCGTCGTTGCAGATCGCTCCGATGTCGCCGATATGATTGGCGAGGCGTTCAAGCTCGGCCATCAAGGCCCGCAGGTAAACGGCGCGGCGCGGAACCTTGATTTCGAGCGCGGCTTCAACCGCGTTGGCGAAAGCGAGGGCGTAGGCGACGGTGCTATCGCCGGAAACGCGACCCGCGAGACGCGCGGCTCGATCTATCGGCGCATCGACCATCAACTGCTCTATGCCCTTATGGACGTAACCGAGCCGTTCCTCGAGGCGGACGACGACTTCCCCATTCGCTGAAAAACGGAAATGGCCGGGCTCGATAATGCCGGCGTGCACGGGGCCCACCGGGATTTGATGGAGCGGCGCGCCTTCCGCGGCGAGGAAGGCGTATGCGTCTCCCGACGCTTCGGACGGCTCCGGCTTCGCGCCGGGATGTCGCACGCCCCAACGGCCGTGATCGAGCCACGGCCTGACATCGGACGATCCGTCCGCTTCCAAGCCATAAATGTCGCGAATCGCGCGTTCGAGCCGCAAGGCGGGCGGATGCATGTGGGCGACGGAGGGAAAACTTCCGTTGGGACATTCGAGGCTGATAATACCGATGTCCGAGGATCCGTGATCCAATAAGAGCATGTGAACATCGGCGCCATCGCTCCATAGGCCCAGCATGTCGCCCTGGCCCTTGCTGATTTCCCGGATCGCGCGCAGCCAGCTGGTGTGATCGATGACATGACGCGGCCAAGGGCGGGATTGCTCGATTTCGCGCCCGCCTCGCATCGTCTCTCGAAGCGATATCATGTCGTGCCCCTTGCTCCTTCCAAGACTTATTCGACGAAGACCTATCCAAGCATCCCCGCGACATTTTGAAACCAAACCGCGATGTGAGGCTCCAGCCAGATTCCCATCAGCAACACCAGCGCAAGATGCAGGAAGAGCGGGACGATCGAGGCTTCAACCTCGCCGAACGAGTCCGACGGCTCCCCGAAGGCCAATCCGATAACGCGCAGCAATAATGCGCCAAACGCGACGAGCAAACCGAAAGCGAGCGGGATGGCGAGCAGCGGCTGGCGCGCGAATGTCGAACTCACGACCAGAAACTCGCTCATGAAGACGCCGAACGGCGGCAGACCGGCGATGGCCATGACGCCGGCGACAAGCCCCCAGCCGAGCACCGGATGGCTCTCTGTCAGCCCTCGGATATTGGCGATCTTCTGCGTGCCCTTGACCTGTGCGATATGGCCGACCGCGAAAAAGATCGCCGACTTGGTCAGACTATGCATCGTCATGTGAAGAAGTCCGGCGAAATTGGCGAGTGGCCCGCCCATGCCGAAAGCGAAGGTGATGATGCCCATATGCTCGATGGACGAATAGGCGAACAGTCGCTTGATGTCGTCGCGGCGGTAGAGCATGAAGCCGGCGAATATCAGCGAAGCAAGGCCGAGCGCGATCATGAGCGGGCCTGGCGCTATCGCCGCGGCGTTGGCCGCGAGCAGCATTTTGAAGCGCAAAACCGCATAGAGCGCGACGTTGAGAAGAAGACCCGACAGAACCGCCGAGATCGGGGTCGGTCCTTCCGCATGCGCGTCCGGAAGCCATGCGTGCATGGGCACGAGGCCAACTTTCGTTCCGTAGCCCAGCATCAGAAAGACGAAAGCGACATTGAGCAGTCTTGGACTGAACGCCGCCGCGTGCCGCATCAAGGAAGTCCAGACCATCGCGTCATAGCCCTCTCCGAGGACCGGCTCCGCCGACATATAGACGAGGATCGTGCCGAACAGGGCAAGCGCGATGCCGACGCTGCCGAGGATGAAATACTTCCAGGCCGCCTCCAACGCTTCCGGAGTGCGATAGATGCCGACCATCAACACCGTCGTCAGGGTGGCGAACTCGATCGCCACCCACATCAGGCCAATATTGTTGGCGAGCAGCGCCAGATTCATGGCGAACATCATCGACTGATACATGGCGTGATAGAACCGCACATGCGTCGGCTTCAATTTTCCCACCTCGATTTCGTGACCGATATAGCTCGCGCTGTAGGCGCTCGTCGTGAACCCAATGAAGGTCGAGAGCACGACGAAAACAACGTTTAGATCATCGACAAAGAGATAGTTGTCCGCGGCCGGTCGACTGAACAGCAGCGCCACCGCGAAAAGAAAGACCGCGCCTGACGAAATGAGGTTGATGCGCGACGTCAGGCGATAGCCTGACAGAAACGCGAGAATGAGCGCCGACAGCGCCGGGATAATCAGCAGCGCGTCGACGGGCTGGACGGCGAAGCCATTCATCGACCGCCTCCGCGAACACGATCGAGCTCCTGGACATCGACGGTGTCGAAACGCTCGCGGATCCGAAACAGAAATATTCCGATCACGATGAAGGCGATCAAAACGGAAAAGGCGACGCTGATCTCGACCACGAGCGGCATGCCCTTGGCCCCGGTCGCGGCAAGAATGAGGCCGTTCTCGAGCGACATGAAACCGATCACCTGGCTGATCGCGTTGCGGCGCGTCACCATCATGAGCAGTCCGAGAAGCACGACCGACAGCGCGAAGGCGACATCTTCGCGCGCCAGCGGGTCGGCCGCGGCCGTGGCCGGCAGAATGACGACGAGAGACAAGGCGACGAGACAGATGCCTAAAAGCATGGTGACGCCGACGCCGCCGACGACTTCGATATCGCGATGGATTCTCAGCCGCACCATGATCCGCTGAAGACTGAGCGGAATGATCGTCGCCTTGAAAATGATCGCGATCGCCGCCGTCAGAAAAAGGTGGGGAGAGTGCTGAACATAGGCCTGCCAAGCAACCGAGAGCGATAAAACGACGGCGTGCAGGGCGAAGATGTTGATCAGCCCGGTCATGCGATCTTGATAGAGCAGCATGAAGCTGATCAGAACGAGGCCGCCGGCGAACAGATGCGCGACGTCGAACGCCAGTGTTCCCATCACAAGCTCCGTGACACGAAAAGCAGCAGTGTGCCGAGAAGCCCCAGCATCAGCGCCGCTCCGAGGAAGTCAGGCACGCGAAACACACGCATTTTCGCGGTCGAGACTTCGAACAACGCCAGCAGGAAGCCGCCGACCGCCAATTTGGCGACAAACGCGACCGCGCCAAACGCCATGCCGCGGAAATCAGCTCCGTGCGGGGCGAGGCCCCACGGCGCGAAGATGCAAGCGATCAAGGAAACGTATAAGAGCAGCTTCAAGGCCGAAGCCAATTCGATCACCGCGAGATGGCGTCCGGAATATTCGAGCACCATCGCTTCGTGCACCATGGTGAGCTCGAGATGCGTCGCCGGATTGTCGACGGGGATCCTGCCATTCTCCGCGATCGCGACAATGACCAGGCCGATCAGCGCCAGGCCGTATGACACGCGCAATTCGATATGTGAGAGCATATGGAACGCGATTTCGGACAGCTGAGTCGAGCCCGCGATGAGAGCGACGACGAAAACGATCATGATCATCGCGGGCTCGGCGAGGGAAGCGAACATCATCTCGCGGCTGGAGCCTATGCCGCCGAAACTTGTGCCGACATCCATGCCGGCGAGCGCGAGAAAGAACCTGGCGCTTCCCAAAAGAGCGGTGATGACGATAAGGTCGGCCGACCAGTTGAACATCAGCCCCGTGGCGAATGTCGGGACGAGCGCCGCGGCGACCCATGTCGCGGCGAAGATCAAATAGGGCGCCGAGCGAAACAACCAGGAGGCGTTGTCCGCGAGGACGACCTCCTTGCGCATCAATCTGAGCAGATCACGGTAGGGCTGGAAGATCGAAGGTCCGCGCCGACGCAACAGCCGGGCCTTCGTCTTGCGTGTGAAGCCAAGGAGGAGCGGCGCCAGCGACAGAACCAAAATCATTTGCGCGGCCTGAGCGGCGAGGTCGGAGATTAAGGCCATATCGCGATCACCAAAAGCAGACCGACCAGCGCGATGAACACCAGACCGAGATACTCCTGAATCGTCAGATAGTTCATACGATTCAATTGATCCGCGCAAAATTCGACGCCTCGCAGGATCGGCGTGTATATGCCGTCCCAGACACGGTCGTGGACTTCAATGCCGAACCGCGCGGGACGAGTGTCGCCGGGCGGCGGCATATCCAGATGGTCGCGCGCGACAAAAGCGACATTCCCCAGGGTTCGGCGGATCGGCTGAGCGAAACTGCTGCCGGTATATTGGGTCGCGGGGCTCGGGTCGGGATAGCCGCAATCCCATGCGGGGCCGCGCCGTATGGCTTTCGAGCCGAATCGGCGAACAATCAACGCGGCGACCGAGGCCGAGAAGATGATGAAGACAAACACCAGCAGGCCATTGTATGAACTGCGGCTCTCGGCGATCGGCACGATCGACATCCAGGGAATGTCGCCTTGGGTCGGCACATGGCCGCCGACGAACAGCTTCGCGGCCGGCGTGATCGTATCGATCATATAGCTCGGAAAAAGACCCGCCAGCAGACAGAGGGCCAACAGACCGGACATCGCCGAGAGCGACCAAGGATCGGTCTCTCGCGCATCCTTGGCCGCGATTGATCGTGCGCGCCCCAGAAAGGCGACGCCGTATGCGCGAACAAAGCATCCCGCGCACAGCGCCGCGCTCAGCGCCAGGGCGACGCCAACGGCGGGAACCAAGAGTTTTAGACTCCATTGCGGCAGCGATGGGCTGAGCAGAACAGCCTGGAAGACGAGCCATTCCGATACAAAGCCGTTGAGCGGCGGCAGCGCGGAAATCGCCAAGCATGCTCCGAGAAACACGAAGGCCGTGCGGGGCATGGAATGAATGAGCCCGCCGAGACGTTCGATGTCGCGCTCGCCGGTGGCGCCCTGCACGGCCCCCGCGCCAAAGAACAAAAGGCTCTTGAATAGAGAATGATTGAATACATGGAAAAGCGCGGCGGTAAAAGCCAACGCCGCCGGCAAGGCCATGCCATTCGCCTTGAACGCCAGCGCCAAGCCGAGCGCGACGAATATGATCCCGATGTTTTCGATCGTGCTGTATGCGAGCAGTTTCTTCAAATCGCTCTGGATTGTCGCGGAGAGTATGCCGAGCATGGCAGTGATCGCTCCAAGCGTCAGCGTCGGCATGCTCCACCAGAACTCCGGCGGCCCGAGCAAATCGAAAACGATGCGAATGAAGCCGTAGATGGCGACTTTGGTCATGACGCCGCTCATCAGCGCCGACACATGGCTCGGCGCGGCGGGATGAGCGAGCGGCAGCCAGATATGCAGGGGAACAAGCCCTGCCTTCGATCCGGCGCCCAGAAGAACCAGAGCCAACACGAGGCCGGACTTCCATGATGGGCCGTGCGCCGCGTCGCGGATATCCGCGAAGGAATACCCCCCGACGGACCCGGCGAGCAGCCCGAACGCCATCAACAGCGCGAGCGTCCCGAAACTCGCCATGAGCAGATAAATGAAACCCGCCCGTCGGTTCTCGGCGTCATGATGGTGCGCCATGACGAGCGCCCATGAGGAAAGCGACATGAACTCCCAGGCTACGAGAAAGCTGAATGCGTCGTCGGCCAGCAACACCAGGTTCATGCCGGCCAGAAAAGCCGGGAAAAACGGCAGAATGCGAGAGGGATGCTTCTCATGCGCGCCATAGCCGATCGCGTAAAGGCTGGCGGCCGCGCCCCCCAGATTCACGATCGCGAGGAAGAAGGCGCTCAGCACATCCATTCGAAAATGCGCGCCGATCCAAGGCAGGCCGAGCGGCAAGGCGGCCGTTAACGCCGCGGCGCCGCGAGGAACAACCGCCGCGACGAAAAGGATGAGACTGAAACCAAAACAAAGACCATAAATGATCCGGGTCGCTTCGACGCTTCGCGCAAGGGCGATGGCCAGGCCCGCCGCGCCGAGCAGCGCGGCGATACTCAACAGGGCGACCGTTAGGGACATCGTCGGCTACCCTCCCTCGCGGTTTAACGGGGCGCCATCCGCCGGTTCATCCAGCTCGGCGAGTTTGCGGACGGCGGCGGGTTTCTTAAACCGGACGCCGCGTCCCCCGTCCGAACCGACGACTCCTTCGCGAAGGAATTCGATGCCGATGCTCTCGAAGGCAGCGATTAGCTTGGTCAAGGAATCCACATTGCCCCGGATGAGATCTTCGCTCGTCTCCATCCGTTGAATGGTCGGAAGCGACAAACCCGAAAGTTCCGCCAGCTTGCGTTGATCCAAGCCGGCAAGCGCGCGCGCCGCTCGAAGCTGAGCCGCTGTTATCATGCCAAAACCATCAGTTATGCGCTGCGATATATGATATATGAAGGTTATAACATAGGGGGGGTCAACGCAAGAATTTTGGCTTTGACGAAGAGTTGAAGGCCGGCTTTCCGGGAAATTTGCCCATAAGCCGGCGGGAGGACATCCGAAGCCCGCGCCAGCATCCCGATCTATTCTCCACCCGACAAGGACCGTCTCAATTAGACATTCGGCAGCGGGCGGAATGGGTTCTCAGCGACTTGCGCCGACTTCCATGCTGACGAATCCGCGCTTTTAATATTCGGCAAGAAAAGGAGAGTTTCCCAGATGCGCGTTACGCCGATCATTTCCGAAACGGAATTCAAATCGCGCTTCGAAGCGCTGCTGAGCGCGGTTCCGCCTGGAGACATCCACGACTATTCATTCTTCGACATGCCGGCCAATCAGCCGCCCTGGTTCGACACCGGTCTTCGCCTTGAGGCGGGCGAGCGCGTGACGACATTCGCGCGCGGGCGAACATGTCTCGATGGAACCGATCTTTGGTTTGGCCCTGATTTCCAAATTTGGCGCCGCATCGGCGAGCGGGGACAAATCTCGCGCGGCACGCGCGCTGGAAACACCTTCGCCGCGGAGGCCGCCGGGCCGCTATTTTTCGCGAGCTATTTCCCCGGCGAATGGTCGACGCGGATGGGCGAATTGGCGACGCCGCCCGAGGCATACGATCTCGTATCGGGCGATTTCACCATCCTCGTCGTCCGCTGGCGCGTCGATCCGCTCGAAGGATTGCGCGCCCTGGCGGCGCATGGCGACGTGAACGGTTACATCAACGATGAGATCGACCGACTCGCCAATCCGGTCACGCCGCCCGAGGATTGGAGCTACCTCTGGTTTTTGGGTCCAGCCGAAGTCTATCGTTCATTCGAACGCAATGGACGCGCGGGGGCGATCTGTTGCCGCACGCATCGCGACGCCGGTCTGCTCATCAAGGATGCGTCGCTCGCCTTCGAGCCCGGCACGCGGCTGCGCTGGTCGTGGAAAGTCGACAAGCTGCCGTCGAAGCGGGGCGAGGACAGGCTTGAAACCCATGACTATCTCAGCATCGCGATCGAATTCGATAACGGGCAGGACATCACTTATCTGTGGAGTTCCGAACTCCCGGTCGAAAAGAGTTTTCGCTGTCCGATTCCAACCTGGGCGGCCCGCGAAACGCATGTCGTGGCGCGCTCCGGCGAGCAAGGTCTCGGCGAATGGCGCGACGAGGAACGAGACGTTTTCGCGGATTACGCCGCGGCGATTGGCGGTCCGGCGCCCGCCAGGATCGTGCGCGTCTGGCTCATCGCCGTCAGTCTCTTTCAGGGCGATGAGGGCGAATGCCAATACAGCGATATCGCTTTTGTGACCGGCGATGGGATCGTGCCGGTAACGTGACCAGGCGAAGCGCCCAGAAATGCGCTCCGCGGTAATGGCGAATGCATTCACGACTTCGCTTCGTTTTCGAGCAGTGCGCGCTTCCGATCCACGCCCCAGCGGTAGCCGGAGAGCGAACCGTCGTTCCTCACGACACGGTGGCAGGGAATAGCGACGGCGATATTATTCGCCGCGCAGGCTCGGGCGACGGCGCGCGCCGCCTTCGGCGCGCCGAGGCGGCGAGCGATCTCGGCGTAGCTCGCCGTCTCGCCTGCCGGAATCGCCTTCAGCGCTTGCCAGACGCGCTGCTGGAAAGCGGTGCCGCGCACGTCGAGCGGAAGATCGAGCCCGAGTTGCGGCGCTTCGACGAAACCTACGACACGCGCGACGAGCAGGTCGAAATCGCGATCTCCCCCGATCAGATAGGCGTTCGAAAATTGCTCCTGAAACTCATTGACGAGCTCCCCGGGATCGTCGCCGAGCGAGATGGCGCAGATGCCCTTCTCGGAGCAGGCGACAAGGATCGCGCCAAGCAAGCATTGCGCCACGGCGAAGCGGATATGGGCGCCCTTGCCGCCGCCTTTGAACGCCGTCGGCGTCATGCCCAAAATCTCGTTGGACCGCTCGTAGAAGCGACTGTTCGAATTGAAGCCGGCGCCATAGATCGCCCGGGTCACGCTGGAGCTTTTATCGACGAGTTCGGCCCGAACCCTGTTCATACGATGCGCCGCGCCATAGGCCTTTGGAGTCAGGCCAGTGATCGCGTTGAACCGCCGATGGAAATGGAACGGGCTCATGCCGAAGGAAGCCGCGAGGTCGTCGAGCTTCGGCGGCTCCTTGGCGCTCTTGATCAGACGGCATGCTTTGGCGACAATGGCGGCGTACGTCTCGGCTGGCGAAGGTCCATTGGGATTGCAGCGGCGGCATGGCCGATAGCCGGCGGCCTCGGCTTCCGCGGGCGACACGTAAAAGCCGACATTTTTCCGATTGGCCGTGCGGGATGGGCAAGACGGTCTGCAGTAAACGCCCGTGGTCCTGACCGCGTATACGAAGGTCCCGTCGGCCGCCGCGTCGCGTTTGACGACGCTGTTCCAGCGAAAATCAAATCCAGTCGTCCGTGCGTCGTGATTCATGGTGAAGCTCATCCTGCTGCTCCTGGCGTGCTCGCTCGTCGGAAGCCAACGACTATCTGTTCGTCGCGCACGGGACCTTACTCGCCGTGGTGTGACGGCTATTACGTCAGGCGGACGGCCTCCCTGATTCACTCCGGTTCTTGCCTTTGAATCGGAGGCGTCGTCGATATTGCTGTCTTGTGACTCTCGACGCGCCGTGAAGTTCGGAGCGATCACACCGCGAATTACTCCTGATTCCGGATCAAGGCGATCAACTGATCGAGGCCTTTCGCGAGCGCCTCGGCCGAGCCGTTCAGCTTCGCGAACAACAAGCCGCCCTGAATGGTCGAAAGGAACAGAAGGCTCAGGCTTTTCGGATCGAATTTGGCGCTCAGCGCGCCGCATGCCTGTAGCGCGAGCAATGCGCGCTCGATTTCTCCGGCCCCTGCTTGGAACCCGGCTGTGAGGGCCGTCCGATGACTCTGCCGGTAGGGCGCGAGTTCATTGGCCAATGACCCCATGGGGCAGCCGCCAATCTTGCCATAGGCTTCGGCGAGCAGCACGAGCTTATTGCGCCACGCCAAGAGCCGCTCCCATGAATTGACCGCCGCGAGTTCGGCTTGCTGTTCGGCTATGACGCGCGACCCTTGGAATTCGATCACGGCCTGCGGCACTTCGTCCTTGTCGGCGCAATAGTGATACAGTTGGGACTTGCTGGCGCCGACGTGGTGACGCACGTCGTCCAGGCTCGTTTCTCGGGCTCCCGATTTGAACACGAGCTCAGCCGCCGCGGCGACGATCCCCTCGCGCATCGCGCGCCCTTTTGCCGTCAGCCGTTCTCGTCCAACCGAAGTGTCCTTCATCGCCGAATGCCATAAATGGACCTGACAGTCCATTCTCGCGCTTGTTTATGGACCACACGGTCCAAATTAGCTGGCGACTCCCGCTCGTGCGGGACAGGGGTCGTCGGCAGGGCCGCTCCGATCGAGATTGAGGCGACTTGTTGTCGCCCGCGATCTCTTCATGATTGGAGTGCTCGAATTGAAGTCGAACGACGACCCTTAAGCAGCGTCACGGCGAGGCGGCGTCAGTGAAACAGCCCGAGCCCGAGCACGCCCGATATGATCAAGTAAATCGCGACGATGTAATTGAGCAGCCGGGGCATGATCAAAATGAGAATGCCGGCGAGGAGAGAGACGATTGGTTGCATATGCGCGATAGTGAGGGTCATGGCCTGTGCGCTCCAAAAACAAAATCCCGAAAAGCCCTGGGCTTCTCAGCTTGGATTTCGCGTTGCGATTGAATGACGAAGTGAGATAGCGAAACAAAATCGGATAACTTCGCTCCCATCTCGGCGCCGATGGCGCGAACCTTTTGGCCTTTCCGACGAACGAAAAGAACGCGAATGAGGACGCGCGCCACCGGGCTGCTTTAGCTGAAACCGATCAGGGCTTGTTGGCTTCCTTGACCGCGTCCTTCACTGTATTTCTCGCGGTTCCCACCGCATCGCGCACGGCGCCGCCGAGCTGATCGGCTTTCCCATGAAGTTCAAGATCCCTGTCGCCGAGAACCTTGCCCGCGACTTCCTCAATCTTGCCCTTGATCTTCTGGGCGGCGCCCTTAATGTTTTCTTTGTCCATGACATGATCTCCAGTTCGTTTGGCTACATCAAATCAGATAATGGAGATCGGCCGATGTTTGCAGCGTCGGAATCTACTCAGCCCCTCGCGCGGATGGCGTGGCCGCCCTTCGCCGAGGAAGCCTGTCCGCATCACT
>PLAI01000178.1 GCA_003134075.1 Methylocystaceae bacterium | reverse complement strand
ATTTTCTCACGCGCATTTTCCCCGTGTTGACTCCGCTGGCCGTCGATCCGGCGCATCCCTTTCCCTTCATTCCCAATCTCGGCATCACGCTGGCGCTTGAGCTGATCCACCCAGGCGACCGCAAGATTCTGCAGGCGCTGGTGCGTCTGCCGCAGAAGATCGAACGCTTCGTGCGGCTGCCGGGCGCCGCGGGCGCGCCGGCCGCGGCTCCCTCGGGGCGTGAGCGCTTCATGCGGCTCGAAACGCTGATCGCGCTGCACGCGCAACGATTGTTCCCCGGCTATATTTTGCGGGGGCAGGGCTTATTCCGGGTCATTCGCGACAGCGACATGGAAGTCGAGGAAGAGGCCGAGGATCTGGTGCGGCTGTTCGAGACGGCGCTGAAACGGCGCCGGCGCGGCTCGGTGATCCGGTTGGAGGTGGCCGCCGACATGCCGGTGACGTTGCGCGCGCTGGTCGCGGCGGAAACCGACGTCGACGACGAGGAGGTGTTCGAACTCGACGGAATGCTGGCGCTCAACGATCTTTCCGAGATCGTGTCGCTCGATCGGCCCGATCTGAAGTTCAAGCCCTATAATCCGCGCTTTCCAGAGCGCGTGCGCGACAATGGCGGCGATTGCTTCCTCGCCATCAAGCAGAAGGATCTGGTGGTTCATCACCCCTATGAATCCTTCGACGTCGTCGTGCAGTATTTGCAGCAGGCGGCGCGCGACCCCAATGTCGTGGCGATCAAGCAGACGCTCTANNCGCGATCTCGAACGCGCCGGCGCGCAGGTGGTGTTCGGCTTCCTCGAACTGAAGACGCACGGCAAATTGTCGATGGTGGTGCGGCGCGAGGGGACCGGACTCGCCACCTACTGCCATATCGGCACCGGCAATTATCATCCGGTCACGGCCCGCATCTACACCGATATTTCGCTGTTCACGGCGGACGCGGCGATCGGCCGCGACGTGTCGCGCATCTTCAACTACATTACCGGCTACGCGGAACCGGCGGGGCTCGAGCGCATGTCGGTGTCGCCGATCTCGCTCAAGAAGAAGTTGCTCGAACACATCGACCAGGAGATCGCCTTCGCCAAGGCGGGCAAGCCGGCGACGATCTGGGGCAAATGCAACGCGCTGGTCGATCCCGAAAT
The DNA here is from genome assembly GCA_003134075.1 of Methylocystaceae bacterium. Taxonomy (GTDB): domain Bacteria; phylum Pseudomonadota; class Alphaproteobacteria; order Rhizobiales; family Beijerinckiaceae; genus Methylocystis. The sequence continues at coordinate 8,687 of PLAI01000178.1, read as the reverse complement.
CATCGACGCGCTTTATCTGGCGTCGCAGGCCGGCGTTTCGATCGAACTCGTCGTGCGCGGCATATGCTGCCTGCGGCCCGGCGTTCCCGGCCTCTCCGAAAACATCCGCGTGAAATCCATCGTCGGGCGTTTTCTCGAACATGCGCGCGTTTATGCGTTTGGCGGCGGCTACGCGCTGCCGCATCCGCGCGCGTCGCTGTATATTTCCTCGGCCGATCTGATGCCGCGCAATCTCGATCGGCGCGTCGAGACATTGATGCCGATCACCAATCAGACCGTGCATCAGCAGGTGCTCGATCAGATCATGATGGCCAATCTCATCGACAACGAGCAGAGCTATCGTGTCTTGCCGGACGGCTCGTCCTCGCGCATAACGCCTCCGCCGGGCGAGGAGCGATTCAACGCCCACAAATACTTCATGACGAACCCGAGCCTTTCCGGGCGCGGCAAGTCTCTCAAGGAGTGGCGCCCGCGCTCCCTGCTCAAGCGCCGGGAACATGACTGAGGCCACGACCATTAGCGATCTGTCCCGCGTAGCGTTCGGCGACCACGGCAAGCCCGTCGCCATCGTCGACATCGGCTCCAATTCAGTGCGCCTCGTCGCCTACCAAGGGTTGTCGCGCGCGCTGACGCCGATCTTCAACGAGAAGGCGATGTGCGCGCTCGGCAAGGGCGTCGTCACCAGCGGTCGACTCGCCGAGGATGGCGTCGACAAGGCGTTGAAGGCTCTGCGCCGCTTTCGCGCGCTGTGCGAGACGATGGAGATCGACGACATCACCGTGATCGCTACGGCCGCCGCGCGCGACGCGGCGAACGGGCCGGCCTTTCTGGGCGCCGCGCGCGCGGCGATCGGCCGCGAAATCGTCCTGCTCTCCGGCCGGCGCGAGGCGGAGCTGTCCGCGCTCGGAGTCATTTCGGCCATTCACGCGCCCGATGGCGTGGTCGGCGATCTCGGCGGCGGCTCGCTCGAACTCATCGACGTCGTCGGCGGCGTTTGCGGCGACGGCGTGACCCTGCCGCTCGGCGGCCTAGCCCTGATGGACGCCTCGAAACGTTCGACGCGCGACGCCAGCCGCATCGCGCGCAAGGCGCTCGCCGAGACGAGGCCGCTCGCCGAATTGCGCGGGCGCGCGTTCTACGCCGTTGGCGGCACCTGGCGCGCGCTCGCCCGGCTGCATATGCGCCAGTGCAACTATCCGCTCGACGTGATGCACAATTACCGCATCCAGACCAGCGAGGCGGCGGCCTTCGCGGAGCTGGCGCTGCGCATCGACAGCGAGGCGATCACCGACATCGCGGCCGTCTCGACGGCGCGGCGTCCGCTGCTCGCCTATGGTGCCATCGTGCTCGACGAGATCATTCGCCGAGCCAAACCGCGAGAGATCGTGATCTCGGCGGCCGGCGTGCGCGAGGGTTTGCTCTACGAGCGATTGTCCGCCGCCGCGCGCGCCGCCGATCCGCTTCTTTGCGCCGCGCGCGAACAGGGCGCGCTGCTGGCGCGGGCGCCCGCCTACGGCGACGAATTGATCGCCTGGACCGACGCCTTCATGGCGTCCAGCGAGCTTGACGAAACCTTCGAGGAGAAGCGTCTGCGCCACGCGGCCTGTCTGCTGTCCGACGTTTCCTGGCGCGCCCATCCCGATTATCGCGCGCGGCAGGCGACGAACATCGTCACCCATGGGGCCTTTGTCGGCGTCGATCATCCCGGCCGGGCCTTTCTCGCGCTGGCCGTGGTGTTCCGCCACCAGGGCGCCGAAGGCGAACATGATTTCGCGGCGCTGCGCGGGTTGTTGACGACGCGGCTGCTGATCCGCGCGCGGGTGCTCGGCTCGGCGATGCGCGTCGCCTATCTGCTGTCGGCCTCCATGCCCGGCGTCTTGCCGCAGACGCCGCTGCGCGCGCGTCACGGGCGTCTGACGCTGACCCTGCCGGCGCCTCGGGCCGATCTCGTCAGCGATCGCCTCATGAACCGCGTCAAGACGCTGGCGCGGCTGCTTGGGCTTGAGGCGGCGGTCGAGACGGTCGCGTAAGCCGAGCGCGCCGCGCGTCTTGACAGTCCCCCGGCGCTTCGGCGAAGACTGGCGCGCCGCGATTGGCGCTCACCGGAACCTCGTGGGACAAATGCGCATTTTTGTGACGGGGACGGCCGGTTTCATCGGCTTTCACTTGGCGAGGCGTTTGCTCGAAGCTGGCCATCAAGTCGATGGCTACGACGGCATGACCACTTATTACGGCCTGGAGCTGAAGCACGCGCGCCTCGCGATCCTGAAGGGCATGAGCGGCTTTCGCCAGCATATCGCCATGCTCGAGGACATGGAGGCGCTCGAGGGCGCCGTCGAGGCCGCGGCTCCCGACGTGATCGTGCATCTCGCGGCTCAGGCCGGCGTGCGCTACAGCCTCGAGAATCCGCGCGCCTATGTCGACAGCAATCTGGTCGGCGGGTTCAACGTGCTGGAATGCGCGCGCAAGCATCCGGTGCGCCATTTGCTAATGGCGTCCACGAGTTCGGTCTATGGCGCCAATGAGCGCACGCCGTTCCGCGAGGAGGACAAGACCGACCGACCGCTCACGCTTTACGCCGCGACCAAGAAGGCCAATGAGGCGATGGCGCATTCCTATGCGCATCTGTGGGCGATTCCGACCACGATGTTTCGCTTTTTCACGGTCTATGGGCCGTGGGGCCGGCCTGACATGGCGCCGCTCAAATTCGTCGAGGCGATCGAAAACGGCCGGACCATCGACATCTACAACCACGGCAAAATGGAGCGCGACTTCACCTATATCGACGATCTCGTCGAGGCGATCCGGCGGCTGATCGATGTTCCGCCCGCGCTGGGGGCTGGCGATCCCGCGACATCGCCGGTGGCGCCATACCGCATCGTCAATATCGGGCGCGGCGAACCCGTGAATCTGCTCGACTTCATCGAGACCGTCGAACAAAAACTCGGCAAGAAGGCGGTCCGCAACTATGTGGACATGCAAAAGGGCGACGCGCCCCGGACCCTGGCCGACAGCGACCTGCTCATGCGGCTAACCGGCTATCGTCCGTCGACGAGCGTGGCCGACGGGGTGTCGGCGCTCGTCGACTGGTATCGCGACTATCACGCCAAGCGCTAAGCCGGAAACGCGAGGCTGAAGCCTCGCGGTCTCATAATGCGCCTCGGACCGCGAGCCTTCAGCCTCGCCCCATGGCCTAGAGCGGAATATTGTCGTGTTTCTTCCAGGGATTTTCCAGCTTCTTGTGGCGAAGCAGCGCCAGCGCGCGGGCGATTCGCTTGCGCGTCGCGTGCGGCGTGATCACCTCGTCGATGTAGCCGCGCTCGGCGGCCACGAAGGGTGACAGGAAGCGGTCCTCATATTCCTTGGTGCGCTGGGCGATCTTTTCGGGATCGCCAATGTCGGCGCGAAAGATGATCTCCACCGCGCCCTTGGCGCCCATGACGGCGATTTGCGCCGAGGGCCAGGCGTAGTTCACGTCGCCACGCAGATGCTTCGACGCCATGACGTCATACGCCCCGCCAAAGGCCTTGCGGGTGATCAGCGTCACCTTCGGAACGGTCGCCTCGGCATAGGCGAACAGCAGCTTGGCGCCATGCTTGATGAGGCCGCCATATTCCTGCGCGGTTCCGGGGAGGAAGCCCGGCACGTCGACCAGAGTGACGATCGGGATGTTGAAGCAGTCGCAAAAGCGCACGAAGCGCGCGGCCTTCTTCGAGGCGTCGATGTCGAGCACGCCGGCGAGCACCATCGGCTGGTTGGCGACGAAGCCGACCGTGCGGCCCTCGACGTGGCCAAAGCCGGTGACGATGTTCTTGGCGTGCGCGTCCTGGATTTCGAAGAAGTCGCTCTCGTCGACGATCTTGGAGATCAGCTCCTTGATGTCATAGGGCTTGTTGGGATTATCGGGGATCAGCGTGTCGAGCGACAGATCGAGCCGGTCGGGATCGTCAAAGCTTGGCCAATCCGGTGCCTCGTCCGTGTTGGAGGAGGGCAGGAAGTCGATCAGCCGGCGCATTTGCAGCAGCGCCTCGACGTCATTGTCGTAGGCGCGGTCGGCGATCGAGCTTTTGGTGGTATGGACCGAGGCGCCGCCAAGCTCCTCGGCGGTGACGGTCTCGTTGGTGACGGTCTTCACCACGTCTGGGCCGGTGACGAACATATAGCTGGTGTCGCGCACCATGAAGATGAAGTCGGTCATCGCCGGCGAATAGACGTCGCCGCCGGCGCAGGGGCCCATGATCACCGAAATCTGCGGAATGACGCCGGAGGCCAGCACATTGCGCTGGAACACCTCGCCATAGCCGCCGCGCGCCGCGACGCCCTCCTGGATGCGCGCGCCGCCGGCGTCGAAAATGCCGATGATCGGCGCCCGGTTCTTCAGCGCCATATCCTGCAGCTTGGTGATTTTTTGCGCATGGGTCTCGGACAGCGATCCGCCGAACACCGTGAAATCCTTGGCGAAGACGAACACGGGGCGGCCGTTGACCGTGCCCCAGCCGGTGACGACGCCGTCGCCGGGGATTTTTTCGCCCTGGTCCATGCCGAAATCCGTGCAGCGATGTTGCACGAACATATCGAATTCCTCGAAGGAGCCTTGGTCGAGCAGCAACTCGATGCGCTCGCGCGCCGTGAGCTTGCCGCGGCCGTGCTGCGCTTCGATGCGCTTGTGGCCGCCGCCGAGGCGCGCCGAATTGCGCCGCTGTTCGAGACCGTCGATGATATGCTTCATGGAACTCTCGCCTTGAGTTTCTTTTCGCGGGACCGCCGGCTTTTTATGGGGATATCGCCGCGGAATGCAAATCCAAAAATCGCCGCCCGTCCCAAGTGGGCCGCCGGTCGACCCCTCGCCCGCGATGAAATCGGCCGATCAAAGTTTGCTAGAACCGAGCCGCCAGCGCGCGATCTCGGCGGGCGTCAACACATGAATGATGTCGGGCGAGGTGTGCTCGGCGAGGGTGATGAGGCCGCTGCTGACGCCCATCGCCGTCGTGTAGCGCGCCAGCTTGTTCCGCATGTCGCCGTCGTCGAGGTAGCGCTCGCGCACGAAGCCGCCGTCCGCGAGACTGAAATTGGTGGCGTAATTGAACATGCGGTGCACACCGACCTTGCTTTGCGGCGGGATGACCCGCTTGCGTCCGCCCATCAGCGCATAGACGCAGGCCGAATAGCATTTGCCGGAAAACAGGTCGCCGGTCAGCGAGCTTTCCGCGCCGGGGCGGGCGACGATCACCGCCATTCCGAGCTTGCGGATGGTCTGTCCCAGCTCCATCGCCGCCACGACATGGCCGCCGGGCGAATCGAGCAGCACGACGCCGTGCATCGCGCCGGAGTGGACATGGTCATAAACGAAGCGCAGGAAATTATCCGCGCTGCCCTCGTCGATCTCGCCGGAGGCCGCGATGACCTGTGGGCAATTCGCGCGGCAATGGCCGACCCCGAGCGTCACCATCTGGAATGACATCGCCTCCGCCCGGACCGAGGCGGCGCCGAGAACAAGCAAGAACGCCAACGCCAGCAGGCGGAGAATCGCGGTTGCATGTCTCATAAGAATCTTGCTCCAGCTACGCCGCGATCCTAATGCGTCGGGCGCGCGCGGGAAAGGGGATTTAAGGCATGGGGGGCCGCGCGGGGAGGGNNCCGCCCGGCGCAAAGGCTCCAGGAGCTTTGGCGCGCCAAGAGGTTTACGAGATCACGCCGGCCCGAGGCAAGCCCCGGCTTCGGCGAAAAATTCCGCCGAGAGCCAAAGCCCCCGGCGGCGGAAAACCGCGCGGCCGAGGCGCGCGCGCCAACCGTCTTTCGCGCTCACTTTTTGTTGAGGGCGGCTTTCAGCGTCGCGCCGGATTTGAAGCGCGCGCTCTTCGAGGCGGGGATTTTGATCTCCTCGCCGGTGGCGGGATTGCGCCCCTTGCCGGCGGCGCGCTTCTTGACCGAGAATGTGCCAAACCCCACGAGACGCACTTCTTCACCCTTTTTGAGGGCCTTGGTGATTCCCTCGATCACCGCGTCGAGCGCCGCGGCGGAGGCCGCCTTTGACGTGTCGGTCGCGGCGGCGATGTGTTCGACCAATTCCAATTTGTTGACCATGGCCTGTTCCTTCTTCTTCGCACCGATTGCCGCCCGATGAGGCCTCCATGCTCGCTTGAACAAGCGAGGCGGAATCGAATCGACGGCCTTCGATGTTGGGGGAACGTGAGCCCGAATTGCAGCAAAGGCAAGGGCTGGCGGGCGGTCAAGCGCAAAAATCCCCGGATTTCCGGGGGAATATCGGCGATCGGCGGAAAATACGCCGTGATTCAGGGCGGCGCGGGCCTTTTTGTAATCGACTTTGGTCAAAAAAAGGCCCCGCCAGGCCGTTCAGGCTTGGCGGGGCCCGCGATGAAAGCGCGCCGCCTTTAATGCGCGCGCACGCCGGTCACGTCGTCGTCGCCCGCCGTGGGCGGCGTGAGGGCCGGCGGCGGCTCGTTCCAGACGATCGGAACCGGTTGCGAGACGAGGGCGTGTTTGAGCACTTCCTCCATGCGCGCGACTGGCACGATCTCCAGCTCGTTTTTCACCGACTGCGGAATGTCCACGAGATCCTTGGCGTTTTCTTCCGGGATCAGCACTTTCTTCAAGCCGCCGCGCAGCGCCGCGAGCAGCTTTTCCTTAAGTCCGCCGATCGGCAGCACGCGTCCGCGCAAGGTGATCTCGCCGGTCATCGCGATCTCGCGATGGACGGGAATGCCGGTCATCACCGAGACGATGGCGGTGGCCATCGCGACGCCCGCCGAAGGGCCGTCCTTGGGCGTCGCGCCTTCCGGCACGTGCACATGGATGTCGCGGCGGTCGAACAGCGGCGGCTCCAGCCCGAAATCGACGGCCCGCGAGCGCACATAGGAGGCCGCCGCCGAAATCGACTCCTTCATCACGTCGCGCAGATTGCCGGTGACGGTCATGCGGCCCTTGCCGGGCATCATCACGCCTTCGATGGTCAGCAATTCGCCGCCCACCTCGGTCCAGGCGAGACCCGTGACCGCGCCGACCTGATCCTCCAACTCCGCCTCGCCGTAGCGATATTTCGGCACGCCGAGATAATCGGAGATGTTGGCGTCGGTGACGACGACTTGCTTGACCTTCTTGGCGAGCAAAATCTCCTTCACCGCCTTGCGCGCGAGGTTGGAGATTTCGCGCTCCAGATTGCGCACGCCGGCCTCGCGGGTGTAGCGGCGGATCAGCGTTTTCAGCGCGCCGTCCTCTATCCGCCACTCCTTGGGCGCCAGTCCGTGCTTCTTGACGGCGTTGGGGATGAGATGCGCGCGGGCGATCTCGGCCTTTTCGTCCTCGGTGTAGCCGGCGATGCGGATGATCTCCATGCGGTCCATCAGCGGCGCCGGAATGTTGAGCGTATTCGCCGTCGTCACGAACATCACGTTGGAGAGGTCGTAATCGACCTCGAGGTAATGGTCGTTGAACGAAGCGTTCTGCTCGGGGTCCAGCACCTCCAGCAGCGCCGACGACGGATCGCCGCGGAAGTCCATGCCCATCTTGTCGATCTCGTCGAGCAGGAACAACGGATTGGCGGTCTTGGCCTTGCGCATCGACTGAATGATCTTGCCGGGCATGGAGCCGATATAGGTGCGCCGATGGCCGCGGATTTCCGCTTCGTCGCGCACGCCGCCGAGCGACATGCGCACGAATTCGCGCCCGGTCGCCTTGGCGATGGACTTGCCGAGCGAGGTCTTGCCGACGCCCGGCGGGCCAACGAGGCACAGGATCGGCCCCGCGAGCTTGTTGGCGCGGGTCTGCACCGCGAGATATTCGAGAATCCGCTCCTTGACCTTGTCGAGTCCGAAGTGATCCGCGTCGAGCACCTCCTGCGCCTGCACGAGATCCTTCTTCACCTTGGAGCGCTTGCCCCACGGGATCGACAGAATCCAGTCAAGATAGTTGCGCACGACGGTGGCCTCGGCCGACATCGGCGACATCTGGCGCAACTTCTTCAACTCGCCGGTCGCCTTGTCGCGCGCTTCCTTGGAGAGCTTGGTGTTCTTGATCCGCTCCTCGAGTTCGGCGAGATCGTCCTTGCCGTCCTCGTCGCCAAGCTCTTTCTGGATCGCCTTCATCTGCTCGTTGAGATAATATTCGCGCTGCGTCTTCTCCATCTGGCGCTTGACGCGGCCCTGGATGGTGCGGTCGACGTTCAGCTTCTCGATCTCGATATCGAGCATTTCGGCCACGCGGGTGAGCCGATCGACGGGATCGAAGATTTCGAGCAGCTCCTGCTTCTCTTCGAGAGTCAGGGGGAGATTGGCGCCGATGACGTCGGCCAGCTTGCCGGGCTCGTCCACGCGCACGGCTTGCAGCATCTGTTCGTAATTCAGGTTCTGGCTGAGCTTGACGTACTGTTCGAACAAGCCGGTGACGCGGCTGACCAGGGCCTCGAGTTGCGCGCCGGCTTCCACCTTGTAACTGGCGGTGCGCACGGTGGCGCGGAAGAAGCCGTCCTCGTCGGAAACCGAAACCACCTTGGCGCGTTCCACGCCTTCCACCAGCACCTTGATGTTGCCGTCGGGCAGCTTGAGGCTCTGGACGATGTTGACGATGGTGCCGACGCTGAAGATTTCGTTGGGTTTGGGCTCATCCACCGAGGCATCGTGCTGGGCCGCCAGGAAGATCTTCTTGTCGCCGGCCATGGCCTCTTCGAGCGC
>PLAI01000007.1 GCA_003134075.1 Methylocystaceae bacterium | reverse complement strand
GCCCGCAGCGGAAATCGACAGGACGCACGGCGAGAACAATCCTCAGCCCTTGCGAGGGAATGATCATGCGCCGCGCTCCAACGCGGCGACGATGGCGGCGATCCGGGCCGCCGGCGAAACGCCACGAAGCCGCACCATGATCCGGCCAATGACGATCTCAACTGTCTCCTCGGACGCCCCCGCCGCAACAGGAGTTGAAGCCGTGCGCTCGACCATTTCCACGCGCACGAAAGCTGCGCTTGGCTTAGGGCCAGTCGCCAGTCGCCAATCGCCCGTCGCGCGCGGCGCGGCGCCATTTCGTTAGCTGCTGCGGATGCACGCCATAGCGCCGAGCGACATCAATGACGCGCGCACCCGGCGACAGGCACGCGGCGACCGCTTCCTGCTTCAGCGCCGCCGGCCACCGCCTTGCGCCGCTCCGCGCCCGCTTGATCTCTGCGCCGCTCGCCACGCCCCCGTCGCGATCCTCCGCCGTCTCAATCGCACCCATCTCTGTCTCCTCAAAAAACCGAGAAAACAGAATCCGCTATCTCGCCAAATGGCGGAACCACCTTTTCCAATGGCGGAAAAACGCCGCTTACCATGGTTCTCATTGTCGGAGAGGCGAAAAAAATTGGCAACCGGTGGGATTCTACTCAATTCAGTTTGGTCGCACTCTGCCGCCCGCCTCGTTCGCGGTTCCTCAGAAAGCCGACGTTGCGGCCGCCGTGCATATCTCAAGATTTTTGTAACAGGCGGAAACGCCTGCTAAACATTGAGAAATCACGCTTTTTGACCATCGCACGCNNAAATTCGGCGGCACAACCGCGTTCCATAAAACAAGGCCATGAGAATCCGGGCGTGGCCTAATTTTCATTTTTTGCAGGGAAATGCCCAAATGATCGAAAAGGCAGCGGCCAGCCCCGCCGATTTGTCCCCTGTCTCGGGATGACTCTTTAGCCACTCAGTGAAAATCCGCCTCGCGCTCGGAACGTCAATGGGAGCTCCGCTCGGTAGGCATACCGACGTTCCATTATCAAATAATCCTTGCATCACCGCCATTCCATCGGTCATGCCTCGGAGATAGGAGATACAGGTTTGTTCCGCAAACTCATGAGCTTGTGGGGTTTCACGAGAAGAATGGGCGCACATCTGATATAGCATTGAAGCGGTAAGGGTGTCGTTTGTTAACACCCCCTTAGATTGAGCAAAAGCAAACATTGAGGGCACGAGTGACATTAAAGCTATCACGACAAATCGCTTCATTGTTAGGACACTCACCGATTTGGCCGAAGGTCGAGTCAGCACTAATTACAGTTGGTATAAACGGAGCCGCCAACGGCATTAGACATGCATTGTATTGATGGATTCGGCCTCACGCTGTTATAAATCTGTTGTTGAGACACTTGCTGTTGCTGCGCATTCATACTTTGCACCATTTGCATTGCGGCTAAGCTTTGAGCCTGCTCGGTAGCTGCGCGTTGGGCTGCCGCGTTTTGTCGGCATTGGGCATATTCGGGCGTGCCGAATTTCAAACCATATGACGTGCAAGTCGTGTCGTCGTCGGCAGACCGTTTAGCCGCTATTTGTTGCTGCGAGACGCAGCCCGTTAGGATAACGCCGCAAAAAAGAATGACCGCGATTTTCATGGCAAGCCCTTTCACCTGTCACCTTTTATCGAAAGAGGCGTTGCGCGTCTAACCCGCTCCATGCGTCCTGACGATCCTCCTAGCGCCAACCCGTTCGTGTCCGATTGCGAAGTTGCCAGTGTTTTGCATCGCGAGCGCGCGTGATTTGACGTAATGGGGCTTATGGTGCGCCAGGCCAAGCTGGCGAGTTCCAGCCGGTGAAAGTTCGGCTCGGGTAACTTACGTCCCTACGGCGCTCGGCTTTGTCCGACCGCTTAAACTTCAGGGCGAGCTTTGCCATCGAAAGAAGGAGCCAATGGCATGGGCGATTCCGTTGAAGAGTTTTTAGCCAAGCACCGCACATCCGCAAGATGGCTGGATGACATCATTAATGTTCTCTTGGACGAGCATGACGGAACCGCCCATGTCAGAGAAATTGCCGAAAAGCTTCTGCAATACCAACAAAGGGACATCAGCACCATCGAAAAGACAATTACAAGACGCATAAACGACTATTGCAGTGATGCGACGGACTTCAAAAAGCAACCTGACTGCGATTTATTCCAACGCGTGGCAGGCAATACGTTTAGGCTCCGAACATTCCCGCATAAGCCGGATATCTACGACCTAATGGACATTAGGTTTGATGAGGAGATGGTTCAGACCATGTGGCTGCGTTGGGTATGGCTGTGCAAGTCGAAAGACAATGAAAAATGGAAATTGGCGACTAATCGCCAGAAGCTTGCCGCGTTTGTGCGTTGGTTCGAGAAGCCGGAACAGCAAAAGGAATACGAGGGAGTTAAAAGTTAATCTGCGGGAGTATGCAAAAATCAAACCTTTTGCAGCAAAGTTGTAGCCTTGATTTCGTTGGGAGTTTTGCGTGCAAAAGATAGTTGCGAAAGTCAGGCGCGTTATCGCCCCCTTGCCGCAGGCGCGCATGAAATGAAAAGGCCCGGATCGTGGAGGTTCGATCCGGGCTGAATGTTGAGCCGCGAATGAGGGCGGCGCGGCTCCTGAAGTAAGTGGATGCCCGGATTATTAACGAAGAGTTAAAGCAAGCGCCCAGCTCGCGAGCGTCTCGCGTTCGAGCGGCAAAGTGCAACGATCCAGATCACCGACTAGCGGAAGCGCGCGGACGCCGATCGCGAGCGGAAAAAATCAGGATGGAGCATTACATATTACAAATTGTCGCGGCGGCGGATTTTCGGTTGACCCAAGCGCTTTATAGGTTCACCCTTTCGTCATATCGCGGTCGTGAGGGCAGGCAAGTCAACCAGTCCTTAGCGAGAGGGACCTCGCAAATCAGCGCGATAAACCAGAGCTTATCCTTTCGAGCGGGAAGCGAGGTGTGCATGACTCCACCCGGTACTGTAGGGCGGCCTATCTAAGGTCGCGAATGCCTCGAAAAGTTCCACACGGATATTCAAGACACGCCAATATCGATCACGCATCTCCGAGCAGGAAGCGGTACGCGAAGGCCAAGCGC
>PLAI01000135.1 GCA_003134075.1 Methylocystaceae bacterium | reverse complement strand
AGCTCTCAGTGGAAATCAACACATGCGCGCCACCTTCATCGATGCGGGTCACATCCTTGGTTCGGCCAGCATCTATCTGCAGCTGACAGAAAGCTCACAGCAATCCACGGTGCTATTCTCCGGAGACCTTGGCAAGTATGGCGGGCCTTTGCTGGGCGATCCCGCGAAGCCGCCAGCGGTAGCCAGCGTGGTGATGGAAACCACGTACGGTGATCGGTTGCACAAGCCCCTGGGACCGTCTGTCGAGGAGTTCTATGACGCTCTGACTGATACGTTCAGGCGCGGTGGAAATGTCGTCGTCCCCACTTTCGCATTGGAGCGAGCTCAGGAACTGCTTTATTTCCTCAGCCTGGCAATCGACCATGGTCGACTGACAAGATCGACGCAGGTTTTTGTCGACTCTCCCATGGCTATCTCCGCCACAGAAATCATGCGGCGTCATTTGGATGGCTTACGGCCAGAAATCGCGAAGCTCATTCGAGACGGAAACGATCCGTTTCATTTTCCGGGATTGCACTTCACACGCGAAAGCGCCGAGTCCGTTGCGATAAATAATATCCATGGCGGGGCCGTTATTATGGCCGGCTCAGGTATGTGCACTGGTGGTCGCGTGCGCCACCACCTCCAGCACAATCTGGGTCGCGAGGATTCGAGTGTCGTGTTTGTCGGCTACGCGGCCGCTGGCACTCTTGCGCGCCATATTATCGACGGCGCCAAGGAGGTAGAAATTTTTGGTGAAAGAATCCCGGTGCGAGCTCGCATCTACACGATCAACGGTTTCTCCGCCCATGCGGATCAGGCTGACCTATTGGCTTGGCAAAAGCAAACCGGTGCGAAGCGGACGTTCCTCGTTCACGGCGAAGAAGAAACGATGCGAAGCTTCGCGACACATCTCGGCAACACCCGAATCGATCTACCAGAGCCGAATCAGGTGTTCGAGTTGTAGGCAGCGTCTGCCCGCACGTGGGCTGTCCCTCCCGCAAACTCGGTCCGACCCGTGTTAGTATGCCAAATCCGATGGATCGCCTATTGTAGGTTTGGGCAAACAAAGGTTTTGACTTGTCGCTTGGCAAGCGAGCGGCGTTTTCAGAAAGCAGACCTCCAATGACTCTTGCTGCCGCCGCCGTCGATTCGATCCCCGCAGGCTCGGTCGTGCCTCGATTCCTATATTACTTTGTGGCCGTATATTTCGTTGCCTCCGTGGCCCTGTGGTTGACGCATCGATTTCTTCGCTGGAAAAAGTCCAACGCTAAGTATAATGCCCCTCTAGACGATCCCGCTTGGTGGCTAAAACCGCTTTCGGGCGACGGAGCGGGGTTAGCGACCGATGCGGCCGGCTTGACAAGCGCCGAAGCGCGCTCGCGTCTCGCTGAATTTGGCCCCAACGTGTTCCATGACCGTCAACAACAGTCGCTGTTTGTGCAATTTCTTTCCCGTTTCAAGAATCCTCTTGTCGTTCTACTACTCGTCGCCAGCGCGATTTCCGCCCTCACAGGCGAAGTCACTAACTTTTTGATCATCTCGGCGTTGGTGCTGTTCAGCGTGACGCTGGATTTCGTCCAAGAGCACCGCGCCGGAAAAGCAGCGGAGAGCTTGCGCCAGTCGGTATCGGTGCGAGCCACGGTGGTACGCGACGGCAAACCCTTGGAGACGGCGGTCACGGAAGTGGTTCCCGGCGACCTCGCTCTGCTGTCCGCGGGCGATATGATCCCTGCAGATGGTTTGGTGCTGGAAGCGCGGGATTTATTCGTCAAGCAGGCGCTGTTGACGGGCGAGCCCTATCCTGTCGAGAAACGTCCCGGCACGCTATCGACCGGCGCGATCGATCTACAGGACGCCGCCAACGCTGTGTTCATGGGCACAAGCGTCATCAGTGGCAGCGCCAGAATGCGCGTGGTGAAAACGGGCGCCAACACGGCCATCGGAGCGATCGCCGACAGCATTAGTCGCCGACCGCCGCCATCCGCCTTCGAAATCGGCACGCATCGCTTCGGCCTGCTTATCATGCGCCTCACGATCTTGCTGGTGCTGTTCGTGCTATTGGTGAATGCGCTCCTGCACAAGCCATGGCTCGAATCCTTTCTGTTTGCCGTCGCGCTTGCCGTGGGCCTGACCCCGGAACTGCTGCCGATGGTGGTGTCCGTCACCTTGTCCCGAGGCGCGCTGCACATGGCGACGAAGCGCGTAATCGTCAAGCGGTTGGCCTCAATCCAGAATCTTGGATCGATGGACGTCTTGTGCACGGACAAGACCGGCACGTTGACCGAGGCGAAGATAAAGCTGGAACGGCATGTGGACGCGGAAGGTAAGCCCAGCGACCATGTGCTGGAACTCGCCTATCTCAACAGCTTTTTCGAGACCGGCCTGAAGAGCCCTCTCGACGACGCGATCCTCGATCACAAAAACATTGACGTGAGCGCATGGAAAAAGATCGACGAAGTCCCATTCGACTTTGAACGGCGTCGCGTGTCCGTTCTCGTGGAGAAAGGCAACGACCGATTACTGGTGGTCAAAGGAGCGTCCGAGGAGATCATCGCTCTTTGTAACCGGTATGAAGAACAGGGGAACGAGGTCCAGCCTCCTCTCGATGCTCCCGCCCTTGGCCGGTTAAATGGGCAGCGCATCGCCCTCGAAAAGGAAGGCTTCCGCGTGTTGGGCATCGCTTGGCGGCGGGTTCCACTGGACCATCCCCATGCGGTTGTGGGCGACGAGGCGGAACTAGTGTTCGCGGGTTTCGCGGGGTTTCTTGATCCGCCTAAGGAGAGCGCGGGGGCGGCGCTCGCGGCGCTTGCCGAAAGCGGAGTGACCGTGAAGATCGTCACCGGCGATAGCGAATTAGTCACTCAGCACGTCTGCGCGGCCTTGAATATAGCGGTGAAAGGCGTGTTGACGGGGAAAGAAATCGGGGGGATGGATGACTCCGCCTTGCGGGTCAGGGCGGAACAAGCCAATCTGTTTTGCCGGGTCAACCCGTCGCAGAAAGATCGGGTGATCCTCGCGCTCAAAGCGCGCGGTCATGTCGTCGGGTATCTGGGCGACGGCATCAACGATGCGCCGTCGCTGCATTCAGCCGATGTGGGCTTATCGGTGGACTCAGCCGTCGACGTCGCGAAGGAAGCGGCCGACATGATCCTCCTGGATCAGGATCTGCATGTGCTTCACGATGGCGTGCTGGAAGGTCGCCGCACCTTCGCGAATATCATGAAATACATAATGATGGGCACCAGCTCTAACTTCGGCAACATGTTCAGCATGGCCGGCGCCGCTCTGTTTCTCCCCTTTCTGCCGATGCTGCCAACTCAGATCCTGCTCAACAACATTCTCTATGACATTTCCGAAGTGCCGATCCCTCTGGACGAAGTAGACGCCGAGGACGTGCGTAGTCCGCAAGTTTTGGACATGAGCTTTATTCGCAATTTTATGCTCGTAATCGGGCCGATCAGTTCGGCGTTCGACTTTCTGACTTTCTACGTCATGTTGGTCGTGCTGAGGGCGGACGAGGCGATGTTCCAAAGCGGCTGGTTTGTCGAATCACTGTCGACCCAAGTCTTGGTCATCTTCATTATCCGCACTCGCGGCAATCCTTTCAAAAGCCGCGCGCACCCCGTCTTGGTCGCGACCTCCCTCGCTATCGCGGTGATGGGCGCGTTACTGCCCTTTACCCCTTTGGGACCGTATTTCGGGTTTGTTCCGCTACCCGACCGATTCTATCTCATGCTAACGGCGATGGTGGTTGCCTATCTGGCAATTGTCGAGGTCGCCAAGAGAGGTTTTTACCGTTGGCTCGGAGGATCTGACGGTTCAAAGCCCGCCGATTTGGTCCGGCTTAGCGTTCGCGATAGGGACGCCCATTTCTAAGCGGTCGTTCTTCACATTTGAGGCGTTTTGTCGCATAAGAACGACGAGCGAGCGTGGCGCCAAAAAAAGCGCGATCAGTTTCATCGCAAGCAATATTGACCTTATAGGGATACATTCGCATCGAAGTGAAAATGGACGACGCTTAGAACGCAAGTGCAGGAAAAATGCGTCCGTCCGAAAGGCGCGACAATTCGTTTTTGGGGGTTCATAGAATGTCGCGCGTCGCTTTCCTGATCATCATCGCCGCAATGATCGCCGGGGCGATCGGATTTGGAATAGCCGTTTATGCGGTGCCGCTCGAAGAGATTGTCCAATTCCGTGCTCTGATTAACGCCGGACTCGGCGCGATCTCCACGACCAATCATCCGGATGACAGCAACACCGGGGTTGAACATCTAAAAGCCCAGCGTTCGAACGCGCCGCGAGAACTCGACACACCAACCCAAACCCGCAGCGACGCCGATGCAGCATGCGATCCGCGCAGCGCGAAATGCCTGGGCGGGTCTCCCACAGTGGCTCCCAGTCCAACGGACATTCCTAACAGTGACGTCAGCATACCTCGGAGTGGAAGTGGCGGCGAGCTACAAGCGCCCGCGCCGGAGAATGGGCCTGCGGCATCCGAACCGTCTTCGGCGCCTAGCGCGGGGAGCCGCGACAAGGCGCCCGCCGCACCGGGAAGTCATTTAAAGCCGCCCGCGAAAAAAGCTAAGCCTAAAAGCGCGCCGCCAAGCAACCCTGAGAAATGATTGGGATATCAAACACTAATGCTTTCCGAGGTCTCGGGGCAGCGCTGTTCGGTTCTCAATACAGTTCCGCGATCTTGACGAGCTGGTTGATGTCGAGGCCGGCGCGCCATCTGGCGTTTTTGATGTTTTCGTTCCCTCGGGCGCGAAGCAGATTGTAGGCGAGGGAGCGCAATCGCGCGACGATGTTGGGGTTCTTGCGGACGCGCGACGCGTCCTCGACGAAGGTTGTGTCGCGCACGTAATGGCTGCGCTTTAAAAATGAATATGGCTGAAGACATTATTCCTCCCGAGGTCCAAGCGCGGCTCCTGCGCCACTTCGCAAGTCTCTCCTTCGGCTTCTGGGCCGGCCCGACGCGCCATAAGGCGACCTTGTTCGCATTGGGGCTCTTTGCCGGCCTGCTGCTGAACCTTGCCCCAGCCATCGCGGTCAACCGATGGAACAAGTTCTTCTTCGACGCACTTCAGAACAAGGACGAGCGTCTGATTCTGCTGAGCATCGGACTCATGCTAGCGCTGGCACTCGCCTCCGCGCTGACGAGCGTCGCGCTGCTGCAGGCGCGCATGGTCTTCCTGTGGGCTCAAGCGCTTTTACAACCGCGAGATCCACCTCAAGGCGAGATCCAAGTCGTGAGTCCGACGAGCCGCTGATTGTCGACGGGCGTTATCATCCGACACGCCGCCGAACTTACGCAAAACGGCGGGCCACCAAAAAAGGAGGAGGATGAAGATTGATCGAATTTCTTATTCTCACTACGGCATGCCTCTGCACCTTCGAAAAGCGGCGGTTACTGACGAATGCGAGCAGCTTTTTCTACGAGCGTGGATGGACGATTAAGTGAGGCAAAAGGCCGCAGAGAAGCCAATGAGTATTCTTGAATCTTGCCGCCACGCCCATGGTAGCTATTTAATTAAGGAGCGCGAAGGGGTTGGTTTTTCGATTTAAGACCGAGCTTGCCCAACCGTGGGAGGGCGTCGGATGTGATCACCGCGATTTAGCGCAAGTGAAAAAGCCAAGAGGGATTGTCATGCTTGGAACCATCGTCATCGTCATCCTCATCCTGATGCTCGTCGGCGCGCTTCCGAGGTGGTCGCATAGCGCGAGTTGGGGGTATGCCCCGTCCGGGATGTTGGGAACCATTCTCATAGTCCTGTTGATCCTCGTTCTTCTCGGCAAACTCTAACCGGGAATCCTCTCGCTCGAACGGCGATCTGCCAATATTACGATTTTGACAGAGCGGGGTTGCTTATCGAGCAGACGACCATCGAGAGTTGATCGCTGACTTGTTGCCAAGGGGGTCACAATCAGCGCCGCACCATGTTTTCATTATTTGGTAGGAGGGTAATCTAGTCTCGCTATCTAGCTATCGCCTACACTCAACTTTTAGAGGGGGAATTACGAAAATGACCATCGGCCTCGCACACCTTCAACCGATCGTCTCTTTGATCGCCGGCATTCTCATCTTGATCATGCCGCAGCTGCTCAATTACATCGTGGCGATCTTTTTGATCATCTCGGGGATCTTGGGCCTCGGGCTGGTTAAATGAAACAAATAAGAAAAAAGCGGCCTTTTGGGCCGCTTTTTCACGCTCAGGGTGAAATTAAGTTAGGCCTTGTCGATGACCTTCTTAACGGCGTCCTTGGCCTTACCGACGGCCTCCTGCGCTTCACCCTTGAGCTTCTGCGCAGCGCCTTCAACCTCAAGGGTCGGGTTGCCTACCGCCTCGCCGACGCCCTGTTTGACTGCCCCAGCGGCTTGATTGGCCACGCCCTTAACCTTGTCGGTGGTGCTACCCATGATTTTTCTCCTGAATGATTGATGGAAGCGCGATGTTCCGCACTACAAATAATGAACGCACAGCCTACGGTTAGGTTCCATGGAGGAAGTCATGAACGGCATCATCTATCTCGTCGGTCTTATCGTTATCATCATGGCCATTCTTTCCTTCCTCGGTTTGCGCTGAGCAGCACACGAAGGGAGAAACGCCGATGACCGATACATCAACCCTAGCGCCGCGCATTTCGGACAACCAACGGGCGCCTCTTATGTCGAATGGTCGGCGATTTTCGCTGGAGCGGTCGTCGCTTCCGCCGCGATCATCGTGCTGATGACCGCCTTTGGCTCCGCCATAGGCCTCTCGCTTGTCTCGCCCTATCACGGCCCTTCGCCCATCATATTTTACATCGCGCTCACGCTCTGGTTCACCTAGATCACGGTCTCCAGCTTCGTGGCGGGCGGATCTATCACGGGCCGCATGCGCCGCCCCATCGATAACGCCACGCTCCATGCGTCATGTCAGGGATGGCGTGCACGGGCTTGTCGTTTGGGCCGTCGCGGTGGCCCTGGGCACATCGCTCGCGACTTTGTCGATCGCAGCAGCGGTCACCACATTATCGCTTTCATCCGCGGTCAAGGGCGGCGCGGATATAGCAAAGTCCGGCGCTTCTTCGGTTTCGTCGAGCGTCGCGTATCCCTCCGCAGTGGGCCG
>PLAI01000071.1 GCA_003134075.1 Methylocystaceae bacterium | reverse complement strand
GACAGTCTCGTACCGCTGCTAGGTTCGGTGTCTCGCAATGTTCAGACTGCGGCAGAGGAAGCCCTTGAGTTGCTGGCAACTCGGGATCACGATGGCCAAGTGATTGACATACTCCTTCCCCTTCTGAGGGCCCCGAAGGGCATTACACTTACGACACATGCGCCTATCGTTAGGATTTTGGGCGCGCTTCGCCTTGGGAAGCAAACAGACCAGGTGATCGAGCAGCTTTTACCACTGTTGGATCCGTCGGCGGATTTCGACGATCAGGTCGCAGCCAGTGAGGCGCTGGTGTCTCTTGCATCCGGTGACGATAGCGGACAGTTGATCGATCGATTGCTGCCGTTTGTAGAGTCATCGGATGCGCCCCATAGGGACACACAGAACGCGACCGCCCGTGCGTTGCGAGCGGTCCCTTATGGGGAGCATTCCAACCGATCGATAGACCGGTATCTCCTTCGGCTGGAATCGCCAGACGGTAAAGTACGAAAGTCGGCAGTGCAAGTGTTGGGGTCGATTCAACCCGGCAATCGGGCCGGAGAACTTATCGATAGGTTGCTGCCCCTCCTAAAATCATCTAGCCTCGGCATACAAATAGCTACTGTTGAGGCTTTAGCGACTATCACGAAACCTAACGGCGATCACGTTACTCAAGTAATCAACGCATTGCTTCCGCTTTTAGAACCTTCGTCAGAGGTTGGTGCCCAGAAAGCGTCATTGCGGGCGTTAGCGGCCATCCATATCCCTCCCGGAGATTCTGCCAACCAAGTGATTGAACGGCTGCTTCCACTCTTGGGACCGTTGTCAGCAAGCGATGTACAGAGTGCGGCGGCGGAGGCCTTAACCGCCATTCCAATTTCTTCCAGGGATCGCGTTAGCCAGGCGATCGACAGACTGCTTTTGCTTTTAGGATCTTCGTCAAAGGGTTACCAGCAAAAAGCGTCGTTGCGGGCGTTAGCGGCCATCCATATTCCTCCAGGCGATTCCGCCTACCAAGTGATTGAACGGCTGCTTCCACTCCTGGGATCGTCGTCGAAAGCAGATGTGCAAGCGGCCGCGATCAGCGCGCTTGGCGCGATCCCTCTTGGCAATCGTGCTGATGTAGTGATCGATAGATTAATCCAACTACTGGCCTCACCGTTGAACCCAGTGCGTGGGGCAAGTGCGCGGGCGTTGGGCGTGATTCAGATCACTCCTGGTCGTTTCGTTGACGAAGCAATCGATGGGCTGTTACCGCTCTTGGCGGTAGAAGATGGGAACGTTCACAGGGCCGTGAGGGAGGCGCTCCTAGCGATCCCGATTCCTCCTGGTAAGCGCGCAAGTGTGCTCGGCGGAATCATAGGGCACATGGCGTTTGATGATGACGAAGTGCGCCCGACAGAGAAGAGCATTCTAACTGTGATCTTACGTGAAGATTTTGACGAACAAGTATTAGATAACCATTCATGGCTTTTGCTGGCTCAAAACCCCACCGTGCGCACGGCGGTGGCAGAGGCACTTGTGGAAGCGGGTCCACGAGGTGGCACATTTGTCCTATCAGTGTTGCGACATATACATGAACAGGACGCGCAGTTCACGCCGTTACTTCGCGCGATCGGACATGTCGCAACGGGCGAAGACAACAAGCACGAGGGTAGCGTTGCGTTATTAAGTTGGCTTGGTAAGCCCGACATATTACCTTTAGCGTCGGTAACGAATTCCCCGGATGCTGCTCATGCTATTTTTAAGAACTTCAAGCTTTACTGGCCCGCAATCACGGCGAGCGCGGGGATACGCGAAGAGGCCGAAACACGTATTCTTGCAATTGTCTACGCGGCCTGTTCAAAGCAGGTCAACAAGATAAAGTCAGAGGAGTGGGTTGCTACAACATTTTTGTGGGCCCGCAATCAATTGATGCCAGGCACGGCGTCGCATTGTTGGTCGAAGGAGCAACAAAACACTTTGGAGAGCTTACTAGTTGGGGTTCCAGAGGCCGGTTATCAGGAAGCTCTAAGGGCCGTTCTCAGGGATGATCGTGGGGTGCTAACTCTTAAATGGCTGACATGGGGCCTCTTCGGCTGGTTCATATTCTGGGTGGCTTTCCTTTTCGCCTTTCCGTGGTCACGCACAGTTCAAGCGTTGTTTTTCTGGAACCCTAAAGTGCGGAACATGATGAGCTTGTGGTTCGTTCCGGCGGTGCTTCTAATTTTGCCTCCATTGCGTCGGCGCTTGCTTATTCCATTTCGAGAGGATTTAGTTGCCGCAGCACGCCTTGAGGATCTGCCGAAGCTAGCGTTCTTCGGCCAAAGCCGCGTGCGGTCGCACGACAACCAGTCACTGACGTTAGAAATGATCCTACAAGATCTGAGAGGCGTTGTCATAATTAGGGGCGATGCTGGGCTCGGGAAGACTACCGCACTTCGGTGCCTTGCTGCGCGGTCCACGCGTCCTGTTGCATTTCTCGCCGCGAGGGATTGTGCCGGAGGTGTAGACGTGGCTATCGCTCGCTTGATCCGTGACGTGCAGGACATAGGATTTGTGCGCAGCATGGTCCATGCCGGTGCGTTAAGCGTCATCGTGGATGGGTTAAACGAAGTATCAGCCGATACTCGGGAGAAGATCAGTGGCTTTGCCAAAGACATGTCAAGGGGCGACGTGTTCATCGGAACTCAACCAATCGAATGGACGCCGCCGCCTAGCGCTCTGGTTGTCGATTTGCTGCCGCTCGAACGCGTAGAGGCCGAGCGCTTTCTGCTCTCGCGCCCAGTTCGCGCAGATTGCCAGCAAAGGATACACGGTGACGCGTACGTCTCCGCGGTCGAAACGTTTGTAAGGCGGGCACTCGATCAAGCTCCTAGCGACGAAGAGCAACGCGCCGCGACGCTAGTGTTGTCAAACCCGTTCGATCTGACCCTTGCGGCAGACCTACTGGCGCAGGGTTCAATGCCATCCGCTATTGCTTTGATTGACGAGGCGTTTCGCTTGGCGGACGTGGGCGCACCGGGCGAGCCGGGTTATCGAGACATAGCCGGACAATCGTTTCCTCTGGTGCGTTTCGGACGGCTGGCAGTAGCGATGCGGATTGAAGATAGGAACTGGTTCAAACCCGACGATTTCGCGTCAGAACTACCGTTCCTTCTGCGACGGCGGCTGTTGGTGGAACGCGCCGTCCGTGGGCTGGACGGTTCGACGGTACAAAGGATCCAATTCCGGCACGATCGAATTTGGGATTTCTTCGTCGCAGCTGCTTTCCTTGACGATCCGAATTTGTGGGATGAGCACTTAAGCGATCCAAGGTTTCGTGGTGCCTATCTTCGTATCGCCGAGACTTGGCCGCCAGCAGCAGCCGCGAAAGTGCGTGATCGGCTGATAGTTGCGGCTGCGGAACGCGGAGACCATAGTACGAGTGACGAGTTCATCGCCCGACTTGAAGCTCGAAAAAGTCTTCGTCCCACTGGTTCCGTCGGTCCTACTGGAGCGACTGGTACCTCTCCTACCGATGCTTAATCCTGCTTCTCCGCTCATGAGTTGCGACCAAACTTCAGCGGCGCGGCCAGATTTAGGTTCGCGCCATTTGCATCGCCTGTGACGTAATCATTTATCGGACGGGTAAACCGCCGCGCGCAATGTCAAATTACGTGAGGAGGGGTGGTAGTGGTTGCGCTAGTGTTTTATATCTTTTTTTGATTCGCATAATTCGCATTATGGAACTTAAAAGCCAATTATATCAAATAGTTAATGCACACTTTTATCAGTTCTGCGGTCCTGTGTAACCCGCTTCACGCGCGCAGTGTCGCCCGCAGGCTCGATGTCCACTCGAACCAGATCGCGCAATGGAAAGGCCAGCTTCTCAAGGGAGCAGCGGGCGCCGAGCTATGAACGTCACCGAACCGGTGATGAAAGACCGCAGGATAGCGCGGCCCTAGGGCCGCGAAGCCTGGTTCGCCGCCGCTACGCAGGCGGAGAAGCGCTTCTCCTTGAAGGCTGCGCTGCAATCGCCCGCAGCGCTTTTTCCATCGAGAAGTTACCAGTCGTTCCATCTTCGAAGATCACGCCATAGCATCGAGTGGTGTAGCCTGGGCCACGATCGTACGTGGGGTAGAAGGATGCGGGAGGCGATTGCAAATTCCAGCCGGTCTTGGCGCAGTAATCTTCGTAAACTGCACGAATATCGGCTAGCTCGTCGCCGGAAAACTCCTGCTTCAGCCCTCGGCCGTTTAGTATTAGCGCGAAGTGCTCGTTGGCCGCCGTAACGGTCCCGAAAGCTCGCCCGGTTCTGAGAGACACTGACTTCGCCATATTAACCTCCAAATTGGGCCAGCGCTGTCTGACCATAGCTTTTTGAGTTCGGCAGACTTGAGTCAAGGCATGCTTGTTGACTTCGCCGTTGGCCGTCCAACGGTAACCCCCTGCGAGAAAAATCAAATGCGCGGCGTAATCCGCGCGGCGGTTCGAATATCAGCGATCTGCGTACCGAGGGCCTGCAGGTTTTGGCGCATATCGTTGAACACGGGCTGCTCGGCGTCGGGATCGCTGATCGTGACGATGGCCGTGAACGGCACGCCTTCCTCAGGCATAACCTCGCCAGCGCGGGTCAGATAGTCTACGAACAGCCGCCAGTTCGAAGATGGGCCGACACCCTGCGGGAAGGTCTTGGCTAGAACCTTGACAGGACTCCACTTCAGATCGTGCTCGATCAGTTCCGCCTCGACAGCAGGCGACTCTCGCTTCGAGGGGAGATAAAGCGGTTCAAGCCGCCCCTTCCATCCACCCCCCACCTGCTCCTGCTGCAAAGTGGCGTTGATGTTCACGCGGACGAACTCTGAACCAAATCGGGCGTCCAGCGGGGGCGTGGAGATAAGTGTGATCTTCGCTCGGCCACGGCACTTCCCCCCTGGACCCACCAGCGACGCGGGCCATACAAAGCGGAAGTTGATCTGCTGATCGCGCCTGAGGCGCGACGCGAAGACGAGCGTGATGGCGTGGTCGCCGGTCTCCAAAATCCGATCGGCGGATGGCGGCATGCCGAAGCCGACCATATGCCGCGCAATCGGCGCGAGCGCCTTGGCCTGCAGCGGCACGGGTATCTCCGCGTGGTGGACGAGCAAACCGATCAGGGTCTCGCGCGAGACTTCTCCCTCGATGGCGTGGTCGAGCACAGCGGCAGTTTTCGCGGCAAGCGGCGATGCGTAACTCGTTCCACAGCCATCGATGATCGTTCCGTCGGGCAGGATCGAGAACAGCCCGTGCCCGAGCACCGAATGCTGGGAACCCGCGCCGCCAATATGCGCCAAGTCTGGCTTGACCCCAGCGCGCAGGCCAGGCCCCCGCCGACTGAAACGAGTGGGTGCAAAGGGTACGCAGCCGGCATGCCCGGGCGGATTAAGCGCGGCGATCG
>PLAI01000266.1 GCA_003134075.1 Methylocystaceae bacterium | reverse complement strand
ATCCTGTCGCGCCAGCTCGCGGCGCATCGTGGTAAATGTCTCATCATTAATTTGCCGGGTAAGCCGGCGGCGATCGAATTGTGTCTCGACGCCGTGATGCCGGCCGTGCCTTATTGTCTCGATCTTATCGGCGCCGCTTGGTTTGACACCGATCCGGCGCGCGTCAAAACCTTTCGTCCGAAGGCGAAGTGAGCGCGGGCCCCCGCGGCCCCCACGGTGCCCACTCGAACGGGTAGGAAACATCCGCGCCGCGCGACAATGCGGGCGCTTCTCATCGCGCGGCGCCGCCTGTATAGATTTGGTCCGCCGCCTCGAATCAAACCGCGATGCGTCTTGCCGCCTCGAGTTGTTCGTCCGTCGCATGAGCAAAGGTCAAGGGTTAGAGACATGAATGATTTGCGGCTCGCCGTGGTGGGCGCCGCCGGCCGAATGGGCCGGATGCTGTTGCAGACAATTCCCGACACCTTGGGCATGCGCCTCTCGGGCGCGCTCGAGAGCGCGAACTCGCCGATAATTGGCCAGGATTCCGGGACGCTGATCGGCGCGGACCCTAATGGCGTAATCGTCAGCGCCGAGCCCGGGCCCGTTCTCGAACGCTGCGACGTGCTGATCGACTTCTCCTCTCCATCCTCGACCGTGGCGCTGGCGAGTCTGACCGCTCGGGCGGGCGTCGCCCATGTGATCGGGACCACCGGCCTGTCGGAGGAGGACCTCGAAGCGCTAGCGGAGGCGGCGAGAAAGACCGTCATCGTGCGCTCGGGCAATATGAGCCTCGGCGTCAATCTGCTCGCGGTGCTGGTCGAGCGCGCGGCGCGGGCCCTCGGGCCGGCTTGGGACGCCGAGATCGCTGAAATGCACCACCGGCTGAAGGTGGATGCTCCCTCGGGCACGGCGTTGCTTCTGGGCGAGGCGGCGGCTCGCGGGCGGGGCGTGAATTTGAGCGAGCACAGCGCGCGCGGCCGCGACGGCCTCACCGGTCCGCGCAAGGCTGGGGATATAGGTTTCGCGAGCCTGCGCGGCGGCACGGTCATTGGCGATCACAGCGTGATTTTCGCCGGCGTGGGCGAGCGCATCGAGTTTTCGCATCGCGCCGAGGACCGAGGGATATTCGCGCGCGGCGCGCTGGCGGCGGCATTGTGGACGAGGGGTCGCGCCCCCGGCCTTTATTCGATGGCCGACGTGCTCGGTCTTTCCGATGGCTGATCGACACAGGGGCCTCGCAAACATGAATCGCACGCTCGTCCTCGTTCGCCACGGCGAAAGCGAATGGAACGCCAGGAATCTTTTCACCGGCTGGAAGAATCCGGACCTGACGCCGCTCGGCGTCGAGGAGGCGCGGCGCGCCGGCCAGGAGTTGCGGCGCCGCGACATTCTGTTCAGCATCGGCTTCACCTCCGCGCTGCTGCGCGCGCGACACACGATCGATCTTATTATCGAGGAGCTTGGCCAGTCCAATGTGCCGATCGTCCGCGACCGAGCGTTGAACGAGCGTCACTACGGCGATCTCTCCGGCCTCAACAAGGACGAGGCGCGCGATAAATGGGGCGAGGAGCAGGTGCGACTGTGGCGGCGCTCTTACGATGTCGCGCCGCCCGGCGGCGAAAGCCTCAAGGACACGGTGGCGCGCGTGGTGCCGTTCTATTGCCAGCGCATTTTGCCTCCGGTTCTGCGCGGCGAGCGCGTGCTGGTCGCGGCGCACGGCAATTCGCTGCGCGCATTGGCCATGGTGCTCGACCAGCTGACGCCGGAAAGCGTCACAACGCTCGAATTCGCGACCGGCGCGGTGGTGATCTATACGCTTAACGCGGATTCGACCGTCGCGTCGAAGGATGTGGTGGAGTGCGCAATTCCGTCGTCCAAGCCCGCGGCGCCGAGGTGAGACCGACTCCATGACGCGGGCTGAGTTCCCGCTGGCTCGCCAGATCTATTCGAAGCTCAACTGGATATTCGTGATCGTCCGATCCATTGAATCGATCGGTAGATAGCAAAAAGGATTCGTCGCGATCGGCGCGTCCCCGCAGTGCCTGTGCTTGCCGTCCCATTCGTATCCCGCCTCGATCATGCAAGCGGTGATCGCCTTGTGGATGACCGTGGGATCGGCGCCGCGTCGCGCCTCGGGATGGGCGGACTCGCCGGCCAACTCACAGGCCGACGTTTGAACCTGTTGGGCTTTAAAGAAAGACACGGCGCTGCCGTACAAGATGATTTCCAAAACGCCGATGATGACGGCGCCCGCGACCAAGGCCGCCATGGCTCTCGGCGCGCTCGATACGTAGCGGATATTGATGAAGTAGAGGCCCCCCAACGCCAGGAGGCTCCCGCCGATAACCAGGGCGAACGGAACGATGAAAACCGCGAGATCTTGATTCAAGGCATGCTCTCCCACGCTCTACGCCCGCGATCAAAATGATCGCGCCGACGAGTTCGTAGGAGTCATCAGCCGTTCCGGCGGTTAAGGGGGACTCCATCCCCATCCGCGGGAGTATAAGCGATAAAAAGCCGGATCGTCAAAGAACGCCGCCTATGTCGCATGCGCCGCGGTCGCTCAATGCCCGCGGCCGGGTTTTCTCGCAATTTGGGCAAGACAGCAAACAACCGCGCATAGCGAAAAGAGGCGATGCGCGCCTTCCTTCTTTATCAGCGTGATCTACGTATCATTATCGCATTCGTCCCGAATGCAAAATTCTAAGGATGTTTGATGACAAACTGATGACGGCTGGTTGCGCGGAAATGCGAAAAACATTTTCGTAAGGCAATGGCCGCTCGGACAAGGAGAGGTCCACAATGATGAGATTCACCGCCAAATCCGTCTTCGTGATGGCCGCATGCGCGACGATCGCGGCCCTTGCCCCTATCGGCTCGGCCCAAGCGGGCGGAGGCCCACTTTCCGAATGCCGAAAATGGGTCGACACCGGCGAGGACATGCGCTGCTTCGATTGTTACCAACTTAGGGGCTCGGGTCCATATGTGCGTTGGGTGGATATCTGCGCCGAATACGGACCCTACAGGAATGGTCTAGGACCGAATTAGCCGCTCAAGATCGTGATTTACGCGCAAACCGGGACCGTCCTCGGGCGGCCTCGTTTTAGGGATGATCGTGTTGCGTTCATGCCGTCGGAACTTCCGGATGTTTCGCCGCGCGGGAAGCGAGGGAGAAGCCGGGGCGGCGACAGACCCAAGCCGATACGCTAAAAAGGATATATGCTCGACCTCCCCCCCGGCGTCAGTCTCCATCGCGGCTACCTCGATCGCGCGTCGCAGGAAAACCTCGCGCTCGAAATCGCGGAAATCATCGCCCGAGCGCCGCTCTACACTTGCGCCATGCCCAGGACTGGCGCGCTCATGTCGGTGCGGATGACCAATTGCGGAGAACTTGGTTGGCTGAGCGACAAGGACGGCGGCTATCGGTACGCCCCTCGCCACCCGGTCACGGACGAGGCTTGGCCGGCCATCCCCACGGCGCTTCTTCTCGCCTGGGAGCGTCTGGCCGGTTACCCGGCGGCGCCGGAAGCCTGCCTGATTAATGTTTATGACGCCGAGGCCCGGATGGGCGCTCATCAAGACCGCGACGAGAAAAATTTCGCCGCGCCGGTTGTGTCGCTGTCGCTCGGCGCGGATTGCCGATTTCGCGTCGGTGGGACGAGGCGGGGCGGCAAAACGATGTCGCTCGTGCTGTCGTCCGGCGACGCGCTGGTTCTGGGCGGGCCGTCGCGACTGTGCTTTCACGGCGTCGACAGAGTGTTGCCGACCCTGCCGGCGCTCCTCGCGCCGAACCTGCCCGCCGGCGCCGCGCGCATAAACCTCACGCTGCGGCGAGTGAGCTAAGTGATTACGCAACTGCTTGATTTTCCATCGCGCCGAAATAGCCGGGCGTTCCGAACGAGTTTGCGCACTTTGTAACGGAGGAGTACCTTTGTCAAATATTGTAAGAATGCCTATCGATCATGTCGTATTTGAGCAACCGTAAATAGTGTGGCATTTGCGCCACACTAATAGCAAATCGTACCGAAATTCGATTCTGAAAAATTAGTGTTTCAAAAGTGTCACAAATGCGCCCTATCGCTGTCGCCACCAGTTAGGCGTCAATTTCGGATTGACCCGCGATCCCGGAGACTTGGAATGAGTAAACTAAAGAAAAGCGGCGCCCGCAAATGGGTCTTGGGACTCTTGGCGGGCGTGTCTTCGATCGCGGTGTTGGCGTCATGTGCGCCGGCGTTCGCCGCGGCCGACGCGGAAACCAAGGCCGAAATTCGCGCGCTGAAAGAGCAGTTGAAGCGCCTTGAAAAGCGGCTCGAAAGCCAGGCTCAGAGCCAGCGGCAGACCGAGCGCAAGGTCGAGCGCGTCGAACAGGCCGCGGTCGAAGCCGCCCCGCCCGGCGGCCCCGTGCGCCTCGTGAGCAAGGATGGCGTGCCCTGGCCGTCCGCCTTCTACTATAAGGCCGTCACCATCACCCCGGGCGGCTTCTTCGAATTCGCCGGGGTGGAACGCAGCCGCTTCATCGGCGCGGACATCGCGACGCCGTTCCAGAATATTCCATATGGCAACAACGTCGCTTCCTATGGCAATGAATATCGCTTCAGCGCCCGCCGCAGCCGCTTCACCATGCAGACCGACGCGGACCTCGATCCCATCACGCACGTCAAGATGTATCTGGCGACGGACTTCCTCGGCGCCGGGCAAACCGCCAATCTCAATCAGAGCGACTCGTTCAACTTCCGCTTCCGCGAGCTCTATATGCAGCTCGACCGAAGCGACTTTGGCGGCTTCGGCGGCGTTCATCTCATGGCGGGCCAGGCGTATTCGCTCATCGGCATGAATTCGCAAGGCACCTTGGCGAACACCTTTCTCACGCCGCCGGTCATCGACGACCAATACATGCCGGGCTTCACCTGGGCGCGTCAGCCCGGAATTCGTCTGAGCAAGGACATCACACCGGAGCTCCAGGTGGCGTTCTCGGCGGAACAGTCCTCGACGACTTACATTCTGCCCGCCTCCGATGTTAACGGCCATGTCGCGCCCTGTCTCGCCAACGCCAGCCTGAGCATCGGCGGCACTGGCGGCATTGCCGGCAGCGGCTGTTCCGGCGGCACCCTTCCGGGCGCATTTAACGTCGGTCCGGTCAGCGGGTCGCTCTCAAACGCGCTCAACGAAACGACGACCAATCGCCTTCCCGATTTAATCACCAAGGGCGCATGGGATCCGACCTTTATCGATCGTCACATCCATTTCGAAGTCGGCGGCATGCTGCGCGATTTCACCGATCAGGTCTATTGGGGCCAGCACAGCGTCTGGGGCGCCAACGTCGAGGCCGGCGTGATCATACCGATCATCCCGAAATGGCTTGATTTCCAGTTTTCGGGCCTGAGCGGCAACGGCAATGGCCGTTACGGGGCGGCGCAAATCAACGACGCCACCTTCTCGCCCACGGGCGGCGTCCAGCCAATCCACGAGCGTCAGGCCATGGTCGGCCTCACCGCTCACGTGACGCCGCAGACAGACGTCTATGTCTTCGCCGGCGGCGAATTCGCGAGCGCCAATTACAAGTTCGTAAAATTCGCTGGAACGCCCTTCATTACGGCCGGGCTCTATTCCTACGGATATGGCAACCCGGCTTACAACAATATCGGCTGTAATTTCGAAGGCCCTCCCGCGCTGACCTGCGTCGGCAATACCAAGGATGTGCGCCAGGTCACCGGCGGCTTCTGGCATAACTTCTATGACGGCCCCGCCGGGAAGGTCCGGGTTGGCGCGCAATACTCCTACACGGTCAGGGACTCGTTCGCCGGCGTAAGCGGCGCGTATAAGGGGACCGAGAGCATGTTCTTCACCAGCCTTCGGTACTATCCCTTCAACTAACATCGCGCTTCTTTGGAAAGCGAAATCGAGTGGCCGCGCGTTTCGCGCGGCCATTTGCTTTTTTGGCGGATGCCAGCTTGCCAGCGCCAAGATCCCGGCTAATATGATTCAATCAAAATGGGGATGGAGTTCCCCAAAACCGCCGAACAGGCCGATGACTCCTATTGCGCGAATAACGCGAGAAGGAGTCGTATGCGTAACTTGGCGAACTACAATCCCCTCTGCTTATTCGCGCGCCAATGTGTTTCCGGATCGCCTCCCTTTTGGAGCGATAGCGGAGGCGTTTTCGCGCGGGGCGCCTCGCCTTGGACCTCCCTCTCTAACATTCAGGACCGATCATGACCGGCATTTGGGCGCAAATGGCTTTGGTGTTCGGGCTCGCGCTGATCGCGACGCTTGTGTCCAACAAATTGCGAATTTCGACCGCTCTTTCCGAGATCATCGTCGGCATGCTCGCGCGGGCGATTTTCAGCGTCACGGTCGGCGTCGAGATCTTTGGCGTCCAGGAACCTTGGGTGAAGACCCTCGCTGGCGTCGGGGCCATTCTGCTGACGTTTCTCGCCGGAGCGGAACTCGACCCCGACGTCTTCAAGGCGAAATGGAAAGAGTCCGTCTCGATCGGCGTCGCCAGCTTCCTGCTCCCCGCCGTTGGATGTTGGGCGGCGGCGCATTATTTTCTGGGTTGGGAGACGATGCCGGCCATCCTGGCTGGCATCGCGCTCGCGGCGACCTCGGTCGCGGTCGTCTATACGGTGATGATGGAATATGGCCTCAACCGAACCGACTTCGGGAAGACCATTCTCGCGGCCTGTTTCGTCACCGATCTCGGCACGGTCGTCACGCTCGGCCTGGTGTTCGCCCCCTTCACGTTCAAAACGGCGCTGTTCGTCGTCGTGGTCGCCGCGGCCTTTATCGGCCTGCCGCGGGTCACGCCTTATCTGTTCAAGCTCTTCGGCGGGCGCCCCTCGGAATTCGAGGCGAAGCTCCTGTTGTTCTGTTTGCTGGGGATGGGGGCGCTCGCCACATGGGCGGACAGCGAGGCGGTGTTGCCCGCCTATCTCATCGGCATGACGCTCGCCGGCAGCGTCGGCCGCGACCATGCGCTAATCCGCCGCCTCCGCACCATCGTCATCGGACTGCTGACGCCCTTTTACTTCATAAGGGCCGGCTATTTCGTATCGATCGCGGCCGTCATTTTGGCGCCAATCGGCGTCGTTATCCTGCTGGTCGTCGAGGTCGCGACCAAGGTCGTCAGCGTCTATCCCGTGGCGAAAGCCTTTGGATCGCCGCCCAAGGACGCGATGTACACCACTTTGATCATGGCCTCCGGTCTGACCTTCGGCACCATCGCCTCGCTGTTCGGCCTGTCTCACAAGATCATCGACGAGAGCCAGTATTCGACATTGGTGGCGGCCATCATCGCCACGGCGATCATTCCGACGGTGATCGCCAACAGCTTCTTCCTGCCTCGCCACCTGCTGCCGAAGGACTCGGCTGACGTCGGCGCCGCCGCGGCGGCGGAGGCGTCTTTGCCAGCCGCGACCAATCAATGATCTCGGGAGGCCAAATTGTTCAAGAAAATCCTGCACGCGAACGACGGCTCGGAATCGGCTTTTCACGCTCTCTCGCTGGCGATAGCCTTGGCGGAGCAGAATCAATCCGAATTGCATATGGTGTGCGTCCAAGAACTTCCGAATCTACCGGAGTTCATCGCCGAGGTCCGCGATGCGAAAGAAGCCGCGGATCGGCGCTATGGCGCCGTGCTGCGGCGCGCGAGCGAGGGTTGGAGCTGCGGACGCATGTCTTGGTTGGACACGCCGTGCGCGATATTGTCAAACTCGCCGCCGAACTTGAGGTGGAGTTGCTCATTATCGGCGCGGTGGGGCATTCGGAACTATATGAAAGATTCATCGGAAGCCGCGCGGATCGCATCACCCAGCTCGCGCAATGCCCCGTGCTCGTCGTCAAATAGCGACACGGAGCGCGTTCGAGCGCGTGTGGGGCTCGTCTCGCAAATATTCATGGCGCGGACGCTTCGCGCTCAATGGAACATAACATGACGCCAGACCGCGCCGCGAACGCGCCTTCGATGTCGCCGGCTCCGGGCTCTCCACCGGTCGAATGGCTGATCTCGTCAGCCCTTGTCCCCTACGAACAAGCCGTCGCGCGAATGGAGGCGCGGGCCGAAGCCATAGCCGCCGGCGCCGCGCGCGAACAGGTCTGGCTGCTCGAGCATCCGCCGATCTATACGGCGGGCTCCTCGGCTGATGACGCCGATCTGCTCGATCCCCGATTTCCGGTTTATCGCAGCGGGCGAGGCGGACAATACACCTATCACGGCCCCGGCCAGCGCGTGGCTTATGTGATGCTCGATCTTTCCCGCCGGCGCCGCGACGTGCGCGCGTTCGTATGCGCGCTGGAGGGCTGGCTGATCGCGACGCTGGGCGATTTGGGCGTTCGCGCGGAGCGCCGCGCCGACCGCGTCGGCGTCTGGGTGGCAAGACCGGACAAACCGCGCGGTCCGGCCTTCGAGCCGGCCGAAGACAAGATCGCGGCGCTCGGCGTGCGCTTGCGCCATTGGGTGAGTTTTCACGGCGTCGCGCTGAATGTCGCTCCGGATCTGTCGCATTTTTCCGGCATCGCGCCCTGCGGCCTTCGCGCCGCGCAATTTGGCGTGACCAGCCTCGAAGAGCTTGGCGCGCCGAGCGCGATGCCGATCGTCGACGCCGCGTTGCGCCGTCGTTTCGCAGATTTCTTCGGTCCGACGGTCGACGACGGGCAATGAGGCCGCCGGCGTTGTCGTCGCCCTTCGCTCATTCAGAAAATCCGCGCGCCCCTTGCCTTTTACGCGCGGCCCGCCCATACCGCGCCGCAACCAATTCCTTTCGCTAGTGGGACCGACATGGGCTTCAAATGTGGCATCGTCGGTTTGCCGAATGTCGGCAAATCGACCCTTTTTAACGCGCTGACCCAGACGGCGGCCGCGCAGGCCGCCAATTATCCATTCTGCACCATCGAGCCCAATGTCGGCGAGGTCGCCGTGCCCGACCCGCGCCTCGACGAACTCGCCAAGGTCGCTGGCTCGAAGCAGATCATTCCGACGCGCCTGACCTTTGTCGACATCGCCGGCCTCGTCCGCGGCGCCTCCAAGGGCGAAGGGCTCGGCAATCAGTTTCTCGCCAATATCCGCGAATGCGACGCCATCGCGCATGTCGTGCGCTGTTTCGAGGACGGCGACGTGACCCATGTCGAGGGCGGCGTCGATCCATTGCGCGATATAGAAACCATCGAAACCGAACTGATGCTGGCCGATCTCGATAGCCTGGAAAAGCGCGTCGTCGCGGCGGAGAAAAAGGCCAAGGGCGGCGATAAGGACGCCAAGGAGCTGCTCGATCTGATGCGCCGATGCCTCGATTTGCTGCGCGAGGGCAAGCCGGCGCGGCTGGTCGAGATCAAGCCGGAGGAGCGCGCGGCGCTGGGCGGTCTTGGCCTGCTGTCCTCCAAGCCCGTGCTTTATGTCTGCAATGTCGAGGAGGGCGCGGCGGCCGAGGGCAATGCGCAGTCACGGAAGGTTTTCGCGCGCGCCAAGGAAGAAGATGCGGCCTGCGTCGTTGTTTCGGCGAAGATCGAGAGCGAAATCGCCGTGCTGCCGGCCGCGGAGCAAAAGGATTATCTGGAGGCGGTGGGGCTACAGGAGCCCGGGCTCAACCGGGTTATCCGCGCCGGCTACGAGCTGTTGCGGCTCATCACCTATTTTACGGTCGGCCCCAAGGAGGCGCGCGCCTGGACGATTGAACAGGGAACGCGCGCGCCGCAGGCCGCCGGCGTCATCCATACCGATTTCGAAAAGGGCTTTATTCGGGCGGAGACGATCGCCTACGCGGATTTCACGGGGTTGAAGGGCGAGGCGGGCGCGCGCGAAGCCGGGAAGCTGCGGCTGGAAGGCAAGGACTATCTCGTCGCCGATGGCGACGTGCTGCACTTCCGCTTCAACAACTAAGGCGACGCCCGCGGGGAGCCGCTGGCGCAAGCTTGGGCGCCAGAGGTGTGGCGCCCTTGCAACAGTCAAAAGAATTTTTGCCGTGCGTGGCCGCGACGTGCGGCCGCGCATTTAATTGTTGAGGACACGGCACTACCTTCCTGTTGGATGGGGCGCCAAGACGCGGTTGGCGATCGAGATGCGCCCCATGGAGCTCACAGGACAACTCATGAGCGTTCGCTCGCGAATCTCTCGGCTATGCTGGACGTTGGCGGCGGCGTCATGCCTCTCGCCAGCTTTTCACGCGACGCCCTCGGTGGCGTGGGAGAGCGTCGCCTTTCGCGCCTCTTTGCTCCCCCAGCCGGCGCCGCTGCTGCAAATGGCACATGCGACGCTCAAGGCCGCGCCGCGGCCGACCTTCGACCCGGCGCTGTTCGAGGCGCTCGAGGCGTCGCCGCTTGTCGATCTGACCCCGGTCGTCGCGACGCCCGGCGACGACCGCTCTTTCGCCTTCGAACTGCTCGACCCCAGGCAGCGCGCGCTGGCGCTGGCGCTCGACGACTGGAACCGCGCCGCGCCGCGCGGGATCGAACACCGCCGGCTTCGCGCGGCGATCGTCGGCTTTTACGTCGCGCGCGATTTCATGCCCTTATGGCTCGACGGCGCGGATTTGCGGCAGTCCGCGCGCTCCGCGGCGCGTCAGCTGCGCGAAGCTGGCGAGGACGGTCTCGACATATCCGCTTACAAAATCCCGGCCATGGAGGCGGGCGCGCCTCGTCTCTTAGACGAATTCGCGCTCAGCGAGGCTGTCGCGGTCTATGTTGCGCAGGCGTCCGGTTCCCGCGTTGATCCGCGGCGGATCTCGCACTTGATTGGCGCGCGCCCCGCCTCGCCAGACATGGGCGAAGCGCTGACCCGCGTGGCGACGGCGGGAGACGGCGCGGGCGAAGTTCTGCGAGGCTTCAATCCAGCGCATTACGGCTACCGGCGGCTGCGAGCGAAGCTGATCGAGTTGCGTTCGCGCCGCGCGCCGGGCGACGTCGATCAATTGGCCGAGGCGAGCAACGCGTCGCCCTTGACCGATACGCTTTCGACCGCAAACAAGGCCGCGCGGCGGAAGATGGCGACGAACGGGGCTTCGGTTTCGCGCGTGGAGGCCGAGATCATCGCCAATATGGAGCGGTGGCGCTGGCTCCCGCGCGATCTCGGCGGGAGTCATGTCGAGGTCAATATTCCGGAGTTCGAACTGGCGGTCGTGCGGGACGGCGCCGTCGCGCATCGCGCCAAGGTGATCGTGGGCAAGGAAGGCACGCCGACGCCGGTGTTCTCCAATGCGTTGCAATTCATCATCGTGAACCCATCCTGGAATGTGCCGCAGTCGATCATCAATAAGGAGATGCTGCCCAAGCATGGCGGCGATCTCTCCTATCTCGCGCGGCGCGGTTGGAAGGTCGCCTATCACAACGGCAAGCTTACGGTGCGCCAGCCGCCGGGGGAAGACAATGCGCTAGGCCGAATCAAATTTATGTTTCCAAACGATTTCTCGGTCTATCTGCACGATACGCCATCGCGCGGCCTGTTCGCCGCCGAGCACCGCGCCTTCAGCCATGGCTGCATGCGGGTCGAGGACCCCTTCGCTCTCGCCGAGGCGGTGCTTGGTCCAGCTAGCGGCTGGTCCGAGCAGCGGGTGAAGAGGCTGATCGGCGGTTCGGAACGCTATATCAACCTGTCCAAACCGCTGCCGATCCACATCGAATATTTCACCGCCTTCGTGGACGAAGACGGCCGTCTGCAAATGCGCAATGACCTCTATGGCTATTCCGCGCTGGTGCGCAGCGCTTTGGGGCTCGGGGGATGAGCGGGCTTTCGGCGATCTCTCGTGGTCGGAACCTGAATTGGCGATCGAGAGAGGTCGTGCAATTTCTGTTGCCGGCGCCCGCTCCAGGAGGCGATAATGGCCGAGCTTGCGATTCCCTCGCGGGCGCGGCGGGCAGGATCACAGCGGCGGCGACCGGCGTATGAACGATAATCGTAGCGACGCCGAAAAGGCCGCGATTCGCGCGGAAGTCGAGCGGGTGCGGTTGGAGCATCACGATCTCGAGGCCGCCATCGAAGCGCTGCTGACGGTTGGAGCCGTCGATCAGCTGCAAATTCAACGCTTGAAAAAGCGCAAGCTGCTGCTGCGCGACCGGCTGCAGCATCTCGAGGACGAAATCACCCCGGACATAATCGCTTAAATTTCGCGGCGGCTTGCTTCAAATCACATAAGTGAACGAATCATAAGCGAGCTCGCTGAGCAGTTGGTCCATATCCCGCGCGGGTTCGGCGCAGCCGGCGACTCCGACGACTTTGGCCGGCACGCCCGCGACGGTCACATTGCGCGGCGTGCTTTGCAAGACGACCGAGCCGGCGGCGACGCGCGAACAGGCGCCGATTTCGATATTGCCAAGAATTTTCGCGCCGGCGCCGATTAAAACGCCGTGCCTGACTTTCGGATGGCGGTCCCCGGACTCCTTGCCCGTGCCTCCAAGCGTGACATTCTGCAATATGGACACATTGTCCTCGACCACGGCCGTCTCGCCGACGACGAGCCCAGTGGCGTGATCAAGGAAGACGCCGCGCCCGAAGCGCGCCGCCGGATGGATGTCGGTCTGGAAAACCTCCGAGCCGCGACTTTGCAGGTAGAGCGCGAAGTCGACGCGGCCCCGACGCCACAGCCAATGCGCCAGCCGATGGCCCTCGACCGCATGAAATCCCTTGAAATAGAGGAAAGGCTCGATCAGACGGCCGCAAGCCGGATCGCGCTCGACGATCGCGGCGAGGTCGGCGCGAAAATCCTCGATGATCGCGGGCTCCGCCGCGACGGCGGCTTCGAATGCGTCGGCGATCATTTCGGCGGGCACGGCCGGCGCGCCAAGCTTGGCGCTGACGCGGCGGATAACCGCCTCGGCGAAACTCGATCGATTTAGAACGGATCCGACCAGCAATGGCGCAAGCGCCGGCTCCAGGGTCAAGGCCGCGCTCGCCTCCTCGCGCATATGCCGCCACACGGCCGCGCTCGCGC
Source organism: Methylocystaceae bacterium (assembly GCA_003134075.1). GTDB lineage: Bacteria > Pseudomonadota > Alphaproteobacteria > Rhizobiales > Beijerinckiaceae > Methylocystis. The sequence goes on along the minus strand of PLAI01000266.1, from coordinate 4,127 downwards.
AGATCTCGCTGAGCGCGGCGCGGGCGTCGTCTTCGCCGTCGAGGGAAGGCCGGGGGGCGTGTCGATTCATATGCTACGCACTCTCCTCTCCTTCGATCGCCAAATAGGCGTCGTTCGACAAAGAAAAACTAGCGCGCGAGCGCGAACGAGGGGCATGCGCCCTTTTGCGCCGGAACGGAAAAAGACCCGGCCAGCTAAAACTTCACTTGCGGCGCCCCTTGGGCCGCGTCGCTGGCGGTGAATTCGGCCAGCGGCTTTTCGGATGAGAAGAAGGTTTTGGCCCACAGCACCGTGGGGAAAGTGCGCAGCGCGAGGTTGAAGTCGCGGGCGGCCCCGATGTAGTCGCGCCGCGCCACGTTGATGCGGTTTTCCGTGCCTTCCAGCTGTGACTGCAGCGCCAGGAAGTTGGCGTTGGACTTGAGGTCGGGATAGGCTTCGCTGACCGCGAGCAGGCGTCCGAGCGCGCCGCTAAGCTGCGCCTGCGCGTCCTGGAACTGTTTGATCTTGTCTGGGTCGGTGAGCGAGGAGGCGTCGACCTTGATTTGCGTCGCCTTGGCGCGCGCCTCGGCGACCTGAGTGAGGACGTCCTTTTCCTGCTTGGCGTAACCTTGAACAGTCGCGACGAGGTTGGGAATGAGATCGGCGCGGCGCTGATATTGCGCCTGAACCTCGGCCCATTTCGCCTTGGCGTTTTCGTCCAGCGTGGGAATCGTATTGTAACCGCAGCTCGCGACGCTCAGGCCCAGCAAGGTCGCGATCGCGAACGAACGCAAACGGGAAAAGACGCTCATTGAAATCTCCATGGCTGCCTGCGCCGAAACGGCATGGGCGGGGAGGAACTTAGGCCTTAGGCATGAATTTTGGAAGAGCGGGGCGTCGCGCCAAGCAAAAGACGACGGCGAATGTCTGGCGGCGATTTCCCCTCTGGCTATTGGGGCAACGGTTTAGCCAAGCGTTTAGTCCTTGGGCGCGAGGCCGATTTGTGCGAAAAAGCGCCTAGGCGCGAAACTTGGTTGCACGCGAATGCAAATGGCTATCGATGACATCATCGGCAACTTCGAACTCCTGGACGATTGGGAGGATCGTTACCGCTATCTGATCGAACTTGGCCGCACGCTCGAACCCTTGGCCAAGGACGCTTATTCCGAGGCCAACAAGGTGCGGGGCTGCGCCAGCCAGGTGTGGCTCGACACCAAGGTCGCGCAGGACGATAAGGGCCAGAAGTTGCTGATCTTTCATGGCGACAGCGACGCTCATATCGTGCGCGGACTGGTGGCGCTGGTGTTGGCGCTTTATTCTGGCCGCGCCGCGTCGACAATCCTCGAGACCGACGCCGCGCCGCTGTTCGCCGAACTCGGCCTCGCGCAACATCTGACCCCGCAGCGAGCCAACGGATTGCGCGCCATGGTCGAGCGCATTAAGAGCGAGGCCCGCGCGGCCGTCTGAACCCCCGCGGCGCGCTCCGGGCCGCGAAAGGGCCGAGAAACCCTTTCCACGCGGGCGCGCTTTGCATAGAGTCCGCGCGCCGCGCTGACGACTCTCGAGAAAATGCGTCATGTACCTAGAACGACTCTTGTTTCTGATCACAGGCGCCTTCGTTTTTCTCTGTCTGGGTTTCGCGCTCATAATAATGGCGTCAAATCCAGCCAAGCGACCGAGTGACCAGATCGCCCCGCCCTCGGCCGAGGTCGCCGACGCGCAAAGACCCGCCGCCGAGCAATCCGGCGCGGCCGAGCCGGCGCCAATCGACAAGGACGCCGCCAGACAGAGACTGGACCGACTGATCGTCGGCGCGCCCGATTACGACCGTTTCTTCAAGCGGCTGCGCGAGGCTTTTCCCGTCGAATACACCGCGGCTCTGGACATGTTCGCGGCGCGTCTCGTCGAAAGCAAACATGAAGAGAGCGTCGACTTTTATGTTTCGGAGGCGGTCCGCCTTTTGCGTCAGTCGCGCGGAGTGCTGGCCGCCAAGGCGGAAACCGATCCCTTGACCAAGGTGTTCGATATTCAGCTCAAGGTCCTGCGCGCGATCGGCGAGGAAGACCCACATTTANNGCCGATATGGCGCTGACCGGCGTTGACGCGATCGCCAGCGGGCAGGCGAAGAAAATCGATCGCGCGGTGCCGACGGAGAATGATTTCAAGATGTTGGAAGCGGCGCTGGTCGCCAAGGGGCTGGGCAAGCTCGAAATCGACGCGCTGCTCGACGGCAAGATGCCGGACCCGCCGCTCGAAGATGCGCGGATGTGCGCCGCCGGGCAAACCTATCTGGAGACGCTGCACACGCTCCCCGAGGCGGCGCGGTTGCGCATCTACGGCTTGGCGATGGAGCTGATGGCCCGCTCCTGAGGCGCGTCCACCGCTTCGCAGACCAGCGGTCCTCGCCATTTGCCGTAGCGCCAGGGCGTTAAGGCGCTGCCCCCGGCGGGCGGAATGAGCGGCGGCGGATCAAAGCCGTCCGTGCCGCCTGGCCGGCAACGGCAAATTCGCGCGAAGCTCATCCAGCCGCCCGCCCATAGGCCGTGGCGCGCGATCGCCTCATCCGCGAATTCCGAGCAAGTGGGCGCGTGCCGACACCAGCGCCCGGCGAAGGCGGAAAGAGAGACGCGGTAAACGAAGATCAGCGTGCGCGCGGCCAGCGCCGGCAATTTCGAAATCACTCGTGCCCTACCTCGAACCAGTTAGACCGTTCCGGCGAACCGTTCGACAAAATCCTACAGTTTATTCGAAACAAATCAAAGAAGGGCGTGATCGCGACAAAAAGAAGAGCCCGGCCAGAAGGCCGGACTCTCATCAAAAGAGGGCCAAAGGGCGTCCAATGGACGCCCCCGCTCCTCGATCAGTATTTCGCGACGATCGGCGCAGGGCCGCCCCCGTTGAAGTGGTAGTTCACGCCGAGACGGACGACATTGCCGTTGAAGGGTGCCGAGTAGCCCGCGGTCGAGAACAGGTGCCCGGTCGACGCGCTGCTCGTATAGAATACCGGGCCGAAGTTCGCCGTATTGGCCGTGCCGAGGTCGTAGTAGAGATATTCGGCCTTGACGCTCCACCTCGGGAGGAACATCCACTCGACGCCGGCGCCCGCCGTCCATCCCGTGCGCAAGTCGGTGGTGCCGAGCCAACTGCCCCCCTGATAGAGGACCGGCGAGAGGAGCGGGCTGAACCAGGTCGCGTTGAGATCGGCTTCGCCATAGGCGAGACCGCCCGTCGCATAGACGAGCATCGTCGGCGTCGCGAGATAACCCAAGCGGCCGCGCACCGTGCCCAAACTATGCATATTGCGCCCGGCCTGAAGATAGGTGGCCGGAGACCCCTGCCACGAACCCACGCTGCTATTGCCGACGCCGACCCCTTGAAGATCCGCCTCGAGACCGGCGACCACCTTCTCCTGGAACTGGTAATTGTAGCCAACTTGAGCGCCCGCGAGAATGCCCTCGCTGTTCAGGTTGAGGCTGGATGGCAGTCCGCCCTTGGTCCAAAGCGAGGCGAATCCGCCTCGGCCCTGGTAAGTAAAGTTGGTGTTGGTGTCGCCCGCCCAAGTATAGCCGCCATTCACGCCGGTGTAGAAGCCGCCCCAAAGCGAGGCCGGAGCGGTGGAGGCGACCGGCGGACCCTTGAATATTGGCGATCCGGCGTGCACGGTCGGCGCGCCCGGCTCGCCGATTTTCCAACGCAGCGCCATGCCCGCCTGCCAGTTCTTGGCGATCTGCGGGCCGTCGAGATTTTGATAGACGGGAACGCCCGCCTCGATGCCAATCGAAAAGTCCGGGAATCCGAACAGCTTCCCGTCGATGTCGGCGCCGGCGTTCATCTCGATTCTCTTGCCGCCGTAAAAGTTCGGATTGGCGCTCGGCAGCTTGCCGATCAGCCACCAATCCGCCCCGACGATATGGTCCTGAATGTTGAAGTTGGCGCGAATCGTCGTCGTGAAGCCGGGGAACCAAGTATAGCCGCCCCAGGCGTTCGCCTCCTGATAATTGCCCCACATATACCCTTCCGGATTGACGGCGAGGGGGAGGCGGGCGCGATAGGAAAGACCCCAGGACCAGGGCCCTTGCACGCCGCCATAGAGGATGCCAGGCATTATGTCGAAGGTGCCGGTTCCCGGCTGCATGCCATATGTGGAC
>PLAI01000150.1 GCA_003134075.1 Methylocystaceae bacterium | reverse complement strand
AATGGTGCGCGCAAGGGGAACAATAGAACGCGAGAGCCCCCGAAAGATCAATCTTTGGAGCCCTCGAAGCTCGCGTTACCTCCGACTCGCGACGACGACCTCCTCATTCTTCCGATGACGGTTCCGGCGCCTTCCCCGAGCCATCTCCCTCGAAAGTTCGGGCCTGCATTTTCCGCCATTCCTCGGGCCAATGCTCATCATCCCACGCCGTGACAGGTTTCGGTCGCGCGGGTCGCGGCGGGGCTGCCTGTTGGCGAGATGGGCGCGGTTCCGATGGGCGCGGCGGCGCGGTCGTCGTCGCCCCCGCTCGGGGCCGCGCCGGAGCCGCCCGCGGCGCTCGCGCCTCCCTCGCGGCCTCACGCGGATCGCTAATCAAATCGTCCCGCGGAGGGATTAACAGCGCGCAGAGGAAGGCGAATAGCGCCATCATAGACCCCGTGCGAAGGGGATAATCGGCAATGGAATGGAACAGCAGAAGAAGGATGGCCAATGTCGACGCGCGGACAAGGAACCTGTCGATTTGGAGCCCGCCCACGTATGAGCGCCGCCACACTTGAAGGGATCGCCACAGCAGCCAAGCGACAAAAAGCAGGATAAGAATCAACCCGGCGGCACCGGTTTCGAGCCAGATTTCGAGAAAATCGTCGTGAGCGTGGTTGGCGTAGCCTCCAGCCATCAAATCCCGCGGCTTTTCGAAGGTCGCGTAGACCGGAACGAAAGAGCCGACCCCGGCGCCGAAAGGCATGAAGGTTTTTGCCGCTTCGATCGTGTTGCGGGCGAACGCGATGCGAGCGTCCGGCGCCGTTTCGATCGCGAATCTATCCAAAGCGCGGTAAAGCGAAAATTGAATGGACAGAACCGCCGCCAAACTCGCGGCTCCAACCATCAACCAGGTCGGACGCATGCCGTTCGTCGCGCGTTGCCCCTGTCGAATTAGCAGGAACGCGCCAAACAGCGCGCCTAGGGTCAAAATCATGCCGGCGCGCGAACGGGTCACGACCTGCGCTCCGATCAGCACTGTCAGGATGCAGAAACTCGCAAGCTGCGAAACGATCGAGGCCGTGCTGAACTTGTTTCGATTTTTTTCGAGACCGAAGGCGATTCCATTGTTTCCAGTCCAAGCCGCCGCCAATAATGTGAGCGTATAGAGCATCGCCGCGAAGTGGTTCCGATTCGCGAAAAAACCCACGGCCTCTTGGGCGTTGGTGTACTCGAAGAACCTTAGGGGACTCGACGGACCTTGAGCCACCTGCGTCAATCCCAAGAGAACACTCAAAAATCCCATGGCGAGCGCGACGAGGCTCAAAAGCCTGCGTTCGGCATAATCAAGCTGAAGCACGCCGAGGAAGATGGCGAAAGTGGGCAATAGAGAAAGCACGCTCAGCCAGGTCGCCGCCGGCGCCAAGCTCAGAGGCGCCCAGGGAAGGCCGCGATTGATCAATTCGTAAGGCGCTCCAAGGATCGCCCGTCCGGGCAACGCAATCCATATCGAGGGCGGAAGCGGCGCCAATTGCGCCAAGGGAACAGCCAAAATCGCGGCGCAAAACAACAGGGAGTAAAGTTGCCCACGCGATAGCGAACCGGTCCCGGCGCGCCACAGAGCGACGACAAGAATTGGAACCGAGACAAATTGCAGAAGCACGTCCGATAGGAACCCACCTCGGGTGCCGCCTCCGAATAGGACCGCGAATATCACGCCGAGGGCGCAAAAGTAAAAGAGCGCGCTAATCTGCTCCCTCATCCGCGGTTGCGAAGAACTCACGATCCACGCCTATCTGCTTCGTAAGATCCAATTGGGGTGGTGAGCGTGCCGCGCCAGGGAAGTCTAAAGCGCCTAAAGTCCATTGTTCCTTCCTTTGTTCGCGGCCGAATGGGCGAGACGTTCCTCGCGCTTTTTGACGGCCGGCGTCCGCGATCACGTTCCATCGCAATCAACGGAACGCGGATGGTTTCCATGGTTCACGAAATGCCCCGTCCGCCATTTTTCGCCGAGCTCGCAAGCGATGATGGTCGACTTGAAAGCTGGGAGAGCGGAATACGCGCGGCCTTCTTCGGTTTCTCGAAGAGGATATCGATCCCCTACGGAGCATGAACGCCAATCAGCGGGTCGCCTCCGACATCGCCCATTCGATCGGGTCCGATCCGAAAACGCAAGAGCATTTTCCTAACCGCTCGGATAAAACTCAGATATGCGGCCCCGAGTCTTTATGAAAAAGAACAATAGGAAATGCCGTGATCACGAATTATGGCGCGCGGGAGGTTTCGCGATACCCTCCCATCGAGCAACCGCATGTCCAGCTCTCAGAGCGCCCGCGTAAATCCCATCATGGCACCACGGATCTAACGTTCGCCGCCACCGGCACGGTTTTCAATAAGCTCTGGAAGATGAATTTTCCGGTGGAGGTCGGCACGACGACCACGTCGCCGTTCTGCAATGGCGGATCTGGCGCCTCTCCTGATCTTATCGAGTCGATATTGTATTCCAAACCGCCGCGTTGACCGTCGTGGGTACGGAACACCATCACGTCCGAGGAGGCGTAGTCGCGATCCGGACCTCCGGAAGTGGCGAGAGCTTGCATCAAAGTCATTCTGCCACGAATCGGAAAGACGCCGGGCGATCTCACCGATCCTTCGATGGTCACGCGCTGGCTGTTATATTCTTTGACATAAATATTGACTTGCGGGTTTTTCAAATAGCTCGCGCCAAGCCGTCTGGCTAGCTCGTGCTCGACTTCCTGCGACGTCAAACCCGCAGCCTGCATTTCGCCTATCAAAGGCAAATTGATCGTTCCGGAATCGGAGACCTGAACATTGCGCGTGAGTTCCGGCACTTTGAACACGACGATTTCGAGAACGTCTTGCACGCCGATCTGATAAGTCGCGCTTCCCGGCGACAAAGCCGCCGCGTCCGCGCCAACTTTCCGCGCCAATTGCTGTTCTCCCGCCGCTTGCGCCGAATTCGCTTCGGGACTTCGAATCGTCGACTCGCATGCGGCAAGCACGGCGACGCCGCCAAATAGCATCGCAAATCTCAGCGCGGTTAGTGGCGTGCACATCTTCTCGATTCTCCACTATCTCGACGCCTGTCGAGCTTTGACTAGGGGAATTTGATAAAGTTTTAGTTGAAGAGCGCGGTCGACTGTGATGGGCGGAATTCGGTCTGTCGTCATTTCCGCTGGATCGAGAGATTGGCGAAGCGAACGAGCCCCGCGACCAATTGCTCGGAGGAAGTTCGCGCGGCGAGGTCCAACCGCACTGTTTGCACCTCGCAGCCGATCGAAGGAACCTTGAAGTCGAATTCGAATTGCCTCTCTTCCGGGAAGGTTCCCAATATCATCTGACTTTCTCCGATCGCGCTCCCTCCAAAACAGAGCACGCTCCATTGCATTCCACGCCGGCCCGTGACGCTTCCCTCGTAGGAGCCCGTCAATCGATAGACGCCCGGCGGTAGAATGACCATCTGCCAGACGCCGCCAAAGTTCACGCGCCCCTGTCCGAATTCGACGGACAAAGCGTTCTTGTCGGGGGAGTCGGGCCGCGGAGCGATATCGACGAACGCGCCATCCGCCTGCTCCAACTTCCAGTCAAAAAGAGTTCCGGAGGGCTTTGTCTCGAACCCGCCATTAAACAATAATCCGCTATGCGCCAGCTGCTCTGGCGGCAAAAATTGCCGCCAGACGAAATATGCAAATTTATAAAATTTATGCTGGAATAAAAATCCAATATAGCCTTGCAATTCACCCGGAGTTGGCGGGGCGTCCGTATCTTTGAGACTCAATAGAAGTTCCAGCGGCGTACGCACGTCGGTTATGGCCATTCCGGGTTCAATGAAAAACCAAAATCGCCACGGCGGATTAGTGGCGAACAGCTTCTTGATCACCTTCTTGCCGACATCATCTTCCGCCATGTGTCCGAGGACAGGCAACGCAAATTTATAAAAATCCTGATGCGCTCTGAGCAGGACGTCCGCGTAATAGGCCGCGGAGCGATAATCCTTGTTTTGAAAACTGCTCCGCATCGTCCAATCGACCGCGATGAGTTCCTGGGAGGAATATCGCGCCGCCGTTTGCATCGCTCTCGTCGCCTTGGCGTCGTCGCCCGTTCGCGCCAGCAACTGGCCCAGCAAACGTAGAGCGCGCGCATTGAGCGGAAACTCAGAAAGCGCCTCCTCCAACCGTCCACGTGCTTCGTTCAGTGACTTAGTCGTGAGATTCTTGTCGAACAGAATGGCTTTTTCAGCGAGAGCGACAAGCGCCAATGGATCGCTCGAGTTTAACGACAAAGCGGTCTCAGGCTCGGTCTGAGCGAGATAAGCGACCAAACTCCGGGAGATGATCAGCCAGACGAGCACTGGCGCCAGCAACGCCAAGAATCCCATGCAGGCCAAGGGGGGCCGGGCGAGCGCGCGCCGTTTGTTCTTGCGCGAATAATCCGATGGCGACATGTTCAAGCTTTGAACATTCGTGTCGATCCGCCCGGCGCCCGCTTCGGCGAAAGAATTCCTCTAGCCCTAGTCATCGAGTTCACCCATCAATAACAGCAGAAGGCGATGGAGAAAGCTGTCGTTCTTACGCTGCTGAACTCTCTCCGTCCGCGCTGGCGGATTTATTGCCGCCATGGTCGTGAAATCTTCATAAAGCGTCACCTCGCTAGATTCTGGAATGGCCGACATATCCATGAACCACTCGTCGGGTCGAGGATCTTGTTCCGCTTCGCCAGAGGCGTGGGCGATGTCGTAGGCGGCGCGCTTTTCCGGCGTCTTGAGGTCGTTCCACGCCGTTGTGACCCGCGTCACGAAAATCGACCTTTGAGCGTTTTCACTAACGTCCGGGTGCAGCCATCGAAGGAGCAGCGCGAGATTTTGACGCAATTGAGACGCCGTCGCGTCCGGCCCCAAGCCCAATATATGATAGCTGTCGGCGCCCGGCCTCAACAATATTTGTTCGATAAAAAAAGCGGCCGCTGCTCGCAGTGTCTCCGGTGATTTTCCGGTCAAGACGATCGCCTCTCGCGTCGCCTCTTCGTCGTTCGCCGCGATGCGCAGCAAAAATGGAACGCCATGGGGAAGCGGTCCAGTCCTCAGCGAGCGGACGCGCGAAGGGATCAACATCAAGTCGACCGCCACCCTTAATGCTGTCACGTCGCTCATCGGCCAACATCTTGCGCGTTATTTGAGCGACGCGCGCCGCCATCCTTCAATTGAGGATGATCATCGTCCTCCGCGAAGTCCTCCGATTTGTTTTCCAATTCGTCATTGACGTCCTGACCGTAGCCATACCCGTAGCCATAGCCGTAGTCATAGCCGTAATTGGCGGTCTTCGCGTCGAACTTGGTGACAACCGCGCCGATAATCGGGGTCCGCGAACTCTCCAGTCGTTTCAAAGCGACCCGGACCGGGCCGATACGTGTTTGGCCGGCGGCGACGACGAAGATCGTCGCATTGACGGCCGCAGACAGCAATGGCGCGTCGGCCAATCCCAGGACGGGCGGCCCATCGATGACGACGAGATCGAACACCTCCAATCCTCTTGTAAGCAAGGTCATCAGCCGCGAACCGACCAGCAAGTCGGCCGCGTTGGGCGGCAATGGCCCGGAGGACATGAAGAAGAGATTTTTGTGCACCGTCCGCCTTATCGCATCCGGAGGCGAACAGCTCCCCGTCAGATAATTACTGAGACCAACGCTGTTTTCGACGCCAAGCTTCTTATGCAGCGACGCATTGCGAAGGTCTCCGTCGACCAGCAGGACATTGAGGCCCATCATCGAAAATTGCCTGGCGATCGCCAGGGATGTGACCGACTTGCCTTCGGATGAGGCGCAGCTGGTCACGCAAATCGTTTTCGGCAGACCAGCCTCGGTGGAAAATTGCAGCGCCGTGCAAAGCGAACGATAAGCCTCCGCGAGGGCCGAGCGCACGTCGGCGAACTCCGCTTCGACGGTGGACGGAGGTTTGATTTTCGGGATGACGCCCAGTGTCGGTAGGCCGAAAAGCCTTTCCGAATCGTCGGGAGAATGAATGCAGTCGTCGAGGTATTCAAGAAGGTAGGCGGCCACGAAAGCCACGCCGAGCCCAAGGACAAGGCTGAGAGCGAGCGCGCGCGACATGACCGGAGACGACGGCCCCCCCGGCAGCTCCGCCTTGTCGATGATGAACACGTTGTTGGCGCCGGAGCCGCCGGCGACGTCGACCTCTTTCATTCGCTGAAGAAGCCCCTCATAAAGATTTCGGTTCGAGTCCACCTCTCGTTTTATGATATTATATTCGATGCTGCGCCTTTGAAGATCGAGCGCGTCCGCGCGTAGCGTCTCGATTCTCTTCGACATCTCTCTTTCTTGGCTTAACGACGACTCGTAAAGCGCTTTCATCGAAGATTGAATGGTCTTGACCTCGGCAGCGAGTTGGTGATCTACTTCTTTAATTTTATTGGTAATTGAACCTGACTGGGATAGTTTGGCTGAAAGGTTTCCGATTTTTCCTCGAACTCCGTCACGAGCAGATTCCGCCTGGCTCGCAAACCGTCGATGACGTTATTTGTCAGCAATTGCGGAAGATTGATCGCGGTCGCGCTTTGGACCTGCTTCCAGAGCTGTTCATTCTTGATGCGCTCCGCGATAATGTTTCCCAGCGCCGTGTTCGCGGCGGCCAAATTGGATTCCGCGATCGAAGCCTTATCCGTTGTCGCGACGATTTGTTCCTTCTGCGCGAACTCCAACAGCGTCTTTTCGGATTGCTCAAGGCGCAGCTTCATTTGCGCTACTTGGTCGTCAAGAAAAGTCTTCGCGTAGGAATTCGCCTGGAACCGCTTGTCGAGGGTGGAGGCGATGAACGCCTCGGCGTAGACTTGGGCGATTCTTTGCGCTTCCGTCGGCGAGGCGTCGGTATATGTAATGTCGACCAGGCGCGAGCCGGAAACTGGCCGAACCGAACGGTGGCTCAGAACGACGCCGACGGCGGCGGCCGCGCGATCGGCGCTCCCGATGCTTTTGTCCGCCTGAGCCGCCGACTTATCCCCTCCGCGAAACATCCCCAAAAGCGAAAATTGTTTGGGTTTCAGAAACGCCGTGTCGTTCCCGAGCCGGGCCATGGACACCACACGTTCCGCGAGGCTGCGACTTTGAAGAAGCTCGTACTGCGTTCTCAGGAAATCGCCGTCGCTGGAATCCGACGGCGTGACGCTGCCGTTTTCGATGATCTTGCTAACACTGCGGTCGATCTGAATCCGGACCGCCGACGTGTATTGCGGGATCGACATCAGCGTCTGCAGCCAGCCGATCATCACGAAGGCCGAAATGATGCTTCCAATTAGCCATTTGCGCTTCTTTACGATGCGCCAATTTTCGCGCAGATCGACGCCCGCGGCGTCTTGAAGTTCTTTCTGCCTTGGCGCAAATCCCGCGAGTTGCCCGTCACCGCGGCGTGGCGCCGAAACCAGATGACCGCCCGACCCCGAGCCGTCGATCGGAAGGCGGTTATCGTCTGGCGAATTCTGTTCGGCGTTGGTCATTGTTTCACGTCGCGTTCGAGCATTCGTCAGTGGGTCAAGCAAAGAGGCGATCTAGGATGAACGCTAGCGAACATCTGCCCGGATGTTAGGACGCTGCTGTCTTGGGGGCGCATCCCCTCGTCGGTGGTTTACCCGTTCGCGCCCGTCGCGGTCTCCATGCTCTCGGTCCGCCCTTGACGGTTTGACGGTTCAAGGCGCCCGGGCGCGCCGGCCGACTCGTCATTTCGGAATCATTCCGAAAAGATGAGTCGGAAACCCTGCTCGGTCTTTTCACAAGCGCCGCCGCGTCCGCGAAAACGGCTCTCATGGTCGTCCTTGCGGAACTTCATCCACCATGATTCAACTCATTTCCAGACTGGAGTGAAGCTATTGATAGAAGGATCGCAACCAGTCCGCAAGACGGCTCGAAACACGACCATCTTCGCTTCTCGCGGCGCCGAAGGGCCCGCGCGAAGCAGCACGTCGGTCGCGAGTCGGGCGCCGGGTCTCGCTGAAATCCACGCGCGCCAGGGCCCCGCCGGGTTGCGGCAGCCGAGAGGGCGATTCGTCGGAAAGAACGCCGCGTGGACGCGTAACGACGAGATGGTTGGCTTCTTCCTCTCCCACCCATTTCGCGGCGACTTCCCGGCCTTCCCGCAAATTGGGGCGCCGTCTGCCCACGCCATGAGCATCGGTGGCGAGAATGTGGACACGCCCTTCCTTCATCATTTTCTCGGCCCAATATAGCGGGCCTCGCCCGAAGACGCCGGTAAGCGATCCAGCCGTGACCTGCATCCAAACCCCGGCGTCGCACATTTGTTCCATGATCGGATAATTGGCCTCGATCCAGGTCAGCCTCTCGGGATGCGTCAGCACCGGCACGTAGCCTTGCACCAAAAGGCTGAAAAAGAACTCCTCGATTCTGGGTGGCGCGACATGATGCGGCGGCTCCACGAGGACGTAGCGCGTATCGGCGAGAGACAGAATATGTCCCGACTTCAATCTGGACAGGAAATCCGGAACCAAATGGGCGTCGGCTCCCGTTGTCAGTTGAAGCGCGATTCCATGCTCGTCGAGAGCCCGCTGGAACTGGGCGATCGCGAGACGAATTTGGGGACCCGTAATATTGTATAAGCCCGGAAGGATGTGCGGCGTGCATGCCTGCACCTCCACGCCATTGGCGACCGCCATTCGAGCCATTTCCAACGCGACGCCAATATCCGCAGCGCCGTCGTCGATGCCTGGTAAGATGTGTGAGTGGAGATCGATCACGAAGACCTGCCATGAAAAGGGGTTATAGCCCGGCGATTTCACCGAACCGTTTCGCTCGACTTTCGAACTGGATTGATTGACCCCAAAGTGTATCAGACATAACAGTCGGGCTCAAAGTTGTCGATTTTGCGAAAGTCCGTCTGTCCCCATTGCCGGCTCGTCCCGCCGCGCGCCACGCCACAGATGATCGCGTGGGCTTATACCCTCGAGTAAATGTGAAAATGCGACTCGCGAACAAAGAAAAACCCGCGACTCCCGTGTCGCGGGTCGAAAATAGCGGTTAGCGCCAAAAACCCTGACGTTTCAATGTCACGGGCTGGCGGGATGATGCGGATAAGTCCACTGATTCTGCTGAGGCCAGTCCCTGCCGCCCCGCCCGCCGTCATTATTATTAGATGGATTCGTCACTAGCGCCGTCCCGATGCCGTTGTTGTTGTTAGAGGAGCTCGTCGCCAGCGCCGCCGCGATGCCGCCACCGATGAGCAACGCTCCAGCGCCCAAATAAAGCCCTTGATCGCCGGCGAACAATTCCGGATCTCCGGCGTTTGGATCAATCCCGCATGGCACAGGATGGCCGTTGGCGTCGCGCACAATCTGCCCGAGTTTGTCAACCAGCTGATGATCGATACAAGACGACGCTTCCGCCACCTGAATCCCGACAGTCAATGCTAACGCGCATCCTAATACAGTGGCGCCACGGGACATGCGTGTCTCCTATAAAAACCTAGCCCGCCGTCCAATCAGCGGACAACCAACCAAGACATTGATCTTTCATCGACTCTGTAATCCAAAACACGGCGGAGGTCAAGATTGCCAGCCTCGCGACGGCGCGCGACGGGTTGGTCACCATCGCCCCGCGCGCTTGTTCCAGGCCCACAGCAGATCGGCGAATCGATCGTAAACGAATCGGGTGAGCCAAATGGCGCCGGGTGCCCCGAACAGGCTAGCCAGCCAGGCTTCGCCGGGGGTCGCGCGCCAGACCGCGACGACGACATCAGCGCCGACCAGCAAGGCGCCAGCCCGGTCGACCGCGTGCAGGCGCCGGCGCACGTCGTCCACGCTGGCGCCGCACGCCTTCAGAGCTTCCGGCTCCAAATTAATGTCGCGAAATTCGATCTCCCCGGCGGCGACCGCGGCGCGCAGCCGTTCCCTTTGCCGGGATATGCCGGCATCGCACACCGGACATTTGCTGTTATGCCAAATGGTCAACGCGGGCTTGCTCACGATCGCCACCCTACAGGCGAAACTCTCCGGCGCAAATGCGCCGGCGCATCGCCGCGTCGAGCGGAACGTAGCTGCTCACGCCCGGCCGCGCGAAATATAGCGCCCCCCCGATCCCTTCCGCCTCGAATCCTTGCGCGGCGAGGGCTTGCTTCTTGTGCTTAAATGTTTCGGTTGTCTCGAGAGTTTCGCAAAGGCGCAAAAAAAGAGGCCGGGCGTAGGACGGGAGAGCCGCGTCGACGCTTTGACGAAGCCGGTCGAGATCGAAATCATCGCCCACCGCCAGCGCCGCCATGCCAGCGCGTCCATCGAAACCCGGCACTTCGACCCCATAGACATTGGCGTCGCGCACGCCCGGGCAAGCGGCGAGAACCTGCGCGACCTCGAAACTCGACACGTTCTCGCCCTTCCAGCGAAAACTATCCCCTAGGCGATCGGAGAAATAGAAATAGCCGCGTGCGTCCTTGCGCATGAGATCGCCGCTGCGCATCCACGCGTCGCCGGGCTCGAAGACATCGCGCAGGACCTTCCTGTCGGAGTCTTCCGGGCTGACATAGCCGTCGAAACTGGCGCTGGAGCTTTCCCGCGCTTCGATCCTGGCGACGGCTTCGCCCGTTTCGCCGACGCCGAGGCGTATGCAGAATCCGTCCGTACCCCGCGCCGGCGCCCGCGTCGCTTCGTCGATAGCGACGAGCGCGATCTGCAAGCGATGCGCGAGAAAGGCGGGAACGCGGCCTATGGCGCCCGGCTCGCCTTCGACGTTATAAAGCGAGAAATTGCTTTCGGTCGCGGCATAAAATTCGAGAATGCGCGGAATATCAAAACGGCGTTGGAACCGCGTCCACACATCGGCGCGCAGCCCGTTGCCGACGACGAGCCGCAAGCCGTGCCGCCGTGCCGCCTCGCAATCCGGCGCATTGAGCAGATACCGGCAGAGTTCGCCGATATATTGAAACATCGTGCACCGCGACGTGGCCATGTCGTCCCAGAAGCTTGAAGCCGAAAAGCGCTCGCGCAACACGACGCAACCTCCCGCCAGCAAGACCGACCAAACAGCGACGACGCCGCCGACGGAATGATACATGGGCAGGCAATTATACATGCGATCATTCGGGCCCGCGTTCGTCAACCCGGAAAACCATAGGCTCCAGTTCATCAACTTACGGTGTATGACGATGGCGGCTTTGGGAAGGCCCGTCGTTCCCGATGTGAAAATATAGAGCGCGCGATCACCTAACGTGACTTCGCGCCTTTCTTCATCGGCCAGCGGCGCGCCGGAGAGACCGGCCACGTCGGCCTTGAGGCCTCCCACGAATCTTTCGCCGTCATGGACTAAGACGCGGATAGACGTATCGAGCATTGCAGCCGCTTCACGGCAGGCCGGGGCGAGCGCGTCGGAGACGATCGCGCTCCGCGCCCCAGCGACGCGCAGACAATGAGCGAGGGCCAGCGCCGAAAGATGCGTATTGAGCAACGCCACGACCACGCCGACGCGCGTGAGCCCGAGCCAGATCGCGGCGTAATCGGCGCAATTGCCCATCAGCAGGGCGACCACATCGCCCTTTTGCAATTCCTCGTCCAACGCCCAACGAGAATAACGATTCGCGCGCTCGGCGAATTGCGTGAATGAAAGGCGCTCGCGGTCGTCGATCACCGCCGCCTCGGAACCTCGCGCGGCGACGACCTCATCGAAGGCCGCGGAAAGAATGCGGCTGTGATCCTGCTCGATCGGCGCGACTCTTTGCAACGCGCGCAGCCAATCCTTGTTGGCGGAGCTTTTTACCGCCGTCGCCGAATTGGCGCGTCCGGAAGTCTCATCGGTCATCGGTAGGTCGCCGTTGGAGGAGATTCAAATGCATTAATCGAATTCGATAGAAGGTCCGCGGAGCAAAAAGCCAATTTATGCGCCGCGCGTAAAGAGTGAAAGAGTCGCGAGCAGTTAGGGTTACTACCCTCATTCGCTCGCTATTTCGGTAAGGAGAGGGATTATTGACGCGCCCCGTTCAGAAGTTCGGGTCACGGCGCCGAGCGGGGCTTTAGGACACGTATTCGTCTAGTCGCTCGAAAAAATCAACGGAAAGGCGCGTGGATGCGTAGCGAAACCATCGCCGTGCACGGTGGCTTTGATCACGACCCCTCGACCAAGGCGGTCGCCGTTCCGATCTACCAGACGGTCGCATATGAATTCGACAGCGCCGATCATGCCGCGGCGCTGTTCGATCTCGAAGCCGAGGGCTATCGTTACAGCCGGATCGCCAATCCCACCAACGCGGTGCTGGAAAAGCGCGTCGCCGAGCTCGAAGGCGGCGTAGGCGCCCTCAGCGTCGCCACTGGCCAGGCCGCGCTTTACTATGCCTTGGCCAATGTCGCCGACCACGGCGGCAACATCGTCGCGGCGCCGACGCTCTACGGCACGACCCACACTCTGTTGCAGCACGTGCTGCCGCGCCAAGGCGTCGACGCGCGCTTTGCGCGAAGCACGGCGCCGGAGGACATGGCGCGGGCGATCGATGCCAACACGCGCGCGCTATTTTGTGAAAGCGTCGGCAATCCCGCGGGCAATATTTGCGACATCGCCGCGCTTGCCGAGATCGCCCATGCGCGCGGCGTCCCGCTGATCGTCGACAACACGGTCGCCACTCCGGCCTTGCTGCGGCCGATCGAGCACGGCGCCGACATCGTCGTCCATTCGCTCACCAAATTCATGGGCGGACACGGCGCGACGCTCGGCGGAATCATCGTCGACGGCGGGCGTTTCCGCTGGCGCGATCATTCCGAACGCTTTCCGATGTTCAACCAGCCGGACGACTCCTACCATGGGCTCGTTTACGTCGATCATTTCGGCGAAACCGCCTTTATCGCGCGGGCGCGCAGCGTTTATCAGCGCACCACCGGCGCCGTTTTGCCGCCGCTCTCCGCCTTCTTGCTGCTTCAGGGCATAGAGACGCTCCACCTTCGCGTCGAACGCCATGTCGCAAACGCTCGAAGGGTCGCCGAATTCCTTCGCGACGATCCGCGCGTCGCCTGGGTGAATTACGCGGGATTTTCCGGCAGTCCCAATTTCGCGCTGGCCAAAAAATATTTCAACGGCCGCGTTCCGTCGCTGCTCACGTTCGGCGTGAACGGCGGGCTCGACGCGGGCAAGGCCGTTTACGACGCGCTGCGGCTCGTCAAGCGGCTCGTCAACATCGGCGACGCCAAATCGCTCGCTTGCCACCCGGCGTCGACGACGCATCGGCAGATGTCGCTGGCGGAGCAGGCCAATGCCGGGGTCTCGCCGGAGATGATTCGGTTGAGCATCGGCATCGAACATATCGACGACATCATCGAGGATCTCGACCAGGGCCTGGCGGCGATGGCGCATGCCGCGCCACGCCTCGCGGCGCAAGGCGTCGTCTGAAATGAACGCGATCCCCCCCCGCCAATCCTTCGACGGCCCGGCGCTCCAAATCGCGCTGGTCAACAACATGCCGGATCAGGCGATCGACGCGACCAAGGCGCAATTCGTCAAACTGCTGCGCGCCGGCGCCGGGAAAGTTCCGTTTTGCTTGCGCTGCTACACATTGTCCAGCATGCCGCGCGGGGAGACGGCGCGCCGCGCCCTGGCGCGAAGTCACGTGGATATCGAGGCGCTTTACGCCCGCGGGGCCGACGCGCTGATCGTCACCGGAAGCGAGCCGCGCGCCGACAAGCTCGAAAGCGAACCCTATTGGGATGATTTCACGCGACTGGTCGATTGGGCGCGCGTTCATACAATCTCCGCGCTTTGGTCCTGCCTCGCCGCCCACGGCGCCGTGCTGCGGCTCGACAGCGTGACGAGACGCCGCGCGGGGGAAAAAATCTCCGGCGTCTTCGCTTGCGAAGTCGCCGCCAATGATTGGGCGACGCGTGGCGCCGCCGGCTCGATCCTGGTTCCGCATTCGCGCTATAATGGCTTGTCGCGAAACGATCTGGTCGAGCGTGGCTACCACATATCCTCATGGTCCGGGGACGTGGAAGTCGACTGCTTCTGGCGACGCGAACCCAGCCTGTTTCTGTTCACCCAGGGCCATCCCGAATATAACGCCGACACCTTGGCGCGCGAATTCCGTCGCGACGCCCTGCGATTCCTGAGGGGCGAAAGCGACTGTTTTCCGTTCCCGCCGCGAAACTATTTCTCGAACGAGGCCCAAGCCGCGCTCGACGCATTGAGACAGTCTGCGGACTGTCTCGATCGCCCGCGTCTCGCGCGAATGCTCAGCCAAATCGTCGAGAGCGACGCGCCGGCGCCCACTTGGGCTGACGACGCGGAGCGTCTGTACCGTAACTGGCTCGAACGCGTCGCATTCGAGAAAATTCGCGAGGCGCGAGCCGACGCTACCGCGTGAGCTCTTCGACAAGCGCGGCGACACGCTCGATGGAGCGAAAGTTCGCGGGCATAAGTTTCGATCCGGGAATCGTAAGGTCGAACTCGGCTTCGACAGCCAGCATCAAATTCACCATGTCCATCGAGGTCAACCCAAGTTCTTCGAGGTTTCGATCCGGCCTGATCTCTCCGTTTGGCGCGCCTACCTTGACAAAATTGCGCACAATGGCGTTGATGCGCGCGGAAATATCACCGGTCGGAACATCCAGCATGGAGCTTCTCTCTTCTTAATCGCCGGGCGGCGTTCGTTCGGCCAGCCGCGCCGGGCCATTGGCGCGATATGTTCCTACATTGCATTGAAGTAAATATAATTTGCACGAAGCGCGCAATTTTACTTAATTGACAATGCTCCCAATTAACCTTTACGGGCTGAACACAGTATTAATTCTAGCTTGTTCGTGAGATCGCGCATAATTTCGGTGTAGCGCGGGGTTCATGCTTGCGCGTCGCTTTCGCCCGAGAATTTTGGCGGTCTCGACGCCTCGCGCCAATCTCCGCAACATTTTGCGCTCAGAGGCATGTCATGGCCGTTTCCTTCGTTACGAAAGCCGGCCCGATTGTCGAGGCCCAGGCTCCGTCGCGGGACATGGATCCAAGGATCGACGCGGCGGTCGCGGTCGCGCGACGTCACGCCGACGCCGTCGACGTCGAGGCGCGGTTTCCGCGCGAGGCCTTCGAGGAATTGCGCGCGCAAAAGCTTCTTGGCTTGCTGCTTCCGGTCGAGGCGGGAGGCGAGGCCGCGCGCGTCTCGGACGTAGCGCAAATCTGTTACGCGCTCGGCCGCGTTTGCTCTTCCACGGCGATGATTTATGCGATGCACCAGGCCAATATCGCCTGCATCGTCCAACATGCCGACGCCACGCCGAAATTTTCGAGCTATCTGCGCCGTATTGGCCAGGAGCAAATGTTGGTGGCGTCATCGACGACCGAAGGAAACAACGGCGCTAATGTGCGCATGAGCGAATCGGCGATCCAGTCGAACGCGAAGGGAATTTCGCTAAGCCGCGACTCTTCGGTTCTCTCCTATGGCGCCGATGCGGACGCAATCGTTTCGACCGCGCGGCGCGCGCCCGAGTCCATCGGGACCGATCAGGTGCTCGTGCTGTTCTTTAGGGAGCAATACAATCTCACCGAAGGCGCGAGTTGGGACGCGCTGGGCATGCGCGGCACCTGCAGCGCGGGTTTTCGGCTTGAAGCGCGCGGAGAAGCCGAACAGGTTCTGACAACGCCTTACGAGCGCATTCACCGCCACGCGATGATGCCGGTCACCCATTTATTGTGGGCGGCGTGCTGGGCCGGAATCGCGGCCGGCGCCGTCGAGCGGGCTCAAGGATTCGTGCGCAAAATCTCGCGCCTCGCCAAGGGCGCGCTGCCGCCTGGCGCGCCTTTGGCGACGCAGGCCTCGCTGTCGCTAATGACTCTGGTCAACATGGTCGGCGCGGCGCTCGCCGATTACAAGCGCCGCGCGGCGAGCAAGAGCGGGCTCGACGAGATCGCCTTTCAAACCTCTCTTAATCTTCTCAAGGTCGGCGCTTCGGAATTGGCGATCGAGACCGTCATGCGCGCGCTGGGCGCCGCTGGAATATCGGGCTATCGCAATGACAGCGAATTTTCCATCGGCCGGTTGCTGCGCGACGTCTTGTCGAGTTCGGTGATGATCAACAACAACCGCATTCTGGCCAATACCGCCGCGGCCTCTCTGCTCGGCGGCGTTCCCGAACAAATCTGACGCGCAAGCATGACCGAAGCTCCGTTCCTCCTCACCCGCGAGGCCCGATGAACATCGCGATCAATCCAATCCGCGACGGCGGCGCCGATACGAGCGGCTTGCTCGACTATCTGTTTCGACCCATGGGCGTCGCAGGCGTCTATGCCCGCACCGCCATCTACGAGCGCGTCGTGGAGGGGCTGCAGCGCGCGATTTCGAACGAACGTCCGGATGGGGCGGAGGTGTTCCGCTTTCCGCCGGTCATGAGCCGGCGTCAGCTCGAAGACGCCGGCTATCTCAAGAGCTTTCCGCAATTGCTTGGCTGCGTCTGCGCCCTGCATGGAACCGAACGGGAGATTCTCGACGCCGCGGAGCGTTCCGGGACAGACGATGACTGGACCGGCGCCACGAGCTCGACCGATCTCGTTGAGCCCGGCGGCGTGCTATCCGGTCTATCCCATCGCCGCAGCGCGGGGACCAGCGCCGGAAGAGGGCTATATTTTCGACGTCGCGGCGGACTGCTTTCGGCACGAGCCTTCGCGCGATCCCGATCGTCTGCAGTCTTTCCGCATGCGTGAATTCGTGCGGATCGGTTCGCCCGAGCAGGTTCTCGCTTTCCGCGCGAGCTGGATCGATCGCGCCCAGGCGATCGCGACGGGGTTGCGTTTGCCCCATAGGCTCGAAACCGCCAGTGATCCCTTTTTTGGCCGAGTCGGCCAGTTGATGGCGGCGAATCAATTGGAGCACGCGCTGAAATTCGAGTTGCTCGTCCCGCTGCGCTCGGCGGACGAGCCCACCGCTTGCATGAGCTTCAACTACCACAAGGAACACTTTGGCGAGATTTTCGGCCTCGCCGGCGCGCAAGGCGAGCCCCTCCACACGGGATGCGTCGCTTTCGGCGTCGATCGACTCGCGCTGGCGCTGTTCGCGAACCACGGGCTCGAGCCGAACCTCTGGAGCCCCGACGTGCGCGCCGCTCTGGAGCTAGGCGTCCTTTGAGTCTCCACCTCTCGCAATTAGGAAGATAGCCTTGGAAACGATTAAGAGAATCGAATTCAACATCGCCGACCACGCGGCGCTTAAACCCGCGCCGATCAACGCCGACTGGATTATCGAAGGCGCGCCCGTCGCGCGCAATGCTTTGCTGTCACGTAGCGAGGACGGATCCGCCTTCACGCTGATCTGGGATTGCACGGCGGGTCTGTTCGAATGGCGCTACAGCATCGACGAGACCGTTTACATTCTCGAAGGATCGGTAATCGTCGAGGACGCGGCCGGCGGAACCCGCCGCCTCGAGGCCGGGGCCACCGCCCTCTTCCCCGCGGGCTCGCGAGCGGTATGGCGGGTGGAGTCCTATGTGCGCAAGGTCGCCTTCTGCCGCAAACCCATGCCGCGCGGCTATCTCTTGGCGAAAAAAGTCGCCAAGGCGGCTTTGCGAAAGGTCGGATTGCGCAAGTCCGGAGATGACGGCATGGAAATGTTCGATGTAGCGAGCTGACCTCTAAAATTTTTCGTCGGCCGGCGAATCAATCCCGCGGCTCACGCAAGGTTCGACATGAACAACATCGAAACCGTCTCCCGCGCGCCAACCCAGACCTGGACTTACTTCGAAGGGATATGGCGCGATGGCAATCTGCCGATTCTCGGCGTGCATAGCCACGGCGCCTGGCTTGGCTCGGTCGTCTTCGACGGCGCCCGCGCCTTCGAGGGCGTAACGCCCGATCTCGACAAACACCTTGCGCGCGTGAACCGCTCGGCGGCGAATATGCTGCTCGATCCGGTCGTGCCGGTCGAACGCTGGCTGGAACTCGTCGCCGAGGGCTTGCGGCGCTTTCCGAAGGACGCGCAGCTCTATATCAGGCCGATGTATTGGCCGGAGCAGGGCTTAGGCGGCGGCGTGCGTTTCGATCCAACTTCGACCAACTGGTGCCTGTCGATCTACGAGGCGCCGATGCCAGCGCCGCGCGGCGGCGCGGTGGCCCTGTCGCCCTTTCGCCGTCCCACCGCCGAATCGGCGCCCGTCGACGCCAAAGCGAGTTGCCTCTATGCCAATGGCGCGCGCGCGTTGATCGAGGCGGCGCGGCGCGGCTTCGACAATTGCCTCTTGCTCGACGCGCTCGGCAATGTCGCGGAATTCGCCAATTCCAACGCCTTCATGGCCAAGGACGGCGTGGTTTTCACGCCAGCGCCAAATGGGACTTTTCTCGACGGCGTGACGCGCCAGCGCGTCATCGGACTTTTGCGCGGGGCCAGCGTCGAGGTGGTCGAGACGATTCTGTCCTATCGCGATTTCCAGGCGGCGGACGAGATTTTCTCGACCGGCAATTTTCAGAAGGTCGCGCCCATGACGCGCATTGACGAGCGCGAGTTACGGCCGGGGCGGATGTACGAAAAGGCCCGCGCGCTCTATTGGGAGTTCGCGCATCAAACGGCGCCCCGATTGAGCGCGGCGTCCTGAAGCCGCGCGCTATCCCGCCGCCAGGGCCGCCTTACGAATGGCCGCGAGACTAGCGGTCGGCGTGATTCGATCCGGATCCATCTTCACATGCACGATGGCCGGAAGGCTTGACGCGCGCGCCGCTTCGAAAGCGCACGCGAACTCCGCCGTCTTCTCCACCGTCACGCCAAAACCGCCGAACGCCCGCGCATAGGCGGCGAAATCGGGGTTACGCAAATCGGTCGCGATGACCCGCCCCGGAAAATGCCGCTCCTGATGCATGCGGATCGTGCCGTAGCTAGCGTTGTCGCAGACGATGACCACGACAGGCAGTTCATATTGCACGGCCGTCGCGAACTCCTGCCCGTTCATCAGGAAATCGCCGTCGCCGTTGATCGACACGATGAGCCGGCCCGGAAAAAGCTGCTGCATCGCCACCGCCGCCGGAACGCCATAACCCATGCTGGCGGAGGTCGGCGCTATATGCGCCCCGAAGCGCCGAAAGCGGTAATAGCGATGAATCCAGGAGGCGTAATTGCCCGCGCCGTTGCAGATGATCGCGTCGTCTGGAAGGTTGTCGTTCAACCACAGCATGACCCGTGCGAGATCGACATCGGCGGACGGCGCGCTTTGTGACGAAAAGCCCAGATAATTTTCGTGCGCGAGAATCGTTCTCTCACGCCAGGGAAGGTTCTCCGGCGGACGCAAATCGCGCAGCGCCCGCGCGAAGACGCGCGGCGACGCGTGAATGGCGAGATTGGGCGCGTAGACGCGGCCGAACTCCTCCGTCTGCGGATAGACATGAACGAAGGTCATGCGCGGCGAGGGAATATCGAGCAGGCGATAGGATTGCGACGGAATTTCCCCGAGCCGCCCGCCAACGAGCAACAGAAGATCGCTGTCTTGCACGAGCTTTATCAGCTCGGGATTGGCGTTGAGGCCGAGATCGCCGGCGTAGCGCGGGTCGAGCGCGTCGAACAGCGGCAAACGTCGATAACTCGTCGCGACAGGCATGTCGAAACGCTGGGCGAATTCATGCAGGGCGCCGCGCGCTTCCTCGTCCCAGCGCGTTCCTCCTAGAATGAGAAGGGGGCGCGAGGCCGCCGCGATCAGCCGTTCCAATTCGCGCATATCTTTCTCGCACGGCGCGGTCTCCACGACGCCGGCGGCGGGATAGGGCCTCTCGCGAATGCGCTCCTCGAGCGTGTCCTTGGGCAAGGACAGCACGACTGGACCGGGGCGGCCCGCGCTGGCGAGGGCGAAGGCGCGCGAGACAAATTCATTTACGCGCGACGCATCGTTGATTTCCGCGACCCATTTGGCTTCGCCGCCGAACATCGCGGGATAATCGACCTCCTGAAACGCCCCGCGACCGCGCGCGAAGCGCTCGACCTGGCCAATGAAGAGGATCATCGGCGTCGAATCATGGGCGGCGATATGCACGCCGGCGAAGGCGTTGGCTGCTCCCGGCCCACGCGTCACGAAGCAAATCCCGGGCTTGCCGGTGGCCTTGCCATAAGCGTCGGCCATCATCGCGGCGCCGGCCTCGTTGCGACAGACCGTGAGGGGAAGACCGCGCTCGTAGCAGGCGTCGAGCACGGACAAATAGCTTTCGCCCGGCACGCAATAGGCCCGCTCGACGCCGTTGATCTGCAATTGATCGACAAGCGCGCGCGCGGCGCTGATTTCGAACGGCGGCTGTTGCATTGATTTCCCGTTTTTTCTGAGCTTGGCGCGCCGTTAGCGGCGTCTTCGACGGTGAAGATCCACCTTTTTCATTCACCATTAGCCGCCGAACAACTTGCATGAGGCCTATAAAAAGAGAAATCTATTGAGACTCTGACAACAGCGAGGCCAAAGCGGTGTCGATACGGTTAACGATACTTTCCCAGATCGAAAATGTCGCCGCCGAACAGAAAAAGAAGATCGCTCCGCTGCGAGATGATCTGATCCTCGCCGAATCGGGGCTCGATTCGCTGTGTTTCGCGATCCTCGTCGCCCGGCTCGAGGACGAACTCGGGGCCGACCCCCTCACCGCATCCGAGGAAGTCTATTTTCCGAAGACCCTTGGAGAACTCATTGGACTCTATGAACACAGCCCGCGCTGAGACGCCCAGCCTGAGGGTGCTCGTCGCCAGCCGACCGGGTTTGCGCGTGCTCGCACCGGGCGCCGCCTTGCGCGGACGCGATATTGGCGCCTCGACGATCTTCGCCAGCCGACGACGCGAGCTGGCGGGAAAATCGGTGCTGATCGGCGCCCGGTCGCAGTTCGTCGCGGCGCGCGCGTTGATCGAACTCGACGGCCTCGCGGCGCGGCTGGTGATCTGTCCGCCCGATTTTTCGCCGGGGCGGCTCGCCAGCGTCATTTCGCAAGCCGAAGTCGACGCCATCGTCAGCGACGCGGCGGACAAGGATTTCGGCGTTGAACGTGAGATCTACCTTTGCGGCGATCCCGTCCCGATCGATGAAGAGGACTGCTTCACACGTCTCGCCAGCCAATGGGTGCTGCCCACGTCCGGCACGACGGGCGCGCCCAAGCTCGTCGCGCATCGGCTCGAAGGACTGCTCGGCGCCATCCGACCCGCGTGCGAGCCGATCCCGGTTTGGGCCACATTTTACGACATCCGCCGTTATGGCGGTCTACAGATTTTCCTGCGCGCCTGCGTCACGGGCGCTCAATTGCTATTGTCCGACGCGCGAGAATCTCTCGGGGACTATATGATCCGCTGCGCCAAGGCCGACGTGACCCATATTTCCGGCACGCCGTCGCATTGGCGCCAGTTGCTGATGAGCCCCGACGCTGAACTCATCGACCCGAAATATGTCCGGCTCTCCGGCGAAATCGCCGATCGCGCCATTCTCGACGCCTTGCGCGCCGTCTATCCCAGGGCCGTCATTTCCCACGCCTACGCCTCGACCGAGGCAGGCGTCGGGTTCGAGGTCGCCGATGGGCGCGAGGGATTTCCGACGGCGTTGCTGGACGCCAATGGCGAAGTCGAGCTGCGCCTGCGCGACGGTTCGCTGCATGTCCGCTCCAAACGGACCGCGACCGCCTATATCGGTCAGGGCGGTCTGAAACTGCTCGACGACGAGGGTTTTGTCGACACGGACGACGTGGTGGAGCAAAAAGGCGACCGCTGCTTCTTCAAGGGCCGCCGCGCCGGCGTCATCAATGTCGGCGGGTTGAAGGTGCATCCCGAGGAAGTCGAGCAGGTCATCAACGAGCACAGCGAGGTCCGCATGTCGCGGGTCAGCGCCCGGCGCAGTCCGATCATGGGCGACCTGATCATCGCCGAAGTAGCGCCAAGAAACGTTGCCACGCCGCGCGAAGCCGGCGCGCTGGAGACGGAAATCCTCGATTTGTGCCGCGCCCGCCTGCCGCGCCATATGGTTCCGGTCACGATTCGCTTCGTGCCCGCGATCGACATTCTCGCGAGTGGCAAATTGGCGCGTCGTCATGCGTAACGTCATCGTCACCGGCGCCAGCCGAGGCCTTGGCCTCGCGATCACGCGACGTCTGGTCGCGGAAGGTTTTCGAGTGATAGCGGTCGCCCGGCGCGAAAGCGACGCCTTGCGCGGCGAGATCGACGCCGCGCCACTGGGCGCCCTGGCCTTCGCGCCATTCGATCTTGGCGAGATCGACGCCATGCCCGGCTTCGTCGCGGCGTTGAAAAAGCGGCATGGCGCGCCGTACGGCCTCGTCAACAACGCGGGACTCGGGACGGAAGGCCTGTTGGCGAATATGCATAATTCGCAAATCGAGGAGGTGCTGCGCATCAACGTGACGGCGCCGATTATTTTGACGAAATATGTGGTTCGGCAAATGATGGCGGGTGATGGCGGCCGTGTCGTCAATATTTCCTCGATCATTGCCTCGACGGGCTATAACGGCCTCAGCGCCTATGGCGCGAGCAAGGCCGCGCTGATCGGCTTCACCAAATCATTGGCGCGCGAAGTCGGACGGCTCGGGATCACCGTCAACGCCGTGGCGCCCGGCTTTATCGCGACGGAGATGACCGCCGCGCTCCAAGACGACGACCGCGCCCGGATCATGGCGCGCGCCGCCCTGCGCCGCCTCGCCGAACCGGCTGATGTCGCCAACGCCGTGAGCTATTTGTTGGCCGACAATGCGCGCAACATCACGGGAACCGTGCTGACGGTCGACGCGGGCGCGACGGCTTAGGCGTCCTGTGAGAAATAGCGTTTCCAGATCGGCGTCTTGCCGAGGCTGATGGCGAACGCGCGATGCGTTTCGTCTTCTTGCGCTGTCAGGCGAGCCGCGAGCGGCGCCGGCCTTTGCTGTAGCAACTGCGCGTTGGATAGCGCGGCGACCTTTCGCTCGACGCTGAGCGACATCGCCGTCTGACGCCCGCCCATCAACTCCGCGTAGACTTCCGCCAGCAAATAAGAGTCGAGCAAGGCTCCGTGCTTTTCGCGCCGCGATGTGTCGACTCCATAACGCTGGCACAGCGCGTCGAGCGTGTTGGAAGCGCCGGGGTGACGACGGCGGGCGAGGGCCAGCGTGTCGATGATATTGGCCATTTCAATCAGCTGGAAATCGAGACGCGCGAGTTCCGCGTTCAAAAAGCGCACGTCGAATTCGGCGTTGTGAATGATGAGCCGCGCGCCGTCGACGAATTCACGAAAGCTATGAACGATTTCCGCGAATTTTTTGTGTTCGGCGAGAAACCCGCGCGACAGTCCATGCACGCGAAAGGCTTCCTCGGGCATATCGCGTTCCGGGTCGATATAGACGTGGAAGGTGCGGCCGGTCGGGATCAGATTGCTGATTTCGACCGCGCCGATTTCGACGACGCGATGCCCCTTGGATGGATCGAGACCCGTGGTCTCGGTGTCGAGCACGATTTCCCGCATCAGCTTTTTTGCGCCTCTCTTGCTTGCAACGTCTTCAATATGGCGTGCACCTCGCCGCGCGCGGCTTCTAGTCCCGCGTCGGTGTGAACGATGAAATCGGCGCGCCTACGCTTCTCTTCGTCTGGCGTCTGGCGCGCCAGGATGGATTCGAATTTTTCCTCCGTCATGTTCGCTCGCGCCAATACGCGGGCGCGTTGCAGCGATTTGGGCGCGGTGACCACGACAATGGCGTCGACGTCCTTGTCCGCGCCGGTCTCGAACAGCAGGGGAATGTCGAGCACCGCGACTTTTACGCCCCGTCGCGCCTGCTCCTCCAGAAACCGCCGGCGTCCCTCCCAGACAAGCGGATGCACGATGGCTTCCAGTCGCTTCATCGCCTCCGCGTCGCCGAGCACAAGGCTCGCAAGCCGGTTGCGGTCGACCGCGCCGCCGGCCGTGGCGCCGGGAAAGGCGCGCTCGATCTCCATTGCCGCCGGTCCATCATAGATGTCATGCACGAGTCGGTCGGAGTCATAGACCGGGGCTCCCTCGGCGCGAAACATATCCGCCGTGGTTGACTTTCCCATGCCGATCGAGCCGGTCAGCCCGAGCAGCAGCATGTCTCTAGCCTTTGTCGCTTTAATCTAGCCAAGAAGCGCCCCTTCACGTCGCAAGGCCTCGAGAACCGGCAATATCGGCAGACCGAGAATGGTCCAGTGATCTCCGGAAATGGCGGCGAAGAGATGAACGCCGAGCCCCTCCACCTGGTAGGCTCCCGCGCTGGTCAAGGCCGCTTCGCCGACAATGGAAAGATAAAAGTCGATAAAGGCCTTATTTAACGGGCGCATCCGCATATCAGCGTGGGAAACGGTTTCAAAGACAATAGCGCCGCCGTGCGCCAACGCCGCCGCGCAATGCAGTCGATGCGTTCGCCCGGCGAGAAAGGCGAGCTGCCGAGCGGCCTCGGCAAGATCGGCGGGTTTGCCAAACAGCCGTTGCTCGCAGCTCGCGGCCTGATCCGCTCCGAGGACAAAGGAGTCCGGACTTTCGGCGGAGATCAAAAGCGCCTTGGCGCGCGCGAGTTCGCAGACGACCGCATCGGCGCCGCCTCCCTGACCAATGATTGTTCGTTCAAGCCCGCGCTCGTCGATCTCCGCCGGAGAGGCCTCGAAGGGAATGCCCGTCTGCTCCAGCACGAGGCGCCGTCCTCGGCTTTTCGAAGCGAGAATCAGCGGTTTTGGAGCTAGCCAAAATAGCCCCTCGGAGGCCAGGACTTCGGGCGCTGTCATATCGGAAAAGCCATCCACAGGAGCCCCTGGTCTCGGGATACCGGGGATAATTCGGGCCAGAACCCATCGTTATTGTATAGGTGGGGATAAGCCCAGCCAATCTTCAACAGGTTTAAACCTGTCGATAAAAGCCCACGATGTCCGGGTTTTCGGCGGAATGAAAACATCGGCGAAGCCACACCCCGCTAAAATGATGACCAACATATTGAAATATATCAATATTCAAAATTAATCCACATATTAACAGGCCTTTGGAAAACTTTATCACATCGCGCCAAGCTGTGGAAAAATAGTTAATAAAAATTAACCGTCGCTTGAGCGGGTGTAACAGAAACAGGTTAATATAGGTTTAACTAATCTCTTTATTTTTATGAAAAAAAGGTTTAGCTCGTTGCTTGCTCTCCAAGCAAACGGATTATCGGCGCTGGCGCCTCCCAACGCTACCTGGACCCCTTCGCATGAACAACGAAAAGCCGCTCCTTTCGGTTTTGCGCGGAAAAACAACCGCGAATCCACCGCTCTGGCTGATGCGCCAAGCTGGGCGCTATTTGCCGGAATATCGAGAACTCAGGGCTAAATCGGCGAGTTTCCTGGATTTCTGCTATTCGCCTGCGGCGGCGGCGGAAGCGACCTTGCAGCCGATACGGCGGTTTGGTTTCGACGCGGCGATCCTGTTCAGCGACATTCTGGTCATTCCCGACGCTCTCGGACAGAAGGTTTCCTTCGAGAGCGGCGCCGGCCCCAGATTGGAGCCGATCGAGGCGCCGGAGAATCTGTCCCGCTTGCGCGACGTTCCCGATTATAGCCGTCTCGCGCCGGTTTTTGAAACGGTCGATCGGGTGAAAAGCGCCTTGCCCACTCAAACGGCATTTATCGGTTTCTGCGGAGCGCCCTGGACGGTCGCGAGCTATATGATCGCGGGCCAAGGCACCAGCGACCAGGCGCCGGCGCGTCTTTTCGCTTATCGTCACCCCGAGGCCTTCGACATTCTGATCGAAAAGCTCACTGAAGCCTCAATTGGCTATCTTTTGCGCCAGATCGACGCCGGCGTCGAGGTTGTCCAAATCTTCGACAGTTGGGCTGGCGTCTTGCCGCCCCGTGAATTTGAAAACTGGGTGTTTTCTCCGCTGCGGAAAATCGTTTCGCGGATAAAGACGGAGCGCCCGAATGCGGCGGTGATCGCCTTCGCGCGCGGCGCGGGAACGCATTTATGTCGTCTGGTCGCGGAACTTGGCGCCGACGCCTACGGGCTCGATACGGCGGCCGACCCGGTTTGGGCGGCGCAAGAGACGGCGGGGCGCGCCGCCTTGCAGGGAAATCTCGACCCGTTGGCGTTGCTCGCGGGCGGCGCGGCGCTCGACCAAGAGGTGGAGGCGATCTTGGACGCGCTCAAGGGTCACCCGCATATCTTCAATCTAGGTCACGGCATTTTGCCCCAGACGCCAATCGCGCATGTCGAGCGGCTGGTGGATCTGATCCGCAAATCGGGGGCTTGAATAATGTATCCGTGGATCAAAGCTCTGCATGTGATCTCCATAATCTCCTGGATGGCGGGGCTGCTCTATCTGCCGCGGCTCTTTGTCTATCACGCTGGCGCCGGCCCAGGCGGGCAGTCGGAGACTTTCAAGACAATGGAGCGCAAACTGCTGCGTTTCATCATGGTTCCCGCGATGTTGCTATCCTGGATCACCGGCGTGACTCTGGCCGTGCAGGGCGCGCACTTTCACGCGTTCTGGTTTCATTCGAAGATGCTGGCGGTCGTGCTGCTGACCGCCCTTCACTTTTACGACGGCGTTCTCCAAAAAGCCTTCGCTGAGGACCGCAACACACGCTCGGCGAAATTTTTCCGCTTCTATAACGAGGCGCCGACAGTGCTGATGATCGCGATTGTGATTTTCGTGATTGTGAAGCCATTTTAAGACCGTGGCGGAGCGGACCGAGGATTTCGCGCGCATTTTGATTCTTGGGAATAAGCCCGTCGATCGGCCACGGGCGCCTTCTTACGGCGTTCCGCGACTAAAAGAGGCGCGTGTATTCGCGCCAGGAGACGCGGGAATTCCTAGCTGGGATCAAGCGTGCCTAGCGTTTCCATATTGTTTCGGCGTGATCTTGCTTTCCGAGCCAAATGTGTTTAATAGACTGTCGTCCCCTCCGTACGGCAGATTGTCGTTCTAGCGACCGCCGCTTCAATCGGCGCGCTTTAATTGGCGCTTCGGGAGATTCTCCCGCCTTCCTGCCGCTCTTCTCTCCGCTCTATCCGATCGCCTATCGATTCGAGGCTTGTCCCCATGCGGGAAATCAAACTTTCCGACTTAAAGTCCAAAACCGCCGCCGAACTCCTGGCTTTCGCCGAGGAGCACGAGGTGGAGAACGCATCTCTGCTGCGCAAGCAGGAGCTGCTGTTCGCAATTTTGAAGCAATTCGCCAGCCGCGACGTAGAGATCGTTGGCGAGGGCGTTGTCGAGGTGTTGTCGGACGGCTTCGCCTTCCTGCGTTCGCCCGACTCCAATTATCTCGCGGGACCGGACGATATTTATGTTTCGCCTTCGCAAATCCGCAAATTTGGTCTGCGCACGGGCGACACGGTCGAGGGCATTATCCGCAGTCCCAAGGAGAACGAACGCTATTTCGCGCTGCTTAAGGTCAATACGATCAATTTCGAGGACCCTGAAAAGATCCGCCACAAGGTTCCTTTCGACAATCTGACGCCGCTCTATCCCAATGAGCGGCTGAAGCTCGAAATCGAAGATCCCACCCGCAAGGAGCTGTCGTCGCGCGTCATCGATCTCGTCGCGCCGATCGGGAAGGGCCAGCGCGCGCTGGTGGTCGCTCCGCCGCGCACCGGCAAGACCGTGCTGCTGCAAAACATCGCGCAGTCGATCACCACCAATCACCCCGAATGCTACTTGATAGTGCTGCTGATCGACGAACGCCCCGAGGAAGTCACGGACATGCAGCGCTCGGTGCGCGGCGAGGTCGTGTCCTCGACCTTCGACGAGCCGGCGGTGCGCCACGTTCAGGTCGCGGAAATGGTGATCGAAAAAGCCAAGCGTCTTGTCGAACACCGCCGCGACGTGGTGATTCTGCTGGATTCGATCACGCGCCTGGGCCGCGCCTATAACACCGTTGTTCCCTCGTCGGGCAAGGTGTTGACCGGCGGCGTTGACGCCAACGCGCTGCAGCGGCCCAAGCGCTTTTTTGGCGCGGCCCGCAACATCGAGGAAGGCGGCTCGCTGACTATTATCGCCACCGCGCTGATCGACACGGGATCGCGCATGGACGAAGTGATTTTCGAGGAGTTCAAGGGCACCGGCAACTCCGAGATCATTCTCGACCGCAAGGTCGCGGATAAGCGCGTCTTCCCGGCGATCGACATCACGAGGTCCGGCACGCGCAAGGAAGAATTGTTGGTTCCCGGCGACATTCTCAAAAAGATGTACGTGCTGCGCCGGATTCTCAACCCGATGGGCACGGTCGACGCGATCGAGTTCCTGCTCGGCAAGCTGCGCGAGACGCCGAAAGGCAATGCGTCGTTCTTCGATTCGATGAACACCTGAGACGGCGCGGGCGCGCGCAACGTTGCGCCGCGCGCCCGTTAACGACCCCCTGCGAGGGCGAATGCCGGACGACACGATCTTCGCTTTGGCGACAGGCGCGGGACGCTCCGCGGTCGCGGTGATCCGTCTCTCCGGGCCTTGTGCGCGAGACGCCTTGGCCGATTTTACCGGGGTGAGCCCCGAGCCGAGGCATGCGCATTTCGCGCGTTTTCGCGATCCCCAAACAAACGAGACGCTTGACGAGGGCCTGGCGCTCTGGTTCCCCGGACCCAATTCGGCGACGGGGGAAGACTGCGCCGAATTTCAGCTCCACGGGAGCCGCGCGGTCGTCGATGCTATTTTGTCGCTGCTCCGGCGACGGACCGGGTTACGCGCGGCCGAGCCGGGCGAATTCGCCCGGCGCGCCTTTATTAACGGCAAGATGGATTTGTCACAGGCGGAGGCTCTCGCCGATTTGATCGACGCGCAAACCGAATTTCAGCGCCGCCAAGCGCTGCGAGTGGCGGGCGGCGCGCTTCGGCGGCAGGTGGATGATTGGCGTGGCGGGCTGGTCGAAGCTTCGGCGTTGCTCGCGGCGGAGCTGGATTTTTCGGATGAGAGTGATGTGGGGGGTTTTTCGCTGGACGCGCTGGGCCGCGTTTTGTGTCCTCTCATGGCGCGAATGGACGAGGTTTTACGCCGCGCGCCGGCTTCCGAGCGGCTGCGCGACGGATTTATGGTATTGATCCTCGGTCCTCCCAACGCCGGCAAGTCGACGCTGCTCAATTTGCTGGCGCGGCGCGAGGTCGCGATTGTTTCGGAAATTCCGGGAACGACGCGCGACATGATCGAGGTTGAGCTGAATCTCGGGGGGATGCCCGTCACTCTCATCGACACGGCGGGGTTGCGCGAGACCGAGGACGCGGTCGAGTGCATCGGAGTCGGACGGGCGCGAGCGCGGGCTGGCGAGGCCGATCTGCTGCTGTGGCTGTCGGAAGCCGGCGCGGCGCCGCCGCCTGATGTCGACACGGGCGCCGCCGAGATTTTGCGGATCGCGGCGAAGGCCGATGCATTCCCGCCCCAAGTCGGTTGTCTTGCGATTTCCTCGCGCACGGGACTGGGCATTGACGAGTTATGCGAAGAAATCGCCACGCGCGCGCGCGCGATGCTGGGCGATGGCTCCTCCGCCCTGGTTATTCGCGAGCGCCATCGCGACGCCATAGGCGCCGCGCGAGATTTTATCGCGGCGGCGCTGACGCGCGGGAGGCCCTTGGAACTTGTCGCCGAGGAGATAAGATTGGCGGCCCGATCGCTTGAGCGAATCGTCGGCGCGATTGACGTCGAGCAAGTACTGGATGTGGTATTCTCTCGTTTTTGCATCGGAAAGTAATTATGTTTCACGTGAAACAGGGAGGATCCGCGCCGTGAGGCGGCTATGCTACGATGTAATCGTGATTGGCGGCGGCCATGCCGGCTGCGAAGCAGCCGCGGCGGCGGCACGTCTTGGCGCGCGCACGGCGCTGGTGACTCAGTCGCGCGGGACAATCGGCGCGATGTCTTGTAATCCGGCGATTGGCGGGCTTGGAAAGGGCCAGTTGGTGCGGGAGATCGACGCGCTCGACGGGCTGATGGGCCGGGTCGCCGACGCCGCCGGGATTCAGTTCAAGGTGCTTAACCGCTCAAAGGGGCCTGCCGTGCGCGGTCCCCGCGCCCAGGCCGACCGCAAGCTCTATCGCGCCGCGATGCGGGCGGCGATCGAGGCGACGGAGAATCTATCGGTTCTTGAGGGCTCTGTCGAAGATCTGGCATTGGAGAATGGGCGAGTAATTGGAGTGAAACTCGTCGACGAGACCGTTCACGCCCGGGCCGTGGTCCTGGCGACTGGAACATTTCTCAACGGCGTGATCCATATCGGGGATCTCCGCGTGCCAGCGGGCCGCATGGGTGATGCGCCGGCCAATGGACTCGGGGCAAGTCTGCGACGCGCGGGCTTCTCGGTTGCTCGACTTAAGACCGGCACGCCGCCGAGGCTGGACGGCGCGACGATCCAATGGGACCGCCTCGAGCCGCAATGGGGCGATGCGGAGCCGGAGCCCTTTTCCGCTTTGACCCGAAAGATCGTGAATCGCCAGATCGCCTGTCACATCACCCGCACGACGCTTGCCTCGCACAAGATCATACAGGCCGATCTCTCGCGCTCGCCGATGCGGACTGGCGCCATTTCCGGGCCTGGTCCGCGCTACTGCCCGTCGATCGAGGATAAGGTGACGCGTTTCGGCGATCGCGATGGACACCAGATTTTTCTGGAGCCCGAGGGATTGGACGACTCGACGGTTTATCCTAATGGCGTCTCGACCTCCCTGCCCGAGGCGACGCAGCAGGCATTCATCAACGCAATTCCCGGCCTGGAGGAGGCGCATATCTTGCGGCCTGGCTATGCGATCGAATACGATTATGTCGACCCGCGCGAGCTGGACGCCTCGCTGCAGACGAAGCGTATCGTGGGGCTGTTTTTCGCCGGCCAGATCAACGGCACCACGGGCTATGAGGAGGCGGGCGCGCAAGGGCTCGTCGCCGGCCTCAACGCCGCCGCGTTCGCGGCGTCCAGCCCAGCCATTCTGTTCGACCGGGCCGAGGCCTATCTTGGGGTCATGATCGATGATCTCGTCACGCGCGGGGTCAGTGAGCCCTATCGCATGTTCACCTCTCGCGCGGAATATCGCCTGTCGCTGCGCGCCGACAACGCCGACGAGCGGCTAACCCCGCGCGGGCTCGAACTCGGCTGTGTCGGCGCGGCGCGTGCGGAAATCTTTGGTGAGAGGTCGGCGCGGCTGGCGCAGGCGCGCGCCATGGTCGAAGGCCTCGCGTTGACATCCGCCGCCGCGGCGCGGCATGGGCTGCCAGTGACGCAAGACGGTCAAAGGCGCAGCGCTTTCGCGCTGTTGTCCTTCCCGGAGATCGGTTTCGACCGGCTGCGCGCGATTTGGCCGGAACTCACCTCGATCGACGACGCCACCGCGGCTCAGGTTGAGATCGACGCGCGTTATGCGGTCTATCTCGACCGCCAGGCCTCGGACATTGAGGCCTATCGCCGCGACGAAGAGCTTTCGCTTCCGCCGGCGCTGGACTATGCGGGGATCGTGGGACTATCAGCCGAGTTGACAGCCAAGCTCAAATTTCTGCGGCCGCGCACCATTGGTCAGGCTCAGCGGATCGAGGGAATCACTCCGGCGGCTCTCACGCTTCTCGCCGCGCGGGCGCGACGCGGGTGAGCAAGGGGGCGCATTCCGACAAGGCGGCGGCTATCGCGCTTTGCCCCTTGCTAGCCGGGGCGGGTGCCGAATTGGAGGCCTATGAGGCCTTGCTGCGGGCGTGGCAGCCGAAAATCAATTTGGTCTCGGGTCCAACCCTGGAAGCGCTTTGGACCCGGCATTTCGCCGATTCGGCGCAGCTTCTCGAAACCTTCCCCAATATTTCTCGCTGGGCGGACCTGGGTTCGGGCGCCGGATTTCCCGGAATGGTTCTGGCGATCTTGCTAAAGCCGCGCGCCGGAGCGGTCGTCCATTTGATCGAGAGCGACCAACGGAAGGCGGCTTTTCTGAGAGCTGTTTCACGTGAAACAGGCGCGCCGGCGATCGTCCATGTGGGGCGCATCGAATCGGAATTGCCGCCGCTGATCGGTCAAATCGAAGGAATTTGCGCCCGGGCCCTGGCGCCCCTGCCGCGCCTTGTCGACTGGTCGCGCGAACATCTGTTGAAAAAAGCCATTGGCGTGTTTTTAAAGGGCGAAGATTGGCGCGGCGAATTGACCGGCTTGACGCCGGAGAGTAGCTTCCAGACACGAAGCATCGTTAGCCGCACCAATACCGCCGCGCGTATTATTGTCGTGGAAAAGGCCAATTCAAACGGAACGAGCGCACCCCCGCGCTGAAGAGACCAGGTCTCCGGAGATTAGCCTTGACCGAGTTGCCAATCGTTCCGCGCGTCCTCGTGCTCGCCAATCAGAAGGGCGGCGTTGGTAAGACCACGACGGCGATCAATCTCGGGACGGCGCTTGCCGCCGTCGGAGAGAATGTGCTGGTCATCGACCTCGATCCACAGGGCAACGCCTCGACCGGTCTTGGCGTCGATCGCAAAAGCCGAAGCATTTCCACCTATGACGTTCTGCTCGGGGAAAGCAGTCTCGACGACGCTATCGTGCCAACGGCGGTGCCGCGTTTGTCGGTCGCGCCGTCGACCCTCGACCTTCTCGGCGTGGAACTTGAAATCGCCGGCGACAAGGACCGCGCCTTTCGCTTGAAGCGCGCGCTGGCGGAGTTGGCCGCCGCTGAGCGGCATGTCAATGCGCGCCACTACAGCTATATTCTCATTGACTGTCCGCCGTCGCTCAATCTTCTGACAATCAACGCGCTCGCCAGCGCCGACGCGGTTGTCGTGCCGTTACAATGCGAATTTTTCGCGCTCGAAGGCTTGTCGCAGCTTCTGTCGACGGTCGAGCAGGTCAAACGCACCCTGAATCCCAAGCTGTCGATCCACGGCGTTGTCCTGACCATGTTCGACGCGCGCAATAATCTCGCGATGCAGGTGGTCGCGGACGTGCGCCGCTTTATGGGCGACAAGGTTTACGAGACGATGATTCCGCGCAATGTGCGGATATCCGAGGCGCCCTCGCATGGCAAGCCGGTGCTGCTCTATGATCTGAAATGCGTTGGCAGCCAAGCCTATCTGAAGCTGGCCTCCGAAGTCATTCGGAGAGAAAGGCGCCTGCGCGCCGCCTGATCGGCCGCGGCGAATGTTTGAGGGGAAGTTCTGAGATGGCGGAGGAAGCACGGCCGCGTTTGGGCAGGGGCTTGGCGGCCTTAATCGGCGACGCTGGCGACGAGGCGCCGGCGATCGAGCGCACGCGTGGTCAGCGCCGTATTCCCATCGAATTTCTGCGTCCCAATCCGCGCAACCCGCGTACCAGTTTTCGCGACGAGGACCTCGCGGACCTCGCCGCTTCGATTCGTGAAAAGGGCATTATTCAGCCGGTCGTCGTCCGCACCATCGCCGGCGTCGCCGACGCATATGAAATCATCGCCGGCGAACGGCGTTGGCGCGCCGCCCAACTCGCGAGTCTCGCCGATATTCCCGTGGTCATTCATGAGGCCGACGACCGCGAGGCTCTCGAACTGGCGATCATCGAGAACGTCCAGCGGGAGGATCTCAACGCGATCGAGGAAGCGCGCGGGTATGAGCGGCTTGGGGCCGATTTCGGCTATTCCCAATCGGAGCTGGCGAAAATCATCGGCAAAAGCCGCTCGCATGTCGCCAACACGCTCCGGCTGCTGAATTTGCCCGAGGCGACCCGGCGCCTTGTCGCGGACGGCGCCATTTCCGCCGGCCATGCTCGCGCGCTACTGTCGGTGAAAGATCCGGAGGCGGTGGCGCGTAAAATTGTCGCCGACGACCTGACCGTGCGCGACATCGAGGAACTCGCGCGGCGCCAGGCATCCGACGCGGGCGTCAAGCCGCGCAAGCCGCGCGAGGGCAAGGACGCCGACACACTCGCCGTCGAAAAGACGCTAAGCGACGCATTGGGCCTAACGGTGACGATTCATCACAATGGCGAGCGCGGCGAACTGCGCATCCGCTACGAGACGCTGGAGCAGCTGGACGGGCTTTGTCACCGGCTGACAGGTTAGCGCCGGGTTACGGGTCGGCCATTTGGGCTTCGGCGGGCAGTGTCGCGCGGATGGTCGCCGTCAAACGCTTGCCAGCGTCCCCCAACTTCTCCGACTCCCATAGGATTGTGACGAGATGGCCGGTGTCGAAATGTACTAACCGCTCGCCATTTTCGACCTCATCCCAACGGTCTTTGCGGCAGGTGTAAATGACAGCCCGGCCTAAACCCTCGGCGAAGCCGGCTTCCCAATAGGCGCCTCGGTTGCCGTGGGTCAGGTCGGCGACGACGAAGCGCGAGGTTCTTAAGGCGACGCGCATTTGATCGTCGATGAGACCTGCCGGTTGTCCATCGGTCATCGGTTTCAACTCGAAACCGGCGCGCTTTGCCGCTGGTTTGAAACAGCTTTCGACGACTTGATTGAGTTCCAGATCACTAAATTTCATTGCCATGAACGCGGTACGACTTGCGATTTGCCGATGCTTGATCGCTTCATAGCGCTCCCAACCGGCCATTGTGAGTCTGAGCCAGCCTTGCCGGTCCTTCACAAGCCTCTTGACTTCTTCCTGCTCACGCAACCAAGCGTACCCGCCATTGGGCTCGTTTCTCGTGATCGCCGCGCCGATCCATGCGGAAACTTCGGAAGTTGGGATTTGTATATCCTCTCCCGGTGAGGGTTGGTTGTCACCAATCCAAAGGATCAGCCTATCCGCTTGTTCCGCCGGTGACGGTAGGCGCTCGTCGAGGTCCAAGAGTACACCGTCAATTTTAACGACCGTTGTGCCGTAGCAACCTTGGTCGCGTCTCCCCTCCAGATGGAGCCAAACGGGAATACCATCGAGCCTTTGTCTGCAACGGAGATGATGACTCGTGAGAGATCGTATGTGAAGTGTCAATCCGTTTGCTGCTTGAATTGCAGGTAAATTGAACCTGCCACATCGTGGACAATCATATGCCGGGTTTCGAGGGTGATCGTAAAATTTCTCCTCACCATTCCCAGTTGGTTCGGAGAGCAAGCCTTCTTCGCAGATCGGACAATTGGTCATCGAGCACATTCCCTTTCCTTCAGAAACTTCACATTGCAACAGCGCCCAAGCTCGCCCAAACTCCCCGCGCGACGACCGCGGCGAGCTCCACGGGGACGGCGTTGCCGAGCTGCCGCATGGTCTCGCTCCAGGAGCCATGAAAAACAAAATCATCCGGAAAAGTCTGCAAACGTGCGCTCTCTCGCACGGTGAAATAGCGCAAGCTTCCGTCCGGCGATAAAAGCATGTTTTCGCCGCCGGGAACGCCGTGCACGCCGGCCTTGAGAGTCTTCGCGGGCTGGTCGAGCGGCGAACCGGTGTGGCCGGGATAGGCGCGCGCGCCCGGTTGAAAGCGGTGATTTGCAATCGCCGCGGCCCTTCCCGCCTCATGCTCGGGGTCCGGCAAGTCGCCTATCGCGTCCCGAACCGTGCGCCAAGGCATTAGCGTCGGAGATTCCAGCCGGCGCGCCCGTTCGGCGTATCGCGGCGCGATTTCGCGCGAGCACTTTGGCGCCGCGTGCCGCTCCCAATAGTCTCCGCGGGTTTGATCCCACAGCAGCGCGTCGAGTGAATGGCTTTCCTCGGGAAACGACCATTCGATCCCGAGATCGTTCCGGAATCCCACGAAAACGATGCGTTCGCGACGCTGGGGAATCCCATGATTGGCGGCGTTGAGCACGCGGTAAACCACGCGGTAGGCAACGGAATCGGCGCCGCGACGGCGCCCTGTGAGATGGCGCTCCAGACGGCCAAGATGATCTTCCCAACTTTCATCCTCGCGACGAACAAGCTCGGGGAATGTGAGCTGATGAACGATATAGGCGAGATAGGTCGCGAAACTCCCGCGCGTCAGGCCTTTCACATTTTCGAAGATGAAGGCCTTGGGTTTTGTTTCGCGCACGACGCGCACCGCTTGGGGCCACATATCGCGGGCGTCGCCGTGGGCGCGATGCTTGCCGCCAAGCGAAAAGGGTTGGCAGGGCGGCCCGCCGGTGACCAACTCGATTTTCCCCGCTAAGTCGCGGAAATCCACCTCGCGAACGTCGCCTTCGAAGGGCTCCGGCCAATTCGCCACCATGGCCGTCCGGCGCCGTGTGTTCTCGCGAATCGTATCGCAACACCAGCGATCCCATTCGACGATCCGAGCCGGAGAAAAACCAGCCTTGCTCACGCCAATGCCCAGACCCCCGGCTCCGGCGAAAACTTCGATCACTCGCATTGTGGCTCCTCCAGAAAGGTCCTTATTCTGTTCTGTAATTGTTCCTTGTCGCCCAACTCGCACTCCCAAACAACCAGGATTCTCCAACCGACGGCATTAAGCGCCGCCTGATCGCGCAGATCACGTAGGCAGTTGCCGGTGAGTTTAGGCTCCCAGAAGTCGAGCCGCGACTTTGGCATGCGGGCGAGGGGGCAGCGGGGATCGGGATGGCGGTGCCAGAAACAGCCATGCACGAAAATCACGGCGTGAAAGCGAGGAAAAACAAGGTCGGGCGTGCCCGGGAGATCTTTTCGATGAAGACGAAAGCGAAAGCCCATTTTATGGACCATCCGTCGAACCAAAAGTTCCGGGGCGGTGTCCTTGCCGCGAACCCGTCGCATCCGTTCGCTGCGCTCAATCGGTGAAAGGGTGTCGCCCATGTCGATCCCGATCTTTTATCGCGACCCCGGCTCCTTTGTCCGCGCTAATGCGATAAACAAGAGGCCGAGGTCCCGCGCGTGGATCGACGCGCAGACTGATCCATGGCGGTCGTCGTTTGCGGCCAATCGATCTCTCAAGGCGTGGAGCCGGTCGCGCGGCGGATTAGGGCCAGGGCCTCGTCGGAGTCCCAGGCGGCGGGGCCCGAGAGCTGGCCGAGCGCGCAGCCGGCGGAATCGACGAGATAGGTCGTCGGAAGGCCCATGAGTTCGCCGCCTTGTTTCAGGCGAAAGAAAATGTCGGCCTTGGGATCGGCGTAAAATTTGAGGTTTTTGACGCCGATTTCGTCAAGGAACGCCTTTGGCCGCTCCAGCCGCGTGGTGTCGACATTGATCGCGACGACCTCGAACTTATCCGAGCCTGCGGTTTGCTGCAGCCGGTCGAGCGCGGGCATCTCGCCCCGGCACGGAACGCACCAGGTCGCCCAAACATTGACGAGCAGCGTCTTGCCCTTGAAGGCCTCCAGGCTCGTCCGCGCGCCGTCCGGTCCGTTGAATGCGAGCGCCTGAATCGGCTCGGGCTCCTTGGCGATCGCGAGGGCGGCGAGTTCCCCCTTGGCGAGGCTGGCGAGGGATTGCGCCAGCGGCTTGGAGGCGTCGCAGGCGGCGCTGTGCTCTTTCTTGCCGCCGCGACCGGCCTTAACGTATAGAAATCCGACGCCGGCGA
Source organism: Methylocystaceae bacterium (assembly GCA_003134075.1). Classification (GTDB taxonomy): domain Bacteria; phylum Pseudomonadota; class Alphaproteobacteria; order Rhizobiales; family Beijerinckiaceae; genus Methylocystis. The sequence goes on along the minus strand of PLAI01000150.1, from coordinate 5,551 downwards.
TGAGCAACAAAGCGACAAAGGCGAGCGCGCCGCGATTGCGCTGGGGACTTGCGGCCGGCTGTTCGGTCATCGTTCAAAGGTTCCAGAAGATCGGCGTTTCGGAAGGGATCACATGACGAGCAAAATATGGGGCGGCCGCTTTCAGGACGCAACCGCCGCCGTGCTGGAGGCGATCAACGTCTCCATCGACTTCGACAAGAGGCTCTGGCCCCAAGATATAGCGGCGTCTCTGGCCCATGTCGCAATGCTCGAGCATTGCGGCATTGTCTCCGACGCGGACGCGGCCAAGATTCGCGATGGCTTGTCCCAGATCAAGGCTGAGATCGCGGCAGGGGATTTTGTCTTCTCGCGCAAGCTCGAAGACATCCACATGAATGTCGAATCGCGGCTCGCCGAACTGATCGGACCCGCCGCCGGAAGATTGCATACGGCCCGCTCGCGCAACGATCAAGTGGCGACCGATTTTCGCCTCTATATCCGCGACGCTATCGACCGGCTTGACGCCCAGCTCGCGGACCTCCAGATCGCGCTGGCGACAAAGGCGCTGGAGGAGGCGGCGACTGTCATGCCGGGCTTCACCCATCTGCAATCGGCGCAGCCCGTGACCTTTGGCCACCACCTTCTCGCTTATGTCGAAATGATTTCGCGAGATCGCGGCCGTTTTCGCGACGCGCGGGCGCGCCTCAATGAATCGCCCCTGGGCGCGGCGGCGCTGGCGGGAACCTCCTTTCCGATCGACCGCGGGGACACCGCGAAGGCGCTCGGCTTCGACCGCCCCACCGCCAATTCGCTGGACAGCGTCTCGGACCGCGACTTCGTGCTGGAGACGCTGTCGGCGGCCGCTATTTGCGCGACGCATCTGTCGCGCTTCGCCGAGGAGATCGTGCTGTGGACCACGGTGCAGTTCTCCTTCGTCGCGCTCAGCGACAAATTCACCACGGGATCGTCGATCATGCCGCAAAAGCGCAACCCGGACGCGGCGGAGCTGGTGCGCGGCAAGAGCGGGCGCATCATCGGCGGCCTGCAAGCCCTGCTGATCGTTATGAAGGGCCTGCCGCTGGCCTATTCGAAGGATATGCAGGAGGACAAGGAAGGCGCCTTCGACGCGCTCGACTCTCTTGAACTATGCATCGCCGCCATCGCTGGCATGACCCGGGACATGAGCGCGAACCGCGCCAGAATGCGGGAGGCCGCCGGCGCCGGCTACGCGACCGCGACGGATCTGGCCGATTGGCTCGTGCGCGCGCTCGGCCTGCCGTTTCGCGAGGCGCATCATGTGACGGGCCGCATTGTTGGAATCGCCAGCGAACGCGGCGTCGGACTGGAGGACCTGTCCCTGGCGGATCTTCAAGCCGTGGAGCCTCGCATGACGGCTCAGGTTTTCGATGTGCTGGGCGTCGATAAATCGGTCGAAAGCCGCGTGAGTTACGGCGGCGCCGCGCCCGCCAATGTCAGCGCTCAAGCAGAGGCCTGGCTGAAAAAACTGGAGGCGCCGGCGCCGTGATTTCTTCCCTCGGCGCGATCGCAATGGGCCTTTATCCTCCCGCCACGCCCGGCTAAGCTGATCCATCGCATCCAGCCAAACGAGAATCCGACATGGCCATCGAATCCAAACATCCGGAAACATTGTCGCTGCATGCGGGTTGGCGCGCCGATGCGACCAATGGCGCGGTCGCCGTGCCGATCTACCAGACGACCAGCTATCAGTTCCATGATACGGAGCATGCGGCCAATCTCTTCGCGCTGAAGGAAATGGGCCAGATTTACACGCGCATTGGCAATCCGACGACGGGCGTGCTGGAGTCTCGTCTCGCCGCGCTCGAGGGCGGCGTCGCGGCGCTGGCGGTCGCCTCGGGGCAGGCGGCCTCGGCCTTCGCGGTGCAAAATCTCGCGCGCGCCGGCGACAATATCGTCTCCTCGACCGATCTATATGGCGGCACTTACAATCTGTTCGCCAATACTCTGAAAGAGCAGGGGTTGGAGGTGCGCTTCGTCGACCCCGCCGACCCCGAAAACTTCCGCCGCGCGACGGACGACCGTACCCGCGCCTATTATGCCGAGACGCTGCCGAACCCCAAGCTCACCGTATTTCCCATCGCCGAAGTCGCCGCCATGGGACGCGAAATCGGCGTGCCCTTGATCGTCGACAACACCGCCGCGCCGATTCTGTGCCGTCCGCTCGACCATGGCGCGGCGGTCGTGGTCTATTCGACCACCAAATATATCGGCGGCCACGGCACGTCGATTGGCGGCGCGATCATAGATGGCGGCAATTTCGACTGGGAGAATTTCTCCGTCCGGCAGCCGGCGTTGAATACGCCTGACCCATCCTACCATGGCGCCATTTGGGTCGAGGCGGTGAAGCCCCTTGGGCCTATTGCCTATATTATCAAGGCGCGCACGACGCTGTTGCGCGATCTCGGCTCCGCGCTCTCGCCCTTCAACGCCTTCCTGACATTGCAAGGCATAGAGACGCTGACGCTGCGAATGGAAAGGCATGTGCGAAACGCGCTGGCGGTCGCGGAATTTTTGGCGAAGCGTCCGGAGGTGACGAAGGTTATTCATCCCTCGCGGCAGAGCGGCGAGGTCCGCGCGCGCGCCGACAAATATCTGAAGGGCGGCTACGGCGCGTTGGTCGGCTTCGAGTTGAAGGGCGGAGTGGACGCCGGGCGCCGCTTCATCGACGCGCTGACGATGTTCTATCACGTCGCCAATATCGGCGATGCGCGCAGCCTCGCTATCCACCCCGCGACGACGACGCATTCGCAACTCTCGCCAGAAGCGCAACTCGCCGCCGGCGTGACCGAGGGCTATGTGCGGCTGTCCGTCGGTCTGGAGCATATCGACGATATTTTGGCGGATTTGGAGCGCGGGCTAAAGGCGGCGTCTGGGGCGTAATCAGCGGTGGATCGGAGACACATTCCGCTACGCGCGCGATCGCGTTTCAAAGGCGAGTTGAAGTCGGAACCCGCATTCCTTTGCTCCGGCCCTTGTTCAGCACGGAAATGGAAAAAGGCCGCACCTTTTTCTCACGGCCAGCGCCCGCGCCGTCTGGTCAAACCGCCGACGCTCGATGATCGCTCGAGCGTCGACGTCCGGTGTTCACGCGTTTGCGAAAGCGGTGATCGCCAGCGTAACGGCGGCCGCGGCGGCTAGGATCGACAGAATTGCTGGAAGCGCGTTCATGTTCGTTTCCTCTTTTGTCTATAAGCTTTTTCGCTCTGTTCGAAATGCAGCTTTGTTTGGACTTCTTGGCGAAATCGAAACGGATTTCACCCGAAACGCTCTGGCGAAGCTTCTTCATGCTCCCCCATGCGACAAATTAACGCATGACTGTGGCGGAAGTTTCAAGGTGGAAACATATTGCGCCGCACTCACCTCTCGGCTAGTGGTGCCCGTTTCGCGCCTTCCCCGAATGTCGCGCGCCCGTTTGATTGCGTCATTGCGAGATTTCGCGTTGCGGCGACGAAAGTGTCACCGCCCAGCAACGCTTCAGCCCGCCAGCCAAATCAATTACCGTCGTGGTTTTCGCGATCGTCGCCCGCCAGCGCGGCGAGCCTTGCCTTGAGCGCGCCAATTTCCGCCTCGGCCAGCGCCCGCGCGGTCGAATCATATTGGATTCCGAGCAGGTAGAGCAGTTGTCCCTGCGCGTCGAACAGCGGCGTTATGTTGAGCGTGTTGTAAAAAAGCGAGCCGTCCTTGCGATAATTGCGCAGCGTCACCTCCACATGTTCCCGCTTCTCAATGGCTTCGCGCAGCCGCGCGCGGCCTTCCTGATCGCGATCGGCGCCTTGCAAAAAACGGCAATTCTGACCGATGATGTCGTCAAGCGAGTAGCCGGTAATGCGCTGAAACTCTTTGTTCGCATATACAATCGGCGCGTCTTCCTGATCGGGATCGGCGAGGGTGACCCCGTTGACGCAGGAATCAAGAATTTGCGTGAGCATTTCCGGAATGAGCTCGGCGGTCTTCCGCAGCGCGAAGACATGGCCCTTGGGCTGGTTTCTGGCGCGCACGAGAACGCGATAGGCCCCCGGCGCCATGCCGGCATAACGACGAAACGCGCGTCGAAAACTCGCCTCGTCGACAAAACCGGCGCTGCTCGCCAACTCCTTGACCGATTTCCCGGTGGTTTCCAATAAGGTCCGGGCGGTTTCGACCTTCACGCGATCGATGAAAGCCTTCGGCGACTCGTCGCAAGCCTGCTTCAACCGTCGATGCAGCGTCCGTTCCGACGTGGAGAGCGCGCGGGCAAGATCATAAGCTGAAAGAGGTTTGTCGCCGGCTTGGCGAACGATTCGCTCTGCTTCGAGTAGAAAGGGATTGAGGCCCGAGAGATAACCGGTCGGCTGATAAAGGGAATCCTCGTTCGAAGAGGCGTCGAGCACGGTGAATTCCGCGGCGATGCGCGCCGCTGCGTCACCGCATAACGCGCGAATGCTGTGCAGGGCCAGATCGATCCACGCCAAGGGCGGCCCCGCGGTCACGACACGCCGATCTTCGATCAAACTGGCGCCGCGCGCCGCGTCGGCGCGAGGATATCGCCGCTTCAATTCGTCGATGCCGCGCCAACCCGTCGTGCATCTGCGTCCGTCCAGCAGACCGGCCTCGCCAAGCAAAAACACGCCCGTTCCGGCGCCGCAGACCAAGGCCCCGCGCGAATGCTGTCGCCGGATCCAGGCCGCGACGCCGGAGAGATTAGACATCGACGGCGCCTGCCCCGTTTCGTCCGGTTGAAAGCTCGGGGCGAGAATGGCGTCGCAGGAGGAAATTTCCTCGAAGGACGTGGCGACCTCGAAACGGTGTCCAAATCCGTCGATAATGCCCGCGCCGTCCGCGCTCGCGGTCACCATTTGGAATGGCGCCTCGACTCCGGTGGTGCGCATGATCGCGTCGCGAGCCAAGGTCAGCGTGTCAGTCAGCCCGATAAAGGCGGACCCAAGACAGCCGTCTATCCCGGCTACAACGATCTTTATCATTTGGAACTCGCCGTTTGGCGAATTATGCACTTAATTTGGCGACTCCGCCACCCTGCCCTTTCGTTGCGGGGTCGCCATAATCGCTGGACGTGAAACTTGGGTCCGCATACAAAATAAGAACAAACGGCGGCCCTATCGCCGGCTCATTCGGCGGCGGCGATCGTACAGGAGAGAGGCGAGATGAAAGCGAATTGGCAGAAATACGCACCGTGGATCGTCATCGCGGGGTTGGCCGCCGTGGCGTTTCTGGTGTTCCAGCAAAATGGCCAACGCACGTCCATCCGCGACATCTCATTTAGCGAACTGCTTGTGCAGATTGATGAGGGGCGGGTTCACGACGTCACGATCTCTGGCAATGAAGTGACGGGCCATTTCTCGGACAATCGTAGCTTCGCGACCTATGTGCCCAACGACCCAAACCTAGTGTCGAAGCTCGAGTCGAAAAAAGTTCAGATAAGCGCCAAGCCTTCCGGCGATCAAAACAGCTTTTGGTTGTCGCTGCTGCTGAACGCCTTGCCGCTGGTCTTGTTCATCGGCGTATGGGTTTATATGTCGCGGCAGATGCAAGGCGG
>PLAI01000342.1 GCA_003134075.1 Methylocystaceae bacterium | reverse complement strand
CCCTGGTCGATGGCGATGTCGACGAAGACGCTGCCCGGCTTCATCTGGCGGAGCATATCCCGGGTGATCAGCTTCGGCGCGGCGGCGCCGGGGACGAGCACGGCGCCGATGACGAGATCGGCGCGGGTGACGAGATCGGCGATCGCGGCGCGGGTCGACCAGCACGGAAGCGGAACCCGTTTATTGTTCGAACTCTCCGGGCCGGTCCGCGTCGAGACTTTCGCGGTCGCGGAGCCCGACCGAATCATTGTCGATCTGCCAGAGGTGGCGTTCCCGCTCGATCCGATGTCGGGGCGAGAGGTCGTCTCCGCGAGAGCCGCAGGCGCGTCATCGTCGCTGATAAGATCTTATCGTTTCGGGCAATTCGCGCCGGGCCGCTCCAGGATCGTGATCGAACTCGCCCGTCCGGCCAAGGTCTTGCGCGCGGAGAGCGTTACGCGCGCGGAGGGCGCGAGGCTGGAAATCGACCTCGCGCCGGTGGACGCCGCTAAATTCATGGAAGCTGCGGCGGAACACACGCGCGGCGCGGCTGAAAAGTCCGCGGCGGCGGCGCCGACGCCCGTCGTGGAGCGCCCGCCCCCTGGCGACGTTTCGGAGAAGCCGCTCGTTGTGATTGATCCCGGCCACGGCGGCGTGGACGTGGGCGCGGCGGGCAAACATGGCGAATTGGAGAAATCCATTGTCTTCGAATTCGCCAAGACATTGAAGGCGACGATCGAATCGCAGGGCCGCTTGCGCGTGCTGCTGACTCGCTCCGACGATGTCTTCATCGCCCTCGACGACCGCGTGCGCTTCGCGCGCCAGCACGGCGCCGCGCTGTTTTTATCCATTCACGCCGACACGCTCGGCTCGCCCAACGTCGAAGGCGCCACGGTCTACACTGTCGCCTCGCGCGCCTCGGACGCCGAAGCCGCGAAAATCGCGCAGAACGAAAATTTCGCCGACCAATCGGCTGGGCTCGACCAAAAGGCCGAGGCCGAGGAGATAGGCGACATTCTGTTCGACTTGACCCGCCGCGAGACCCGCGCGCTTGCGCGAGACTTTTCCGCCTCGTTGGTGAGCAAGTGGCGAGAGGCCGGCAGTCTCAACAAAAACCCGAGCCGATCGGCGAGCTTCGTTGTGTTGAAGGCGCATGACGTGCCTTCGGCGCTGCTGGAGCTCGGCTATCTATCCAGCGCAAAAGATCTCGCCAACCTCGTTTCGCCGGAATGGCGCGAACGCGCGGCGCGAACCACCGTGGACGCCATCAACGCCTATTTTAGCGCCCGTGACAACGCCGCGCGCGCTTCGACCAAGTAGGCGTTTCGGATCGCTCGCCCATAATAAGCCACGAAATTACTGCAGATAGGCGGCAGGCGCGTCTCCTCGATACGGGAACGCATGAAAATCAGCGCGTCGCTTTCGGCCGCGCGCCCCTAGATTGAACCGCGCTAGGGATGTAAGCAGGGGTTCGCAAATAAGCGGCGCGGTTTTATATGGATCGCGCCGACCGGCTGCCCGAGTTGGCCGCGCACGAAAAAGATGTGGTCGCGGCCATGATTTGCCTATGTTCGCCGTCATGGTCCATGCGTCGAACCGTCGGCGAACGAAACATCGGCGCGCGCCGAGAGGCTAACGACGAGATCAAGGACCAAGGCCGCGAGGCGAACGCCTTCGCCGCGACGAGGATGGATTTGATGCGGTTGCTCGTGCGATTTCTGGGCTTTTTGTTCGCGACGGGGACGATTGTCTTCCTCATCGGCGCGGTCGTCGTCGCGGGCGTGGTGTTTTATTACGACAAGGACTTGCCCGATACGGCGCAACTGCGCAACTACGAGCCGCCGGTCACAACCCGCATCCACGCCGGCGACGGCTCCATCCTCGCCGAATATTCGCATGAGAGACGGCTGTTCCTGCCCAGTTCGGCGATTCCGCCGATGCTTAAGCAGGCTTTCATCTCGGCGGAAGATAAGAATTTCTATACACATAACGGCATCGACCCCGAGGGCGTCGGCCGCGCCTTGATGGTGATCGCCCAAGGCGGCCGGCACGTGCAGGGCGCATCGACGATCACCCAGCAGGTGGCGAAAAACTTCCTTGTCGGAAACGAACGCTCGATCGAACGCAAAATTCGCGAGGCGCTGATTTCGTTTCGCATCGAAGCGGCCTATTCGAAGGAGCGCATTCTCGAACTTTATCTCAACGAGATTTATCTAGGCCTCGGAAATTACGGCGTCGGCGCCGCCGCGCTCAATTATTTCAACAAATCGGTCAACGAGTTGACCATCGCCGAGGCGGCCTATCTCGCCGCCTTGCCGAAAGGGCCGAACAACTATCACCCTTTCCTGCACCGTGATCGTGCCATCGAGCGGCGAAATTACGTGATCGACCGATTGATAGCCGACGGATTCGTTTCGCCCGCGGATGGAGCCAAGGCCAAGGCGGAGCCGCTTGGCGTCAACCCGCGCGTGCTCTCGCCAAACACTTACGTGGCGGGCTATTTCGCCGAGGAGGTTCGGCGTGAATTGCTTGATCTTTACGGCGAAAAAAAGCTCTACGAAGGCGGTCTGTCCGTCCGAACAACGCTCGATCCAAAGATTCAGGCGCTGACGCGGAAGGCGCTGGCGGATGGCTTGGTGCGCTTCGACGAGGCGCACGGCTTTCGCGGGGCCATGAATCATATCGACATTTCGTCCGACTGGGGAACGCAGCTGGCGGCGATTCCGGCGCTCGGCGACGTAAAACCTTGGCGGCTGGCGGTGGTGCTCGACGCCAGCGAGGCGCAGGCTCGCATCGGTCTGCAGCCGCCGCGCGAAAAATCCGGCGAGGTGGCGCGCGAACGCGAGACCGGCGTTCTGCCGGTCGACGGCATGCGCTGGGCCGGCCGCGGCGTGCGCGGCACGCTCACGCCCGGCGATGTCGTCTATGTCGAACCCATGCAGGGCCGCGCCGGACAATACCGCCTGCGGCAGATCCCCGAAATTTCCGGCGCCATGGTGGCGATGGACCCCTATACCGGGCGCATTTTCTCGATGGTCGGGGGCTTTTCCTTCGACCAGTCCGAGTTCAACCGGGCGACGCAGGCATTGCGTCAGCCGGGCTCCTCGTTCAAGCCCTTTGTCTACGCGGCCGCGCTCGACGGCGGCTACACGCCGTCCTCGCAGATTCTCGACGAGCCGATCTCCATCGTGCAAGCCGACGGAACCATGTGGACCCCGGAAAATTTCGAAGGCGGCCACGGCAGTGGCGCGCATCCGTTGCGCTATGGAGTCGAGCACTCGAAAAATATGATGACGGTGCGGCTCGCCAAGGATGTCGGCATGCCCATCATCGCTGAATTCGCCAAGCGTTTCCGCATCTACGACGACATGCCGCCCTATCTCGCGATGTCGCTGGGCGCCGGCGAAACCACGCTGATGCGCATGGTGACCGCCTATTCGATGCTCGCCAATGGCGGCAAACGGATCAAGGAGACGCTGGTCGATCGCGTGCAGGACCGTTGGGGTCATACCGTCTACCGTCACGACGACAGGCAATGTCTCGGCTGCGACGCGCCCAAATGGGACAATCAGAACGAACCCAAGCTGATCGACAAGCGCGAGCAGGTGATCGACCCGTTGACGGCCTACCAGATCACTTCGATCATGGAAGGCGTGATTCAGCGCGGCACCGGCGTCGCGATCAAGGCGGTCGGCAAGCATCTCGCCGGCAAGACGGGCACCACCAACGAGGCCAAGGATCTCTGGTTTATCGGCTATTCTCCGGATCTTTGCGTCGGCGTCTTCATTGGCTACGACCGGCCCCGCTCGATGGGCGATCATGCTCAGGCCGCGCTTTACGCCGCGCCGATCTTCCGCGATTTCATGACGGTCGCGCTCAAGGATAAGCCCGACGTTCCCTTCCGCGTGCCTCCGGGCATCAAACTAATTTCGGTCGATCCGCATTCCGGGATGCGCTCTTCGGGCCAAGGCTCGATTCTCGAGGCGTTCAAACCCGGAACGGCGCCGCCCGATTCTTATAGCGGCGGGGGCGGCGCGGCGCAGCACTCGCCGCAGGACATCGATCAGAAGGTTGGCGGGGGGCTCTACTAAAATCGCGGGCGGCGGCTTCGGCTCTCTACTCATTGGGTCGGTTCGCTGCTATGTAACTGGCGGAACGACGCTGCTGGAGCCTTCGGCGATGAAGTGGGAAGATTTTCAAAGTTCGCAAAACGTCGAAGACCGTCGCGGCGGCGATCAATATGCGGACGCGGGCGGCGGCTCGCGCATCGGGGCTGGCCATTTGGGCCTCGGCACGGTCGTGATTTTGGGCCTCATCGGCTACATGACCGGCATTAACCCGGCGGTGCTGATCGGCGGCGCGGAAATGCTCAACAACATGCGCGGCGGCGGCCAAGTCACGGCTCCGCGACAGAGCCAGCGCGGGACGACCGGCCAGCCGACCGACCAGATGGGGCAATTCGTCGCCAAGATTCTCGGCGAAAATGAAGAAGTTTGGTCGCAGGTTCTGCCAGCGCAAAAGAACATCGCGTTTCAGCCGCCGAGATTGGTCATGTTCGACGGCCAAACCGAATCGAGCTGCGGCGCGGCGCAATCGGCGATGGGGCCGTTCTATTGCCCGCTCGACCGTAAAATCTACCTCGACACATCGTTCTTTCGCGACATGAAAACGCGCTTCGGCGGCGGCGGCGATTTCGCTTATGCCTATGTCATCTCGCATGAGATGGGCCATCACATCCAGAATCAACTGGGCATCCTGCCGAAAGTGCATCAGGCGCAGGAGCGCGCCGAAAGCCGGGCCGAGGCCAATGCGCTGTCGGTACGCATTGAATTAATGGCGGATTGTCTCGCCGGAGTTTGGGCCGCCAACGGCAACGCCAAGCGGCAGTTTTTGGAGCAGGGCGACGTCGAAAAGGCCGTGGCGACCGCGCAGGCGATTGGCGACGACCGATTGCAGAAGGCCTCGCGCGGCGTCGTCGTGCCGGACTCCTTCACGCATGGCTCCTCGGCGCAGCGCGTGCAATGGCTGCAGCGCGGCCTGCAGTCCGGTCAAATCGACTCCTGCAACACGTTTTCGAGCCGATAGCGGCGCGCATTTTCGCGCACGCGCGCGCATCTAGACGCACTTTCGCGCATGCGCGACCAGATCAACGCCGCGCAGACGGCGCGCGAGTTTTGTCAGATCCGTCGCCTCGGCCTCGATGATCGATTCCTTGCGCGCGAGTAGGCCGACCGGCCGCGCCAGACTCGGCGCCAACCGAGTCAAAAGGCTCTCGGGCGCCCCCCGCAACACCCGCGCCGCCTTTAGCCCGCCGAAAGCGATGGCGTCGCGGGCTTCCTCGATGAAGCCTCGATCTATGGCGTGACCGGCAAGGAAAAAAAACACATTGGACTGCCGCGCCCCCGCCAGCGCTTCGGCGGCCCCTTTGGCGGGCGCATCGTTCTCGACCATGACGCAGCCGGCCTCGTCGGCGAGCCTGCCGAACCCGGCGCCGTTGGGGCCGACCAGCGCGACATCGGCAATGAGCCCGTCCACGGCGCCCTCGACGAGCGAGGCGAGGCTGCGCAGAACGAGTTCGTCGCGTCGCGACCCGCCGTCCGCGCGGTGGAGTTCGTAGCCGAGAAGAATTACCGAGAGCATTGTGCCGTCTCCCCAGGGAGCGGCTCGCCCCAAAACAGCGTCCTTCCCAGACGAGGGCTTAGCAAACTCCGGCGCGAAACGGAAAGCGAAGAGTTGGGTGCATTCTCGCNNGCCCGCAACACGAGCCGCGCGCGCTCCGGCGTCAGTCCACCGATGGCGACCAACGGTATGTCGCCGATGCGTCGCTTCCAGTCGCCCAGACGCTCCAGCCCCTGTGGCGCGAAAGACATTTTCTTCAGCAGCGTTGGATAGATAGGCCCCAGCGCGATGTAATCGGGAGACAGCGAAAGGGCGCGATCAAGT
>PLAI01000036.1 GCA_003134075.1 Methylocystaceae bacterium | reverse complement strand
GGCCCACTGCGGAGGGATACGACCAGGGAGACGGTGTCGAGGTGGGTCGGCAGCGGCGACATTCCCGTGTGGGCGCGCAACACCGTGGCGTTGATGAACGCGGGCAAAGGCTCCGTGCTCAGCCTACTGGCGCAAGCCGGATTTCTCGTTCCACCCTCATGAATTCGGCGGCTGGCCGAGTGGTCATCGCGACGACTACCTGAAAAGAACCTGCCTCTGGGCCGGCGGCGGCTTCCGCTTCCCGGAAAAGCGCGAGATTCCTGCGTTCCGGCCCCTCTACATCCGCGACCTGCCGCCGTCCGAGGAACGGGCCAGCGTCCGCAGCGTCACCCCGCCAGGGTTCGCGCGGGCGGTCTTCGAGGCGAACGTGGGGAGAATCTCGATCGTCTCCTAGTGCCAAGTCGTGTAAAGGAGCCTTTCGATGTCATGCATCGCGATCGGGAAATCCCTTAGCAAGGCGCAAACATCCGACTGGTCCAAAAGTTCGACATCGTTAAGGTCGGCATGCTTCTTAGCCGTGCCGTTGAAAAACTGATTAGTGACGCAAATCCTCCGGAAGACGACACCGGGATGGCGCGCGCGATAAGCAGCTTCGCCAGTGACAACATCCTTGACGGCATCCCAGCCAAGCGACGCGTCATCGGTGCCGCTCGTCTTGCATTGAACCAAGTCGCCATCGGACCCAGTGATGGCAACCACATCGACGCCATCGTCGTGTTTGGGAGTACGGTAGACGTTCCTGTATCCCCGCTTTTGCCATAACACGGCGACCAAACATTCGAAGTAGTCCCACTGCATTCCCAGCACATCGTCCAACGTGATCTCGCTGGGGAAACCCTCGCTGGCGTCCTTGGGAGTGAGATCCGAGAAGTTGAATTCTCCCGGCTGAACATCCCCTGAGCCATTGAGCATGTCCGTTGCAAGGACGCGCTTGACCGACAGCAGTCTATCAAGCTTGACATCGAAGGTGGTGAAATCGTCCGCGTAAACGATCGGGCAATATACGTAGACCGTGCGCGTTTGGCCGATACGATATGCCCTGTCCGTGGCCTGATCCTCTTTTGCCGGATTCCAGTTGCGGGTGTAATGAATTACGTGGTTGGCCTCTTGGATGTTGACGCCGAAACCGACGGCAACCGGTGAAAGTATCAGGATGCCGAGCCCCGGCTTGGCCTGAAACGCGTCGATACGCTTTTGCCTACTGGCGCTGTTCTTTATCGACGTGGAGGTGTCCCCATTGATGATATCCGGCGCGAAGCCGAATTCCATCTCGATATAGTGGCGCAACATACGTTGCATTTCCTTGAATTCGCAAAAGACGATCACCTTGTTGCCAACCGCATCGTCGTTCTTCTCGATCCCCCTGAGCGTCGTGAGCAACCAATGGAGTTTCGGAGCTTTTTCACTATAACTCTTCAGCGGCTCGGGCCTGAAGACGTTCATTCCGATCCGCTTGGGATCGGTACAGACTTGCCGGAAATATTGGATCAAACCAAGGTAATTCTGAAATGGGGACACGACTGATGGATCTTTACGGCGTTGATACAAATCCGTAGCATTGACGTAAAGCGAGCGCTGATACGTGGACAGCAGGATTGGGCACGGCGGAAACACTTTCCCTTTCAATTCCCGCGCGATTTCCGGCAGATCCTTTGTTCTTCGGAGGATCTGCGGTGCGATCAGCCTCCTCAGTTCCTCGACACGCTCCTTCTCCTCGTCCGTCTGCGCCTCGATCGGACGGCGGTAGCGCCGCCCGAAGTCGTTGAGGGCTCCGAGCAGTCCAGGCTGCACAAAATCGAATAGACACCATAGATCCGCGAGCGTGTTTTCCACCGGCGTACCGGTGCAGGCGATCTTGAAGATAACGTTCTGCTTCTTCGCGGCACGCGTGNNCGGGCTTCTTCGCGGCACGCGTCACCATGGCGTTCGGATTCTTGATGCGCTGGGCCTCGTCGCAGATCATGACCGACCACTTCTCGGCAGCGAACGAGAACTCAAGGTCGCGTAGAGTCTCATAAGTCGTCAACACGACATTGGCGGTGCCCCGCCATCCCGGCTTAAGGAACCTGACCAAGCCATCCGCCTGAAGTTGCTTGTCGATGTTGTCGCGCGAAACGCGCAGCCCCAAAAGCGAGTCGCCGTACGCGGTAAGCAGGGATAACGCTTCGGGGAGCAGGAACTTCTTTGCCTCCTTTTCCCAGTTCTCTAGGAGAGACACCGGGGCCACGATCAAAGCAGGTGGGAGCTTAGGATCGCGCTCGAAGGCTGCTGCCAAGAAAACGAGTAGTTGCAGGGTCTTTCCGAGACCCATGTCGTCCGCGAGAACCGAACCCCGGCAATGTCCCGGCGCGCTACCGAACAGATGTTGAAGCCAAGCGACACCGGAAAGCTGATGATCCTTGAGGACGATCCCTTCCCGCAATCCCGCCGGCAAAGTCGGACTGTTGGGAACGTCCAGCAACGCGTCGCGGCGGGCTTCGTCGTAATCGATGCTTTGGATATTGGCCTTGACGACCAGTTGCTTCCTTGGTCGCCGCGCCGGACCGTTCGGCCCCTTTTCGGGATCGAGCTTCCCGGTGCGGGCATCCTTGTCGACCTCCTCGAAAGTCCTGAGGATGGCTTCCGCCTCATGGACGGGCATCGGCTTGTCGAAGCCCGAGAGAACGAACGAGTCCTCGCCATTAGCCTTCGCTTCGTCGATCTTCGCCTTGATCTGTTCCTTGGCCTCGCTGGTGATCGGAACCGCGACGGCTTCTTCCGCACCTTCTGGCGTCCAAGAAACGACGGGGACGATGTTCTCGGGGAGCCATCCTTCGCCATCGTCCTTCCTTGCGATGAAAGGAGAATAGTAAGGTTCCTCGACGCCGATGCCCTCTATGCGGAGGGAGTACGAACCCAGATCATAAACGTTGGCATGTCTGATGAGGATGCGGGGTTCGCGCCGCTCCTCCAGCGCCTCCCTGAGACGTTGGATCTCCTGCTCGGTATCTCCCAAGACCTCGAAATCGTATCCGTCCCATCCGCAAAGCTGGCGGTCGGCTGCCACCGCCGCTTCAACGCTACGGATGAATTGACCCGCCTCTTGGTCGTCGACGAAGAGGCGGGTCTCGCTCTCAACGTTTCCGCCCGGTTTCGGGGACTCGATCCGCAGCCCGATCTCCGCCGGGTACGCGAATGCATCGCGCTCTATGTGCACGCTGAAGTGCTCGAATAGTAATCCTGCCCGCTCTCTGGCGCCGATGAACTGCGCTTCGTCGATCGTCTCAGAAGCGGCATCGCCCAGCGCAGCGAAGGGATTGACCAAGAACGCTTCGGCCCGCGTCCCGGCCACGCGCCGACCGGGAAAACGTTTGATGCTGGCCAAAACGGTCTTCACGGATGGGGAAATCAGAACTTGAACAATCCCGTCATTCGTAGGGAAGTTGTAAACGTCGGGGACATCGGGCCGTTTGTCGAACTGATTGAGCCAGTCGTCAGGCGCACCTTCGAAGCTCGGGATTACCTCGACGACACGGGCGCCGCCGGCGCCGTTTGCGCGCAAAGCGATATCGAGCTTTTCTGGGGTGAGAACCACGTTTTGGAAAAGGAAGCCGTCAAGCCGGGCTCTAGCGGCGGCTGCCGCCCGTCGGATCTTCCCCCAATGTCGGCGATTGGAGATCTGGTCCCGCTCGGGTTCGGGGCGACTTTGGAAGCGCCCGACAAGCTCCAGAGTTTCCCATACTTCCCTTGAGAGCAGACCCCATTCCTTTCCGTCGAAACCGACGCCGCCAACGATTTTGAAGTTGGGCAACCTTTTGTCGTCCCGATCGAACCAAACCGGCGTCGTTATGCTGAAGTCCTTGTCGGTTAGCGTGCCGCGACTTTGTAGTGCAGGGACGTAAGGCTTGTCGTTGGGCAGGCCTAGCAGGTGCCGGCAGTCCTGATGATCTGGCCCACTCAACAGTTGGAACACGTTTTCCCAAGGCAACAGAACGGCGCCATCCCGCGCCGTGGTCAGCCCATCGTCGTCAAGCTGGGCGAGAAGATCCTCCGTGCCTGTGGCCTCGATCTTCCTTCGGTCCTCGGCGTGGGCTGGCAGGCGCGCGTCGTCAGGGGCTACGACCAGTCCTTCGCCGTCGAATGCGCGCCATGAGGACTTTCCCGTCGTCGACGTCGTGGATTTGCCTTTGAACCAGTTCAGCATCGGACCGCCTATTTCCGCCACCAACCCTTGCCGGATTTGTATGTGAAGCCCGAAGAACGAAGCGTCGCGCTGACGGAAGGGTCGGAATCGTCGGTCAGCACCCATTGATTTCCGTTCTGCCCACGGAAATCCTGAACCTCGAGTCCTCGTTCGCGACAAAGCTCATCCAGAGTTCGACCACGATCGGCCAAATGAGCGGCTGGATTTTGAAGGATCGAACCGCCAACATATTTGGATGCAGTTGGCGGGCTTTTGGCATCCGACGCCGGCCTCGTCCGGGTAGCCTCGTGCACGGGGCTCGCCGACGGCGTGGCAGTTTCAAGGATGGAGCCGCCCGATATAGGGGCTCCAGGATGGACGGACATCAGCTTGGCGATGGTGCTTTGAAACTTGTCTTCCCAAGTCTCGATGGTCGTATCGATGTGCAACATGCGCTCGAGAAAAGGCGTCCCCTTGAGTCCACTGCCGTCTCCGTTGACAGGGGTTGTCAGTGCAAATGGCAACTCGTCCCGGCGGAAAATGAAACAGGCGTCTCCAGTCAGGCCGAACTCAACCACTACATGTTCACCGATACACATAATGAAAGCATTGTTGTCACGACTTCGTGCCTTTTGCAGGTTCAGGAGGCGTCCCTCCATCTTCTTTTTGATCCCCCTGAAATCGGCGCCCGTGTGATAGAACGCAGTGTTTCCAAGCGCGAAATACATGTCGTGAATGCTGGCGTGGTAGCGCTCCCAAAACTTCAGGCGACGCGTATTGTTCGTTCCGTCCGCTGCGAGCAGGCTAAAAAACCGCTGGATGAGATCGAGTTTGAGCCAGTCGACGACCATCCTGCGCACGTCTTCGCCGACCAAGCTCCATTTTGGCTTGTTCACGGAGAGCCACGGATTGCCCCAGTGCGCGACGGAGAAGTCTCGAAGGCGCGGGTGCACGCCCAATTGCGTGCAAGCCCTGTAACGCCCCAGCAGCCTTTTCAAGCCCTCGTTCGTGATCAAGGGGTGGCGTGCAAGTAGGTCGAGCAGCTTTGGGAGACAGGCTCGAAACGAGTCGTCGTTCCCGACTGTCGAAGCTTCGATCTGCCCCAAGACAGCGGATCGAACCAGCCATGACGCGTCGTTGATGTCGAGCGCCATCTGCATCTGGCTGAATTGTTTGTCGTCGTCGACGAGCAACCGTGGCCCGTAAGCATCGCCTGGATTGTCGCTGAAAATTGCGGGATTCGCCTGAAGCGCATCCACCCATTCTGGCGACCAGCCCGGCGCGATTGTATGGGGCGTTCGTTCGCGAAGATAGGAACGGAGCAGTTCCCAATTTCGCCTTCCCTCGGCATGCCCGTTGTCGGGGTCGTAGCCGAAATATCCGCGCAGCAGTCCCCGATAGCAGCTCCTGAAGGTCCTCGGATCGGTCAGATAGTCATCTACTCCACCGAGCAACACAGGAAATCTTTGGGGGTCTTCGATCAGCCTGCGTCGGTCTGGAAGCACCGCATCCAGACAGCCGAAGCAAACGAGACGTGCTTCACGTAGGTTTGGAAGTTCTTGGCTACGATAAAAGGCGTTCAGGGCGGCGGCAGTAATGTCTGCGGGAGGCTTGTCGGAGCCACGCCCTCCGATCCATTTTCGAAGTCGCTCCACTTCCGCGTCGATGGCCTTCGTATCGAAGCCTAGCCATTCCAAGGAAGCCACGTGCGCTTGCCTGAGGGAGATGCGAAGGTGTGCTAGGCTCGACATCATCCCTCCAGCGCACATTTCCCGAAGTTTCCAGGAGGGACCGCATCGATCGCGGGCCGGGGTTCGCCGATTCCCAAGAACTCTAGACGCAACTCAACCCGACGGCTTTCGTCAAAATTCGCAAGGACTGCGTCGTACTTCGCCCCGTTGAAAGAATACCCGCCAACTAGGAACAGGTCGCGGATCTGGCCGCGTTCGGCATCCGTCATCTGACGTTCGCCGGGGGCTGGGCTGGCTAATAACACGCAGATGACTCGCTGGCTCCGTTGCAGGCTGAGGTTGAGGTTGTAAAGGTAGTCTCCCTCTGGACTGGCGAACCCTTCGACGACCACCCTTTTCAGCCACTTCTGCCCCAATTCGTCGCGAGCGATCGCGAGCACCTCGGGAGTAAATGCGCGCAGGAGGCGAGCCTGCTCGGCATTGAGAATGCTTTTCGCCTTCTCGAACCGGGCCTTCTCGCCGAAGTCGATTATGTTACGCCCCTTGTCAACCTTCACGCCGGGATAGTGGTCGGCGGCCTTTTCGACTTCCTCGAGAAGTTTCCTGATATCCAGATCGCGTTCGGCCCTCTGTCGCTCGGCCTCGGCCTTTTGTCGTTCGATTTCGGTCACGGTTTTCGTCACCTCGCTCGCCGTCTTCGTGACGGCGAGAAGC
>PLAI01000080.1 GCA_003134075.1 Methylocystaceae bacterium | reverse complement strand
ATCCGGGGTGTGGACCGCAGCGTGGATGTACGGCCGGACGGCATAAGAGATCGATATGGAAGAAAGCCCGATGGCATAAATTTCTTGTAAACCGACACAGTCGTTCGTCGATGTCTCCAACCGAGAATTAGCTTGAAAACTCGAACACTTTTTGGCTTGTTGGGCTCAATATGTGATCGATGACAGTAAGGCGAAATTGCTTGAAACCCACCTCCCCAATTTGCCTGAACGGCCGGCGGGATTGGACGCTCCAATGTCCGCGCACGGCGAGAGCAGGAAGCAGGGTTCGCCGCCCGCCCCTGCTTCGATGACGAAAGATTCGCCGCCGCCGGCGCGGCCTTGTACAATTGTCCGATGATGTAAAGTCATACTGCCCGCGACAAGTTGGCGTTCGCCTTTATGGATTCCTTATACGCCAATCCTAAATTCCGAATGGCGCCCTTATGGCGATCGCTTCTATATCCCTTTTGCGGTCGCGCAACAGGAGTGGATCATGTCCGATTTAATTTATGTCGGTCTCGCCGTTTTCTTATTTCTGGCGGTCGGCGCCTATGCGCGCGCCTGCGCACGTCTTTGAGAGGGAGCGCTTCATGTATGAGCCTATCATCGGTCTCTGCGTCGCCTTGGCGCTTGGCGTCTATCTCGTCTACACGCTCCTTCACCCCGAAAAATTCTAAAAGACGGTTTGGATTCAACGAGGTGACATCATGACTATCGTCGGTTGGGCGCAAATCGCCCTCGTGCTTGCGGCCGTGCTCCTTGCCGCTATTCCGCTCGGCGCCTATATCGCGCGCGTGCTTGCGGGCGAGCGCACTGTCTTGTCCCGCGTTCTTATTCCGGTCGAGCGTGTATTCTATAAACTCTCGGGCGTCGATCCGGCGCGCGAACAGAGCTGGTTCGTCTACGCGACCGCCATGCTCGCCTTCAGTCTTGTCGGCTTTCTTTCGCTCTATGCATTGCAGCGGTTGCAAAGTGTTCTGCCGCTCAATCCGCAAGGTTTCGACCCGGTTCCGGCGGATCTGGCCTTCAACACGTCGATGAGCTTCATCACCAATACCAACTGGCAGAACTACAGCGGCGAGACGACAATGAGTCATCTCGTTCAGATGCTAGGACTGACGGTTCACAATTTCGTCTCCGCGGCGACCGGTCTGGCCATGGCCTTCGCGCTGGTGCGTGGCTTTGCGCGCGCGGAATCTGCGACCGTCGGAAACTTCTGGGTCGATCTGACCCGCGCAACGCTTTACGTATTGCTGCCGCTGGCGATCTTCGTCTCACTCTCACTTGTTGCGTTCGGAACCCCGCAGACGCTCGCCGGATCGTTCGAAGCGACCACGCTTGAGGGAGCCAAGCAGATCATATCCATCGGGCCAGTGGCGAGCCAGGAAGCGATCAAGGAACTCGGCACCAATGGCGGCGGCTTTTTTAACGCCAATTCGGCGCATCCTTACGAAAGCCCCAACGCCTTCACCAATATGCTCGAGATATGGTCCATCCTCGTTGTGCCCTTCGCCGCTGTGTTCGCATTTGGACGCGCCGTTTTCGATTTTCGGCAAGGACGGGCAATCGCGATCGCCATGAGCATTGTGCTCGTCACCGGGATTGGCGTCGCCTATTGGGCCGAAGCGAACGGCAATCCGTTGCTGACAGCGATCGGCGTCGATCCCGCGGGCGGCAACATGGAGGGCAAGGAGGTTCGTTTCGGCACGGCGATGAGCGCCTTTTTCGCCGCCGCCACCACGGGCACCAGCACCGGCGCGGTCAATGCGATGCATGATTCGTTCACGCCGCTCGGCGGCCTCGTGCCGTTGTTCAACATGCTGCTCGGCTGCATTTCGCCCGGCGGCGTTGGCGCGGGCCTTTATGGCTTCCTCGTTCTCGCCGTCGTCGCGGTCTTTGTCGCCGGGCTGATGGTTGGACGCACGCCGGAGTATCTCGGTAAGAAGATCGAAACCCGCGAAATGAAACTCGCCATGCTGGCGGTGCTGATCTATCCGATCACCGTGCTCGGCTTCTCCGCCGCGTCGGTTATGGTGAAATCCGCGCTCAACAGTCTGGGCAACGCCGGACCGCACGGCCTCACCGAGATTCTCTATGCCTTCGCCTCGACCAACGCGAACAATGGCTCGGCCTTCGCGGGCCTGAGCGGCAATACGCCGTGGTTCAACACCACGCTCGGCCTCGCGATGTTCCTCGGGCGCTTCGCCTATGTGATTCCGGTGTTGGCGCTGGCGGGTTCTTTCGCCGCCAAGAAGAAAGCGCCCGCCTCGGCCGGCACCTTCCCGACGGACGGGCCCTTGTTCGTTGGGTTGCTGCTCGGCGTCATCGTCATCCTGTACCTGCTCCAATATTTCCCGGCTCTCGCGCTGGGTCCAGTCGTCGAGCACTTCCTGATGCAAGCGGGCAAAACCTTCTGAGCGGAGTTTCTTCCATGTCCCACAAAGTCGTCGCACCCGGCCTGTTCGATCCGGCCATCATCAGGCGCGCCATGATGGACGCGTTCCATAAACTCGATCCACGCAAGCTTGCGCGCAATCCGGTGATTTTCGTGACCGAGGCTGTCTCGGCGGTCGTGACAATCTTTTTTGTCCGCGATCTAATAACGCACAACGGCGTCGCGTTATTCTCGGGGCAGATCGCCGCCTGGCTGTGGTTTACCGTGCTGTTCGCCAACTTCGCAGAAGCTGTCGCGGAAGGACGCGGCAAGGCGCAGGCCGATGCGCTGCGCAAGACCCGCTCCGATACGCATGCGAAGCGGCTGATCGATCCCGATAACAAGAGCGGCATGATGGGCGTCGTCGAGGGCGTCTCGGCGCTCGATCTGAGGATCGGGGACATCGTTCTTGTCGAGGCTGGCGATCTCATTCCCGGTGACGGCGAAATCGTCGAAGGAGTGGCTTCGGTCAATGAGTCGGCGATTACCGGTGAGTCCGCTCCCGTCATTCGCGAGGCTGGAGGCGACCGCTCGGCGGTGACGGGAGGAACCACGGTTCTTTCCGATTGGATCAAGGTGAAGATCACCGCCGCACCTGGCTCGACTTTCATCGATCGCATGATCGCGCTGGTCGAAGGCGCGGAGCGTCAGAAAACACCGAACGAACTCGCGTTGTCGATTCTGTTGTCGGGATTGACCATCATCTTCCTCATCGTTTGCGTGACGCTCTGGTCGCTTGCCGGGTATTCGGGAACGGTTCTTTCCGTCACGGTGCTCATTGCGCTGCTCGTGTGCCTGATTCCGACGACCATCGGTGGGCTGCTGTCGGCGATCGGCATCGCCGGCATGGATCGACTGATCCGTTTCAACGTCATCGCCACTTCTGGCCGCGCGGTGGAGGCGGCGGGCGACGTGGACACGTTGCTGCTCGACAAGACCGGCACCATCACTTTCGGCAACCGCATGGCCGATGAGTTCATTCCGATCGGCAACGTGTCTGACCAGGGTCTAGCGGAAGCCGTCATGCTCGCCTCGCTAGCCGACGAGACGCCGGAAGGGCGTTCGATCGTGTCTCTGGCGATGAGTCGCTACGGCCTGACGGCGCCCGACATGGACGCCGACGCGCGAATTGTGCCTTTCTCCGCTCATACCAGGATTTCGGGCGTCGATCTTCCCGGACGCGCGCTGCGTAAAGGCGCGGTCGATTCCATCCTGGGGCAGGCAGGTCTGGCCGGGGACCAGGGGCCCGAGGACTTTAAGCGAGCGGTCGATCGCGTTTCCCGCTCGGGCGGCACGCCACTCGCCGTATCCGAGAATGGTCGACTGCTTGGCGTCGTGCATCTCAAGGATATCGTCAAACCGGATATCAAGGACCGGTTTGCCGCTTTACGCGCCATGGGCATCAAGACGG
>PLAI01000231.1 GCA_003134075.1 Methylocystaceae bacterium | reverse complement strand
GTGCTACGCCGGATGGATACTCTGTATCCGAAGATCGGCAAGGAGTTCGCCAACCACCTTTCCGTGAACCACAGCGCCAACGAATACGCGCGCCTTGGCGGCTTCGCCCATACGAACACGGCGGAGGCGTTCTTTTCGATCCTCAAGCGTGGGATCATCGGAACGTATCACAGCGTTAGCGAGGCTCACTTGCATCGCTATCTCGCGGAGTTTGATTTCCGTCATAACAACCGTTCGAAGCTCGGCGTCGAAGACACAGAGCGCGCCGCTCGTGCGCTCAAGGGCGCCGAAGGCAAGCGGCTAATGTATAACCAGCCTCGTTGAACCGAAGACGATTAAACAGAAGGCGCGAAGCGCACGGCGTCGGGAGAAGCGTGCGATCAAAACAGATTGATGGGGAGTTCAGATGGGATTCGGGAACGAAACAGCCCTTGCATATGGAGAGAACTTGCGGCCAGACCGCGCGGTCGGCTCTTTTAAAGTTACCGTGCGCGATGATCAAAAGGTTGAACTTGTCGCATCACTTTTGCCTGATCCAATGATACGCGCTCCAGAGCACCTGCCGGCCACCACCGTGGCCATCCATATGGATCAATCGGTTGCCATGGTCCTCTTTTCACAGCTTCGCGAGACATTCCAGACCATGGGTTGGCCGCTGCCAGAAGAAGCCGAATAGCGAGCTTTACCGTGTTCAAACGCGGATTAGGGTCTTTCATGCGGGCCTCTTTGCTTTGCAGCGCAGAGCATATGCAGGCTGTAGTCAGCTATGCTCTGAACTCGTTTTCGCCTTCGCCGGGCGCCCGCGCTTTTTCGGACTCGCGCTGGCGTCCTTTTTTATCTTAGGTTGGGGCGGCGTCGAGAGAAGACGCTTTAGCGTCTCGCTTTCCAACTGCTGCGTTTCTTTTTCATCCTGCATTAGAGGGCGTCCTCATGGCCGAACCAACTCAACCGCCTAGCGATCTTGTTTTCCCGCCAGAATACGCGGAGTTGATCGCGCGCATTGTAACCAATTGGTCCAGCCTTGAATACGGCATCAATCAAACGATTTGGGCGCTCGCCAACACGCCGCAGGCATATGGCGCCTGCATCACGTCGCAACTGACATCTCTTCACACGCGACTGTCCGCGCTTCTTGCACTAATGAAAGTCAGAAAGTGCAGTGAGAAACTCATTTCGCGGGTGAACAAATTTGCCGACGATGCTCGCGCTCCCAATGAACTAAGAAACCGCGTCATTCACGATCCATGGCTTAATTCGTTGGAAATTCCAAGCATTTTAGGCAGGCTCGAAATTACCGCACCAAAAAAACTCACGATAGCGGCTAAACCGATAACTACAGATGCTCTCAAGGAAGAACTTAGGAGAATAAAAGCCGCTACTGACGCTTTTTATTTAATTAAGGATGCGATTTTAGCCGAGCTTCCCTCATTGCCAGATAGGCACGCGTCAGAGTTGAATCCCATAACGACGCTCCCAACGGACCAGTAAAATCAAGCCAGACGCTCGAAATAACATCCCTCCCCGCCGCGATCATATCGGGCGTGATCTCGATTTCCTTCTCGTCAACTTCGCACTCTGTCGCCGGCCTGTCGCCCATTATCTAGCTCACGCTTTGTTGCTAAGTCAAGTGCATAATTGCCCCTGCGCGAGCAGGAATTAGAGTTCGCTGCTCGCGGGCAACTATCAGAGATGACGAACGTCTCGCCGCGAACCGCGCGTTCTTCCATGATTGCTCGATGACGTGCAATTTTACCGCGCGCGACAACATGGCGGTCGCCTTTATGAATTCCTTATAGGGCGACGCCAAACTCGGAATGGCGCCCTTATGGTGATTGCTTCTATATCCCTTTCGCGGTCGCGCAATAGGAGTCAATCATGCCCGATTTCATCTACGTCGGTCTCGGCGTTTTTTTATTTGTGCTGGTCGGTGCCTATGCGCGCGCCTGCGCAAATCTTTGAGGGGAGCGCTCCATGTATGAGCCCATTATCGGCCTCTGCGTCGCCTTCGTGCTTGGCGTCTACCTCGTCTATACGCTCCTTCACCCCGAAAAATTCTAAAAGTCGGTCCGGGTTCAACGAGGTGAAATCATGACTATCGTTGGTTGGGCGCAAATCGTCCTTGTGCTTGCGGCCGTGATCGTCGCCGCGGTTCCGCTCGGCGCCTATATCGCGCATGTGCTCGCGGGCGAGCGAACGATCTTCTCGCGCGTTCTTATTCCAGTCGAACGCGCATTCTATAAGCTCTCCGGCGTTGATCCGGCGCGCGAACAGAGCTGGTTGGTCTATGCGACCGCCATGCTCGCTTTCAGCCTCGTCGGCTTTCTATCGCTCTATGCGTTGCAACGGCTGCAAAATGTTCTGCCGCTCAATCCACAAGGCTTCGATCCGGTTCCGGCGGATCTCGCCTTCAACACGTCGATGAGCTTCATCACCAACACCAACTGGCAAAACTACAGCGGCGAGACGACAATGAGTCATCTCACGCAAATGCTGGGGCTGACCGTCCATAACTTCGTCTCAGCGGCGACTGGTCTCGCCATGGC
Source organism: Methylocystaceae bacterium (assembly GCA_003134075.1). Lineage (GTDB taxonomy): Bacteria > Pseudomonadota > Alphaproteobacteria > Rhizobiales > Beijerinckiaceae > Methylocystis. Next base: position 2,416 of record PLAI01000231.1, on the reverse strand, counting down.
CTTCGCCCTCGTGCGTGGCTTTGCTCGCGCGGAATCAGCGACCGTCGGCAACTTCTGGGTCGATCTCACGCGCGCGACGCTTTATGTATTGCTGCCGCTGGCGATCATCGTCGCTCTTGCGCTCGTCGCGTTCGGAACTCCGCAGACGCTCGCTGGCTCTATCGAAGCGACCACGCTCGAGGGAGCCAAGCAGATCATATCCATTGGCCCAGTGGCGAGCCAGGAAGCGATCAAGGAGCTTGGCACAAATGGCGGCGGCTTCTTTAACGCCAACTCCGCGCATCCTTATGAAAACCCCAACGCTTTCACCAACATGCTCGAGATATGGGCCATCCTCGTTTTCCCCTTCGCGTCCGTGTTCGCATTTGGACGCGCGGTTTTCGACTTCCGGCAAGGACGAGCGATCGCCATCGCCATGGGCATTGTGCTCGTCACTGGCATTGGCGTCGCCTATTGGGCCGAAGCGAACGGCAATCCGTTGCTGACAGCGATCGGCGTCGATCCCGCGGGCGGCAACATGGAGGGAAAGGAAGTTCGTTTCGGCACGGCGATGAGCGCGTTTTTCGCCGCCGCCACGACGGGCACCAGCACCGGCGCGGTCAATGCGATGCATGATTCGTTTACGCCGCTCGGCGGGCTCGTGCCGTTGTTCAACATGCTGCTCGGCTGCATCTCGCCCGGCGGCGTTGGCGCTGGCCTTTATGGCTTCCTCGTCCTCGCCGTCGTGGCCGTCTTTGTCGCGGGCCTGATGGTTGGACGCACGCCGGAATATCTCGGCAAAAAGATCGAAACCCGCGAAATGAAACTCGCGATGCTGGCGGTGCTGATCTACCCCGTCACCGTGCTCGGCTTCTCCGCCGCGTCGGTCATGGTGAAATCCGCGCTCGATAGTCTGGGCAATGCCGGACCGCATGGCCTCACCGAGATTCTCTATGCCTTCGCNNGGGCGCTTCGCCTATGTGATTCCGGTGCTGGCGCTGGCGGGTTCTTTCGCCAAGAAGAAGAAGGCGCCCGCCTCGGCAGGCACATTCCCGACGGATGGCCCCTTGTTCGTCGGCTTGCTGCTCGGCGTCGTCGTCATCCTGTACCTGCTCCAATACTTTCCGGCTCTCGCGCTGGGTCCTGTTGTCGAGCACTTCCTGATGCAAGCGGGCAAAACCTTCTGAGCGGAGTTTCTTCCATGTCTCACAAAGTCGTCGCACCTGGCCTGTTCGATCCGGCCATCATCAGGCGCGCCACGATCGACGCATTCCGTAAACTCGATCCACGCGAGCTTGCCCGGAATCCTGTGATTTTCGTGACCGAGGCTGTTTCGGCGGTCGTGACAATCTTTTTTGTCCGCGATCTCGTCACGCACAACGGCGTCGCGCTGTTCTCGGGCCAGATCGCCGCATGGCTGTGGTTTACGGTGCTGTTCGCCAACTTCGCCGAAGCCGTCGCGGAAGGACGCGGCAAGGCGCAGGCCGACGCCCTTCGCAGGACGCGCAGCGACACCCATGCGAAGCGACTAATCGATCCAGAGGGCAAGAGCGGGATGAAGGGCGTCGTCGAGGGTGTCTCGGCGCTTGACCTGAGGGTTGGAGACATCGTTCTCGTCGAGGCTGGAGATCTCATTCCCGGCGACGGTGAAATCGTCGAAGGCGTAGCCTCGGTCAATGAGTCGGCGATTACCGGCGAGTCCGCTCCCGTCATTCGCGAAGCCGGTGGCGACCGCTCGGCGGTGACGGGAGGAACCACGGTTCTTTCCGATTGGATCAAGGTGAAGGTCACCGCCGCGCCCGGCTCGACTTTCATTGATCGCATGATCGCGCTGGTCGAAGGCGCGGAGCGTCAGAAAACACCCAACGAACTCGCATTGTCGATTTTGTTGTCGGGATTGACCATCATCTTCCTCATCGTTTGCGTGACGCTCTGGTCGCTTGCCGGCTACTCGGGAACAGTTCTCTCGGTGACGGTGCTGATCGCGCTGCTCGTCTGCCTGATTCCAACGACGATCGGAGGGTTGCTGTCGGCGATTGGCATCGCCGGCATGGATCGCCTGATCCGCTTCAACGTCATCGCCACTTCTGGCCGCGCGGTGGAGGCGGCGGGCGACGTGGACACGTTGCTGCTCGACAAGACCGGCACCATCACTTTCGGCAACCGCATGGCCGATGAGTTCATCCCGATCGGCAACGTGTCGGAGCAGGGTCTAGCGGAGGCCGTCATGCTGGCCTCGCTCGCAGATGAAACGCCGGAAGGCCGTTCGATCGTCTCTCTGGCGAAGAGCCGCTATGGCATGACCGCGCCCGACATTAGCGCCGACGCGCGGATCGTGCCTTTCTCCGCTCACACCAGGATTTCGGGTGTCGATCTTCTCGGACGCGCGCTGCGCAAAGGCGCGGTCGATTCCATACTAGTGGCCCGAGTCATTGGA